>JBJEAF010000001.1:0-24833 GCA_051868755.1 Alloprevotella sp.
CTCAACTCTTTGCCCTCGACTTCTCAACTCTTTGCCCTCGACTTTTCAACATCCAACTCTCAACTCAAAACCTTAACCTTCAACTTTTTCCTTCCCTCTCACGCTTTTTCTCCTTTAATTTGGCGGCTCAGCTAAAAAAGCTGTAATTTTGCAGCTGATTTCCCACTCTATACGTATACTCACAAAAAAACAAGATAAACTATGTCTACCACAAAGAAGATTAAGACCGCACTGGTTTCGGTGTTCCACAAGGACGGACTGGAAGACCTTCTGGCCAAGTTGCACGAGAATGGTGTGCAGTTCCTCTCGACAGGAGGCACGCAGCAGTTTATTGAATCACTGGGCTACCCCTGCCAGAAGGTGGAGGAAGTGACCACCTACCCCTCTATTCTGGGCGGACGCGTGAAGACGCTCCACCCGAAGGTGTTCGGCGGCATTCTGGGCCGTCGCGAACTGGCTGAGGACAAGGCACAGATGGCCCAGTACGACATTCCCGAAATCGACCTGGTCATCGTAGACCTCTACCCCTTCGAGCAGACCGTGGCCAGCGGTGCCTCTGAAGCCGACATCATCGAAAAGATCGACATAGGCGGCATCTCGCTCATCCGCGCCGGTGCGAAGAACTTCAACGATGTAGTGATTGTGCCCTCGAAGGCAGAATACAAGCCCCTGCTCGACATTGTGGAGAAGAACGGCGCACAGACCGAACTGGAGGAAAGACGCTGGTTTGCCACCCGCGCATTTGGCGTCAGCAGCCACTACGACACTGCTATTCACGCTTGGTTTTCTAAATAATTAGCCCCGACCTGCTGCTATGGGATTCTTCTCAAAACTCTTTTCCTTCACCCAAGAGCTGGCCATCGACTTGGGTACGGCCAATACCATCATCATTGCCGACGATGAGATTGCCGTGAACGAACCTTCGGTGGTGGCACTCGACACCCATTCGGAACGGATGATTGCCGTGGGCGACGACGCGAAGCTGATGTATGAAAAAACGAACAACAAGATTCGCGTGATCCGTCCGCTGCGCGACGGCGTGATTGCCGACTTCAACGCCTGCGAACAGATGATGCGCGGACTGATCAAGAAGGTGCATTCGGGCAAACGCCTGTTCTCGCCCTCGCTGCGCATGGTCATCGGTGTGCCGAGCGGCTCGACCGAAGTGGAGCTGCGCGCCGTGCGCGACTCGGCCGAACACGCCGGAGGCCGCGACGTGTTCCTGCTCTATGAACCGATGGCGGCCGCTATCGGTATCGGCATCGACGTGAACGCACCCGAAGGCAACATGATTGTCGATATAGGCGGCGGCACCACTGAAATCGCCGTGATTTCGCTGGGCGGCATCGTGTCGAACAACTCTATCAAGATGGCCGGCGACGACTTCACGAGCGACATTCGCGAATACATGAGCCGGCAGCACAACGTGCTGGTGAGCGAGCGCATGGCCGAACGCATCAAAATCAACGTGGGCGCCGCACTAACCGACCTGCCCAACCCGCCCGAGGACTACGTGGTACACGGACCGAACCGCATCACGACCATGCCTATGGAGGTGCCCGTGTGCTACCAGGAAATCGCCCACTGCCTCGAAACGTCGATTGCCAAAATCGAGCAGGCCGTGGTGAACGCCCTGGCCAACACACCGCCCGAACTCTATGCCGACATCGTGAAGAACGGCATCTACCTGACCGGCGGCGGCGCGCTGCTGCGCGGACTCGACAAGCGACTGAGCGACAAAATCAACATCCCCTTCCACGTGGCCGAAGAACCTCTGCTCTGCGTTGCCAAGGGTACCGGCGTGGCCCTGAAGAACGTGGAGAAGTTCACCTTCCTGATGAGGTGATGAGGGCTTTGGAACTTGGAGATTAGAGTTTATAAGAATCACATTTGGGCGGGCGATTTGTCCGCCCAAATACAATAAACCTATTTGTCCCAAACTCTAAGCTCCCAACACCCCACCACACAGAATCAAACTCCCGAGAATGAACCTGCTCGACTTTATCCGCAAATACAACTTCGTGCTGCTGTTCGTGCTGTTCGAGGCCGTGAGTATGCTGCTGCTGTTCCGCTTCAACAGCTATCAGGGCAGCGTATGGTTCAGTGCGGCCAACAGCGGAGTGGCCGCCGTGAACGGACTGTATGCCGATGTGGTGAGCTACCTGAACCTGAAAGAGGTGAACCGCGAGCTGACCGACCAGAATCTGGCCCTACAGCGCGAAACGGAACTCCTGAGACAGGCACTGACCACTGCCACGAACGACACGACCCTCACCGAGAAGCTGATGAGGCAACGGCTGCAAGGCTACACCCTGCTGCCCGCCAAGGTGGTATCGAACAGTGCCGAACGCGCAGACAACTACCTAGTCATCGACAAAGGCGAGGACGACGGCGTGAAACCCGAAATGGGCGTAGTGGGCGGCGGCGGCGTGGTGGGCATCGTCTACCTGACCGCAAAGCACCACTCGCTGGTCATTCCCGTGACCAACCGCAAGTCGAGCATCAGCTGCCGCATTCGCGGACAGAACTACTTTGGCTACCTGCAATGGGACGGGCGGAGCATGATGTCGGCCTTTGTCGACGACGTGCCGCGCTACGCCAAGGTGCAGCTGAACCAGGCGGTCGAAACCAGCGGCTACTCGGCCGTGTTCCCGCCCGGTATCTTTGTGGGACGCATACGCAAAATCAGCAACTCAGCCGACGGACAGTCATACCGCCTCGATGTGACACTGGGCACGAACTTTGCCAACCTGCGCGACGTGTCGGTGGTAGCCACGCCCTACAAGGCCGAAATCGACACGCTGCAAGCCAAGGCCATGTGACACGGACCGGGTGAAAGTTTCGCAAGAAATGCGTTCAAGCCGGTGGTCAAGCGATCAAGGCACGCCCCGATGCCGGTGGTCAAGCGTTCAAGGCACGCCCCGAAGCCGGTGGTCAAGCGTTCAAGGCACGCCCCGAAGCCGGTGGTCAAGCGTTCAAGGCACGCCCCGAAGGGGCAACGAGCACTTAGCCCAGGGCAACGCCCTGGGTTGGTTGACCGCCGCACATGCGCCCTGAAAGGGCAAAAGCGTTAGAAGGCAAGCGTTATGGACAAACGCTTTTGCCCTTTCAGGGCGTGCATCATCGCCTCATTCTACCCAGGGCGTTGCCCTGGGCTATGCGCTGCTGCCCCTTCGGGGCGTACCTTAAACGCGTCATCACCCCTCAAACGCCCCGGCTTTGCGCTGTTGCCCTGACGTGCCCCTAATTTCCCCACCTATATAATATAGTCTCCCCTTCCCATGTTAGAATCCCTGTTGTCCCGCTTAGGCTGGTTGGCCATGCTGCTCCTGCTGCAAGTGTGCGTGTTCAACCACGTTCACATTTTTGGCTATGCCACACCCATGCCCTACATATACTTCCTGCTCATCCTGCCGAGCCACACATCCCGCTGGGTGTATGTCACGGCAGGATTTGCCATGGGGCTACTGATAGACTGCTTCACCAACACGCCGGGCATGGCAGCGGGAGCCACCTGCCTGACGGGCCTGCTGGTGCCGCCACTGCTCAAGCTGTCGGCCCCGTCGGATGCCGAGGAGGAGTTCGTGCCCTCCTACCGCAACATGGAATGGGGATCATTCGTGCGCTACGCCTGCATGGCCACCCTACTCCACTGCACGGCCTTCTTCGCACTCGAAACCTTCTCGCTGTTCGACTGGCAGACGCTGCTGATTAACATCGCCGGCAGCACACTGCTCACCACGCTGTTCATCATTGCTATGGAGCTTATACGAAACGGGAAATGAGCACTTCAAAGAACTTGTTCGAAATCAGGAAATTCGTGATTGGCGGTGTGGCCACCGGCATTGTACTGGTCTACATGCTGCGCCTGTTCACCCTGCAGCTGTGGAGCGACGACTACAAGAAGAACGCCGACTCCAACGCTTTCAGGAAGGACATACAATACCCCTCGCGCGGACTGATTATGGACCGCAAGGGGCGCATCCTGGTGTACAACGAGCCATCGTACAACATCATGGTGGTGATGCAGGAGCAGCGCGGTGTCGACACGCTCGACTTTTGCCAGACCGTGGGCATCAGCCGCGAAGAGTACGAACAGCGCATGGCCGACATCAAGGACCACAACAAGAACCCGGGCTACTCGCGCTACACCCCGCAGCTGTTCATGGCCCAGATTCCCGCCGAGGAATTCTCGCAGTTCCGCGAAAAGCTCTTCCGCTTCAAGGGCTTCAGCGTGGAGAAACGTTCCACCCGGCAATACTCCTGCAACATGGGCGCACACATCCTGGGCGATGTGGGCGAAATCAGCCAGAAGGAACTGGAGGCCGACTCCGACCGCTACTACAAGAGCGGCGACTTTATCGGCAAGCTGGGTGTGGAACGCTCCTACGAAAAGCAACTGCGGGGCGTGAAGGGCATGCGCATCATGCTGCGCGACGTACACGGCCGCACTCAGGGACACTATCAGGACGGCAAATACGACAAGCAGGCCGTGCCGGGCAAGAACCTGACACTGGGACTCGACAAGGACCTGCAGGAACTGGCCGAACGCCTGCTCAAGGGCAAGCTGGGAGCCATTGTGGCACTCGAACCGAAGACGGGCGAGGTGCTCTGTATGGCCTCATCGCCCACCTACGACCCGCGCATCATGGTGGGACGTGACCGGGGAAAGCACCACCTGACGCTGAGCCGCGACCCGATGAAGCCCCTGCTCAACCGGGCCATCATGGGTACCTATCCGCCCGGCTCTACCTTTAAGATCACACAGGCGCTGGTGGGACTGCAAGAGGGAATCATCGACCCGAACATTGCCTTTCCGTGCCACCACGGCTTCAACTACAAGGGCCTCCACGTGGGCTGCCACGGACACGGCTCGCCCATCAACCTCGTGCCCGCCATCGGCACCTCGTGCAACTCCTACTTTTGCTGGAACCTCTTCCGTATGCTGAGCAACAAGCACAAGTACGGCTCGGTCCAGGCGGCCATGACGAAGTGGAAGGACTACATGGTGGCCATGGGCTACGGCTACAAGCTGGGCATCGACCTGCCGGGCGAGAAGCGCGGCATGATTCCGAACGCCGACTACTATGACAAGGCATACAAACGCTCGTGGAACGGCCTGACGGTGATTTCGATTGCTATCGGGCAGGGCGAAGTGACGGCCACACCGCTGCAGATTGCCAACCTGGCGGCCACAGTGGCCAACCGCGGCTACTATGTGGTGCCCCACGTGGTGCGCGCGGTGCAGGACGGCAAGCTCGACCCCATCTATTACGAGAAGAAGTACACGGGCGTAGACCGCCGCTGGTATGAATATGCCGCAGCGGGAATGCGCAAGGCGGTGCTCGACGGCACTTGCCGCGGTGCCAACCTGCCGGGATATGAGGTGTGCGGCAAGACGGGTACAGCCCAGAACCGCGGCCACGACCACTCGGCCTTCATGGGCTTCGCCCCGATGAACGACCCGCGCATCGCCGTGGCAGTGTATGTCGAGAACGGCGGCTTCGGCAACGTCTACGGCGTGCCTATCGGTGCACTCATCATGGAGCAGTACCTGAACGGCAAACTCTCGGAAGCCTCGATGGCCAAGGCCGAGCACTTCGAGAATATGCACATCAAATATGGAGACTATGAGCGATGAGGGTATGGTCGCAGTGCCCTCAGGTTATGAGAGATAAGGTTATTAGGTTATTAGGTTATTAGGTTATTAGGTTATTAGGTTATAAAGTCACTATTGAAACAGTTGAAACTTCGTACGCTCAAGCAGTAATGTTATAACCTCATAACCTGCGCGAAGCGCAACACCTCATAACCTTATCCCCCACATAACAAAACAAATACTTATACAAACGCATCCGTACCATGCTTCAAGAAACGAAAATTCCCCTGTTCAAGGCCGACTGGGTGGTGATACTGCTCTACGTCACCCTGTTGGCCTGCGGCTGGTTCAGCATCTGCGGAGCCACACACGAAATAGGCGACACCAACTTCTTCGACTGGGAAGTGCGCACCGGCAAGCAGTTGGTGTGGATCGGCTGTGCCTTCACCCTCGGCTTCGTCATTCTGATGACCGACGACAAATACTACGACACGCTGGCCGACCTCTTCTACTGGGGCATGATGGTGGTGCTGCTCATCACGCCCTTCGTGGCCAAGGACATCAAGGGCTCACGCTCGTGGGTCAACCTGGGCTTCTGCAACGTGCAACCCGCTGAGTTCGCCAAGTGTGCCACCGCACTGGCTGTGGCCAAACTCATCAACCAGTACGGCTTCAGCCTGAACAACATGCGTAACTTTGCCAAGGCCGCCGGACTCATCCTGCTGCCCTTGGTGCTCATCATCATGCAGCGCGAAACCGGTTCGGCACTGGTATACCTCGCCTTCTTCCTGATGTTCTACCGCGAAGGTATGCCAGGCTGCATCCTGTTCACCGCCGTGGCAGCCGTGGCTTACTTTGTAGTGGGCATACGCTACGGCGACACCGAACTGCCCGGCACACTGGCCTCGGTGGGCGAGTTCGCCGTACTCATCATGATTTGGCTGTTCACCATGGGCATGGTGCGGGTATATGCCCCGAAAACGGGATTCGACAAACTCTATGCCCAAATCGGTGTGGCGGTCATTGCCGTGTCACTGGCCGTGTCACACTTCGTGGTGCCCTTCGACGTGAGCTGGGCCTTGCTCGCCCTGTGCCTCTTCGCCACGGGCCACCTCACCTGGCACTGGCTGGCACAAAGGCTCAACGTCTGCCTGCTCATCGCCCTCTTCACTCTGGGCAGCACGGCCTTCCTCTACACCGCCGACTTTGCGCTCAACAACATACTCGAACCGCACCAGCGCGAACGCATCCAGGTGTTGCTGGGCATGAACGAGGACAACCGCAACGCGGGCTACAACGTGAACCAAAGCAAGATAGCCATCGGCTCGGGCGGGCTTGAAGGCAAGGGCTTCATGAACGGCACACAGACCAAGCTGAAGTACGTGCCCGAACAAGACACCGACTTCATCTTCTGCACCGTAGGCGAGGAGCAGGGATTTCTGGGCTCGGCCGGCGTGCTGTTGCTCTTTCTGGCCCTCATCCTGCGCCTCATACACCTCAGCGAACGGCAAAGCAGCACCTTCGGGCGCGTCTACGGCTACTCGGTGCTGAGCATCCTGCTCTTCCACGTGTTTATCAACGTAGGCATGGTCATGGGGCTCACCCCCGTCATAGGCATTCCGCTGCCCTTCTTCAGCTACGGCGGTTCGTCGCTGTGGGGCTTCACGCTCATGCTCTTTATCTTCCTGCGCATCGACGCCGGACGCAAACGCCGGCTGTAATAATATCTGCCACATGAATCACAATCATCCTCAAAACCTGAACAACCGCTGGCGCAACCTGTCGTTCGTGTTGCTCAGCCTGCTCATCGTGGGCGGCATCGTCTACATGAAGCAGACGAGCAACGCCGAGAAGACATGGAACAGCACGCCCATACACGACACTATCTACCAGCAAGTGGCCATACCCGACACCACACTGGCACCCGAAACGGTACCCGCTGCCGACACCTTACTGCCCTACACCCTGCCCGACACCGTGCTCGGACGTGACCCGCGCAATCCCTACGAGGCGGGCTATGAGGACGGATATGCCGCCGGATGTGACGACGGAGCGGTACGTACGCCGAATGCCACCTACGACGAAAGCAGCAGTTTCCGAACGGCGGCCGAACGCCAAAACTACGCCAAGGGATATGCCGAAGGCTATGACAAAGGCTACCACGATGGCGAGAACAACAGACAATTCAACATCGGAAACTAACCGGCTCCCTCCAACGCGGGACTAACCTACCCTTCCTCCTCATGAAACACCTTCTCCAGTTTTTCTGCTTCTTGCTCCTGACGGGCTGGCTCTCCGCCTGTACCGACCTCGACACCGTCAACCAACGCCTCGATGCGCTCGAACAGCGCGTCACCTCGCTCGAAACTGCCACCGAACAGCTGCGGCAGGCCTATGCCGAAGGCAAAATCATCACCGATGTCACGCCCTTCTACAACGAAGAGCGGGGCTGGATCATCACCTTCTCTGACGGCTCGAAGATTCTCATCACTGACGGTAAGGACGGACAGGACGGCAAGGACGGAGTGGACGGTAAGGACGGACAAGACGGAAAGGACGGCCTGAACGGAACTGACGGCAAAGACGGAGCCAACGGACAGGACGGAAAAGACGGGGAAGACGGGAAGGACGGTGAAGACGGTGAAGACGGAAAGGACGGGGAGGACGGTGAAGACGGGAAGAACGGCATCACCCCGGTCATAAAGGTGAGCCAGGACGGCTACTGGATGGTGTCGTACGACAACGGGCAGAACTTCATCCTCCTGCTCGACAAGGACGAGAACCGCATTCCTGCCATCGGCACCGCAGGACTCTCGGTGCGCGTGACGGTGAACAGCGAAGGTTACTATGTGATTCAGACCTACAGCACCGACAACCCCGACGTGGTCATCTCAGAGATGCCCACGCCCTACCCGGCCAACCCCTCGCAAATCATACAGAGCATCGAGCAGGACGACGTGCGACACACCGTGACCATCACCCTGGCCGACGGCAGCCAGTATGAATTTGCCCAAGCCTATACCACCCCCACAGGCATTGCCCTGCTCACAGGCAATGTGTTGCAACTGTCCTACGGCGCACAGGTGGCCGTAGAGTTCCGCATCAATCCCTCAAACGCCCTGTTCGACCTCAACGTGAGCAGCCCCGACTGTGCCATACAGCTCGACTGCGTGGGCAGCGTGAGCCGGGCCTCATCCTACGTCACCCCGCCCACACACTTCAGGCTGGCGCGCGTGGAACAGACCTACACCGACGACGGACAGCCCAAGCAAGGGCAATACCGCGCTATCATCGAGGACTCCCGCACCTCCGAGCCTTACGACGACTGGGTGGCCCTCGTGCTCACCATGCCCGACGCGCGGGGCGAACAGGTGCAGATTTCCTCGTCGGCCGTCGAAGTCAAGTCGTTCAATGCCGCCGACATCCAGTCGGGCCAGCCCATTGCCTTTATCAACACGCCCGGTGCCAACCCCATCACCTCCAAGACCGAATGGACTACCGGCGTACAAATCTCGTTGCTCACCGCAGAAGGCAGCGAAAACTACCAAGGCTCGCTCTCCATGCGCGGACGCGGCAACACCACCTGGGTGCAGCCCAAGAAACCCTATGCTCTGAAACTCGATGCCCGCCACGAGCTGCTCGACATGAAGAGCCACAAACGATGGATTCTGCTGGCCAACCACCTCGACACCACCCTGCTGCGCAACTTGCTCTCCTTTCAAATGAGCCAAGAACTCTCACTGCTCGACTACACGCCCCACGCGACTCCATGCGAAGTGGTGCTCAACGGCAAGCACATCGGCTCCTACGACCTGTGTGAACAAATAGCCGTAGACCACAACCGACTGGATCTGGGCGAAGGTGAGGGTGGTTTCCTGCTCGAAATAGACCCTGACTCGCGGCTTGAGCCCGACGATGTGTGGTTCAAGACCGACCTCAACACCGGCGTGACGCACTACACCATCAAAGACCCCGACGTGGAGACCGACAGTGAGGAATACAACCAGATACGCGACTTCATGAACCAGGCCGAACGGACCCTCTTCTCGGTCAACTACAAAGACCCCGAAGAGGGTTGGCGCAAATATCTCGACACCGACTCCTTTGTCGACTGGTATCTCATCAACGAAATCACCAAAACGCCCGACTGCAACTTCTGGACCTCGTGCTACATGCACCGCGCCCCCGAAGGCAAGCTGAAAATGGGTCCCCTGTGGGACTTCGACCTGAGCTACGGCAACTACAAACTGCCCGGCGCACCCGAAGGCATTAACCTCACCACCGGACTCTGGGCACGCAACAACAGCTGGTATAGGCGGCTCTTCACAGATGCCGACTTTCTGAGCCGCGTCAAGGAACGCTTCGCACACTATTACACCCACCGCCAACAATTCTTCGACTACATCGACACCACCGCCCGGCAGCTGCTCCCCTCGGCCCTGCTGAACAACCGCGTGTGGGGCACACTGGGCAACACAGAACTCAATGACACCGATGCCACCGCAGCCTACATGGCCCATGTCGATGCGCTGAAAGAGTGGATCAACGCCCGCTTCGAATGGCTCAACACATATTATGGTAGCTGAGCCGCTATTCTGGCAGTAGCTGAACCAGCCGAAAATCCCCCTTTCAGAGCAGTATATCTTCTATCGCAGGTGAAGTATATCTTCTCTGGAAAGTTAATAGTGGCGGGAGACCGGACATTCTGGATATTCTGGACTTTCCGGATATTCCAGATTATCCAGAAGCTCGGAAATGCAAAATGAAAATCTTTCAGCTTTTCTTTTGCATTTCGCTCGCCTTGCACTATCTTTTGATAAGATAGGCGGCGGCTCGGAAATGCAAAATGAAAATCTTTCAGCTTTTCTTTTGCATTTCGCTCGCCTTGCACTATCTTTGCCACGCAAAAAGCTAAAACAAAGCATGAAAAGTCTTAATCTGGACATACGACTGTCTTCGCTATTCATTAGCCTGCGTGCAAAAGGCACGCGGAAGTGAATGGCAACACAGGCTTGCCCCTGAACGGCTATATGGCCTGCCCAGACTTTTCTCCCTGAACCGCCATGCCTCACTTCCGCCCGTGTGGAGGTGGGCATTGTTTTTTTATCCAACGGCAGCCTGGCTGCCCTTGCGGACGGTACAGCCCCGTGCTGCCGGCCCGCAAGCCCTTTCGAAAAAAAACTATTTGAGAATATGAGCGAGAGACTTTACATTTTCGACACGACCCTGCGCGACGGCGAGCAGGTGCCGGGCTGCCAACTCAACACGGTTGAGAAAATCCAGGTGGCCAAGCAGCTCGAAGCGTTGGGCGTGGATGTGATTGAAGCCGGATTCCCGATTTCGAGCCCAGGCGACTTCAACTCAGTGATTGAAATATCGAAAGCCGTGACTTGGCCCACTATCTGCGCCCTGACACGCGCCGTCGAGAAGGACATTGACTGCGCCGCCGAAGCCCTGAAGTTTGCCAAGCGCAAACGCATACACACCGGCATCGGCACCAGCGACAGCCACATCAAATACAAGTTCAACTCGAACCGCGAGGAAATCATCGAGCGCGCCGTGGCTGCCGTAAAATATGCCAAACGCTATGTGGAGGACGTGGAATTTTACGCCGAAGATGCCGGGCGCACCGACAACGAATACCTGGCCCGCGTGGTGGAAGCCGTCATCAAGGCTGGAGCTACGGTGGTGAACATACCCGACACGACCGGCTACTGCCTGCCCCACGAATACGGTGCCAAGATCAAGTACCTGTGTGACCACGTGGCGGGCATCGAACACGCCATCATCTCCACGCACTGCCACAATGATCTGGGCATGGCCACGGCCTGCACACTGGCCGGCGTGCTGAACGGAGCACGGCAGGTGGAGGTGACTATCAACGGTATCGGCGAACGCGCCGGCAACACGTCGGAGGAGGAGATTGCCATGATTCTGAAGTGTCACCACCTGGACATCGACACCAACATCAACACACGCAAGATTGCCGCCACCTCGCGCATGGTGAGTTCGCTGATGAACATGCCCGTGCAGGCCAACAAGGCGATTGTGGGCCGCAATGCCTTTGCCCACTCAAGCGGCATTCACCAGGACGGTGTGCTGAAAAACGTGGAGACCTACGAAATCATCAACCCGAAGGACGTGGGCATCGACGACAACTCCATCATCCTCACGGCCCGCTCGGGCCACGCCGCACTGAAACACCGCTTGGAGGTGCTGGGCGTGGAAGTGAACAACGAGGAAAGGCTGAACGACATTTACCAGCGTTTCTTGGCTCTGGCCGACAAGAAGAAGGAAGTGACCGACGACGACATCCTGGTGTTGGCTGGCGAGGAACGCGCCGCCTCCCACAGCATCAAGCTGGATTACCTGCAGGTGACGAGCGGACACGGCGTACGGCCCGTGGCGGCTATCATTCTGGACATCGCAGGCGAAAAGTTCCAAGCTGCCGCCGAAGGCAACGGACCGGTGGACGCTGCCATCAATGCGCTGAAGAACATTATCCACCGCAAGATGACGCTCAAGGAGTTCACCATTCAGGCCATCAACCGTGGGTCGGACGACGTGGGCAAGGTTCACATGCAGGTGGAATACGACGGCTCGGTGTACTACGGCTTCGGTGCAAACACCGACATTGTGACCGCCAGCGTCGAAGCCTACATCGATGCCATTAACAGTTTCAAGAAGTAACTATCAGATTATGAGGTTGCGTTCTTAGGTTATGAGATTTTAGGTTATAAGGTTATCAAATTACTATTTGAGTGGATGATGCCCAAACGTTAAAGCTGTAACTTTATAACCTGATAACCTCATAACCTCCCCAATAACTCTCCAAAAACAAAATCACATGAACACACTTTTCGACAAGATATGGGACAGTCACGTGGTGCAACACGTGGAAGACGGTCCCGACCAGCTCTACATTGACCGGCTGTATGCCCACGAAGTGACCAGCCCGCAAGCCTTTGCGGGAATGCGGGCACGCGGACTGAAATGCTTCCGTCCCGACCACATCTACTGCATGCCCGACCACAACACGCCCACCCACGACCAGGACAAGCCTATCGAAGACCCCGTCTCGAAGAAGCAGGTTGACACGCTGGAACAGAACTGCCGCGACTTCGGCCTCACGCATTTCGGCATGATGCATCCCAACAACGGCATCATCCACGTGGTAGGTCCCGAAATGGGTCTGTCACTGCCGGGCATGACCATCGTATGCGGCGACTCACACACCTCCACCCACGGTGCTATGGGAGCAGTGGCCTTCGGCATTGGCACCTCGGAAGTGGAAATGGTGATGGCCTCGCAATGCATTCTGCAAGCCAAGCCCAAGTCGATGCGCATCAGCGTGGAAGGCGAACTCGCACAGGGCGTGACGGCCAAGGACGTGGCCCTGTACCTCATGAGCCAACTCTCCACCAGCGGTGCCACTGGCTACTTCGTGGAGTACGCAGGCAGTGCCGTGCGTTCGCTGAGCATGGAAGGCCGTCTCACGCTGTGCAACCTGTCGATTGAAATGGGTGCCCGCGGCGGCTTCATCGCTCCCGACGAGGTGACCTTTGCCTATCTGAAAGGCAGGCCGAACGCTCCGCAGGGCGAAGCTTGGGAACAGGCCGTGGCTGCCTGGAGTGAACTGAAGAGCGGCGACGATGCCGTCTTCGACAAGGAACTGGTCTTCAACGCCGCCGACATCGAACCGATGATTACCTACGGCACGAACCCGGGCATGGGCATCGGCATCACGCAGCGCATTCCCCAGCCGCAGAATGCCTCTGACGAAAAAGCCCTGCGCTATATGCAGTTTGCCGGTGGCGAGCAGATGCTGGGCAAGCAGGTTGACTACGTGTTCCTCGGTGCCTGTACCAACGGGCGCATTGAGGACTTCCGCGCCTTCGCCTCGATTGCACGCGGACGGCACAAGGCCGAACACATCACGGCCTGGCTCGTGCCCGGCTCCTGGCGCGTGCTCGACCAGATCAAGGCCGAAGGGCTGGACCGTGTGCTGGCCGAAGCTGGCTTTGAAATACGCCAGCCCGGCTGCTCGGCCTGTCTGGCCATGAACGACGACAAGATTCCGCCCGGCAAGCTGGCAGTGTCTACGTCGAACCGCAACTTCGAAGGCCGCCAAGGCCCGGGCTCACGCACCTGTCTGGCTTCGCCGCTCGTAGCTGCCGCTGCTGCCGTGACTGGTGTCATCACTGACCCGCGCACGCTGATTTAATGTATGATGAAGCCTACGGCCACGACATCGGCGCAGCCCTCTCATTATACATTGTACATGGTACATTAGACATTACCCATTATACATCATACATTACTCATGAAACAACCCTTTCACATCATAGAAAGCACCTGCGTGCCCCTTCCTTTAGAGAATGTTGACACCGACCAAATCATTCCCGCCCGTTTCCTCAAAGCTACCGACAAGGAGGGATTTGGCGAAAACCTGTTTCGCGACTGGCGTTACAATCCTGACGGCAGCCCCAAGGACTTCGTGCTGAACGACCCCACCTATAGCGGCTGCGTGCTCGTGGCCGGACGCAACTTCGGCAGCGGTTCGAGTCGTGAACACGCTGCCTGGGCCATTGCCGGCTATGGTTTCCGCGTGGTCATCAGTTCTTTCTTTGCCGACATTCACAAGCAGAACGAACTGAACAACTTCGTGCTGCCCGTCGTGGTGAGCGAAGCTTTTCTGGCCCAGCTCTTCAAAAGCATCGAGGCTGACCCTCAAACGCAAGTGCGCATTGACCTGCCCAACCAAACCGTGACCAACCTGGCCACCGGCGGTAGCGAACACTTCGACATCAACGGCTACAAGAAGTACTGTCTGGAAAACGCGCTCGACGACATCGACTTTCTGGTGCAAAGCAAGGACAAAATCGAAGCCTTCGAAGCAGCGCACCGCCACTAATGCCTCCTGCCTATGGAAATAATGGATACCACTCTGCGCGACGGCGAACAAACCAGCGGTGTGTCGTTCGTTCCGCATGAAAAACTGCAAATTGCCAAGAAGCTGCTGCGCGAAGTCAAGGTAGACCGCATCGAAGTGGCCTCAGCCCGCGTGAGCGAAGGCGAGAAGCAGGCTGTCACCGACATCTGCCAATGGGCGGCACGCCACGACCTGCTGCACGCAGTCGAGGTGCTGGGCTTCGTGGACAAGCACGTGTCTGTCAACTGGATTCACCAGTGCGGCGGCCGCGTCATCAACCTGCTGTGTAAAGGTTCGCGCCGCCACTGCGAGCTGCAGCTGCACAAAACGCCCGAACAGCACATTGCCGACATCCTGCACGAAATCAGTTATGCCGACGAGCTGGGCATTGCCGTCAACGTGTATCTCGAAGACTGGTCGAACGGCATGAAGGAATCGCCTGAATACGTCTACCAGTTAGTTGATGCCCTGAGCCAACACAACGTGCGCCGCTTCATGCTGCCCGACACGCTCGGCGTGCTCGACCCACTCTCGGCCGTGTCGCACTTCCGCAAGATGCGCAAGCGTTACACGCAGCTGCACTTCGACTTCCATGCCCACAACGACTACGACCTGGCCATTGCCAACGTGTCGGCAGCCATCCTGTGTGGCTGTCAAGGCATACACACGGCCGTCAACGGTCTGGGCGAGCGCGCCGGCAACGCCCCGTTGGCCAGCGTGCAAGCCATTCTGCATGACCACTTCAACATTGCCACACACATCGACGAAAGCAAGCTCTTCGACATATCGCGACTGGTAGAAAGCTACAGCGGCATTGCCGTGCCGGCCAACAAGCCCATTGTAGGCGAAAGCGTGTTCACACAGGTAGCCGGCGTACATGCCGATGGCGACAACAAGTCGAACCTATACTGCAATGCCCTGCTGCCCGAACGCTTCGGACGACAGCGCGAATATGCACTGGGCAAGAACAGCGGCAAGGCCAACATCCTGAAAAACCTCGAAACCTACGGACTGGAGCTTACACCCGAACAAACGCGCCGCGTGACGGAGCGCATCATCGAACTGGGCGACAAGAAGGAAATGGTGACGCAGGACGACCTGCCCTACATCGTGAACGATGTGCTGAAGCATGATGCACCCGAAAACCGGGTAAAACTCATCAGCTACCTTGTAACCACCGCTTACGGTCTGAAACCCACGGCACAGCTCAAAATCGAAATCGACGGACAGTGCTATGAGGCACACGCCACGGGCGACGGCCAGTATGATGCCTTCATGCGAGGCATTCGCGACATCTACAAGCACCGTCTGGGCCGTCCCTTCCCCATGCTGACAGGCTACTACGTCACCATCCCGCCGGGCGGACGCACCGATGCCTTCGTGCAGACGGTCATCACTTGGGAATTTCAAGGAAAAACGGTGCGTACCAGAGGATTGGACGCCGACCAGACTGACGCAGCCATCAAGGCTACTATCAAGATGCTGAATATGCTGGAGAGCTTCTAATCAGAACGCACTGCCCCCACAAGACTATCTATCAAAAAACTTCAACATACCTCCTCACTCCATGAACCTGAAAATTGCAGTACTTGCCGGCGACGGCATCGGACCCGAGATTTCCGAACAAGGCGTAGCCGTCATGCAGGCCGTTTGCCAGAAGTTCGGCCACGAAGTCACCTTCACCCCCGCCCTGTGCGGAGCTGCCGCTATCGACGCGGTAGGCGACCCTTTCCCCGAAGAGACCTTCCGCATTTGTCAGGAAGCCGATGCCGTGCTCTTCTCGGCTGTAGGCGACCCGAAGTTTGACAACGACCCCACGGCCAAGGTGCGCCCCGAACAGGGCCTGCTTGCCATGCGCAAGAAGCTGGGCCTCTTTGCCAACATCCGCCCCGTCGAAACCTTCGACTGCCTCGTACACAAATCTCCGCTGCGCCAGGAGTTAGTGAGCGGCGCCGACTTTGTTTGCATTCGCGAACTCACAGGCGGCATGTACTTCGGCGAGAAAAAGGAAGGAGCCGACTACGCCTACGACACCAATGCCTACTCCCGCCACGAGGTGGAGCGCATTCTGCATGTGGCCTACCAATATGCACGCCGCCGGCACAAGCACCTCACCGTGGTCGACAAGGCCAACGTGCTGGCTTCGTCACGCCTGTGGCGCAAGGTGGCACAGGAGATTGCCGAACAGTATCCCGACGTGCAGACCGACTACATGTATGTCGACAATGCCGCTATGCGCATGATTCAGGAGCCGCGCTTCTTCGACGTGATGGTCACTGAGAACACCTTCGGTGACATTCTCACCGACGAAGGCTCGTGCATCACCGGCTCCATGGGTCTGCTGCCTTCGGCCTCGACCGGCGAAGGCACTCCCGTGTTCGAACCCATCCACGGTTCCTGGCCACAGGCTAAGGGCTTGAACATAGCCAACCCGCTGGCCCAGATTCTCTCGGTGGCCATGCTGTTCGAGTACTTCGACCTCGCCGCCGAAGGCAAGCTCGTGCGCGATGCGGTGAACGCCAGCTTGGATGCCAACGTGCGCACGCCCGAAATCCAAGTGGAGGGTGGCGAAAAGTACGGCACCAAGGAAGTGGGCAGCTGGATTGTCAACTGGATTCAACAAGCCTGAGCCTCTCTCAGTTCACTGCCTGACCCATGTTGGACTTTCCCAAATGGATGCTCGCACTGGCCGGTGTGAGCCTGCTCCCCGTGCTGCTGTCGCCCCTCTATCTGTTCGGGGCCACGCCCTTCGGCACCAGTGCCCATACCTTCGTCCAGTTTCTGCTGTACTGCGCCACCCAGCTGCTGTGGCTTCTGCCGCTCGTGCTGTTCTTCGTGTCGCTCGACCGTTACCGCCGGGGCTTTGAACGCAGTGCCGTGGCCGTAGCCGCAGTGAGTGCCCTCGTGGCATGTGCGGGCATGGCGGCTGTATTTATCCTGTAAAAAGCAATTACCAACGAACAAAGGCTGGATAGTTTCCTTGTTGCGGAAACTATCCAGCCTTTGCTGTATGCTTTAGTCTGGGCTTTCCTTGCTTCGGTGCCCCAACCGGCTGTCACGGCAGGTTCACCTCAGCCTTCAGCGCGTCGACCAGCGTGGCTGCGCTTTCGCCTTCGGGATAGTCATCCGGCTCGAAGCGTTGCACTAACCGGTTGAGACGTTCCAAGCGTTCGCTCTGCTGCGAAGCGTCCAACTCCTGACGCAGCAAGCGCACCTTTTCGGCCAGTGCCACACCCTCGATGAAACGTTCGTAGCGCACTGAACTTTGTGGACCGGGATAGACAAGATAGGTGTCGCCCGGGGCAAAGAGGCGGTAGCGCGTGTCGGTGAGTGACTTGTCGTCCCAGTTCATCCACGACCAGTGGAGGTAACCGTCGAACTGGTTGGCGATGCAGTAAACGGGCAAGAAGGCAGCCTCAGCCGGCAGGCTGTTGCTGAACAGGTTGGGGTGGGTGTTGCTGCAACAGGTGTAGGTGGTAGACACGCGGCCCTGACGGCGGCGGACAGCCAGTTCCTCGTCCGAAAAGTCCTGTCCAAAGGCGATGCAATAGTCATGCAGCTTGTCGACCAGTTCAGCATGATAGTTTCCAGCCAGAGCCATTTTCAGTCCGGGCACAGCCTCTTGTGCTACCCGATAAGCGTCGAGCATGGCATCCAGTCCGCGCTCATCCATAGCGATGCAAGTATGGTCAAACCAGCCCTTCTGCCTGAGGTGGGCAGCAAAGTCGGTGAGGAAGGCCGTCCACAGCTCGCGGTATTCGCTGCTCGAAGTGGTGGCCGCCAAATCCACCTGCTTTCCCTGTGCCTCATCGAAGTAGCGGAACTTCATGTCCCAGGGCACCATCGAGAAGCAATTGATTTGCGGACCGATGCCGCAGTCAAGGCAGAGTTGCACATAGCGGTCGAACACACTGTAGTCGTAGGCCCAGCTGCCGTCCTTGCGTTTCACCGTGCGCACCATGGGGTCAAACTTGTCGTAGCTCTGGTCGCCCCAAGGCTCATAGAAGAGAATGGTGGAAATGACTTTCTGCCCCGACCGGGCCAAGAGGCGCAAGTAGGGTTTCAATGCCTCAAAGTGAGCCTCACTCCACCTCGGCACACCGTGCTGGCGAGCCACGGCGTAGGGCTGCTGCCAGAAGTCAACATGGAAGGCTTGCTCCTGCGGCGTGGGCAGGGTACGCGACAACACCTTCAGCGAGAGATGGAGGCGTCCCACCACGCGACAAGTGGCCGAGTCGACGAGTTCGAGCCGATAGCGGTGCGTACCCACTGCGGCAGCCTGCGGCACTTCGAACGTACACCAAACGGGCTGTGCCGAACGAGCCTGCACGCTGCAACTGGCATTATCGGCAATGAGGTCGGGCACGGCATAGGGCGTGAGATACGTGGGGTGATAGCCGCAATACTGGAAATTGTCGGTGGTGACGTAACGTACAAAACGGGCTTCGGCCTGTGGTGCCTGCGTAGCACTTTTCTTCGTCCCGCTCCAACGCAGCTGAAGAGGCCCCGTGGCCTCAGCGGCGTAGACAACGGCCTGCATGGAGGCACGCTCGCCCCGCCACACAGTGAGCGTGGTGTCAGCAGTGAGCCGGGCGGGAGCCTCAGCTTGGGGAGCCGGATGCACGTTGGTTGAAATCCACGAAAGGCGGGGCTGTGCCCACAAGACGGGGCCAAGCAGCAGGGCTATGGCCAAGGATATTTTCTTTTTCATGACATGAAAGGTTTCTCTGGTTTCTGCTCAGTGTTACTGCCAATGAAGGTGGAAACCCACGACGGCCTGAATGCCCTTGCGCAGCAGGTCGAGCGGGAAATTCTCGTTGGGCGAATGAATGGCATTGCTCTCTAAACCGAAACCCATCAGGATGGTCTTCACGCCCAACACGCGCTCAAAGTCGCTGATAATGGGGATGCTGCCACCCCGACGCACGGCCAACGGCCGCTTGCCGAAAGCTTCGGTAAATCCAACCTCGGCTGCCCGGTAGGCAGGCAGGTCAATGGGACACACATAGCCCTCACCGCCGTGCATGGGACGCACTTCGACCTTGACGCAACGCGGTGCGATGGAGCGTATGTAGTCGGCAAACAGCCGCGATATGACTTCGTGCTGCTGGTGGGGCACCAAGCGGCACGACACTTTGGCATAGGCTTTGGAGGGGAGCACGGTCTTCGAGCCTTCGCCCGTGTGTCCGCCCCAGATGCCGCAGATGTCGAACGACGGGCGGCAGGCATTGCGCTCAATGGTAGAATAGCCAGCCTCGCCGCGCAGTTCGTCGACTCCGATGGCCTGACGGTAGCGCGCCTCGTCGAAGGGGATGGCGGCTATCATGGCACGTTCGTCGGGCGTGAGTTCCTCCACATCGTCATAGAAGTGGGGAATGGTTATGCGTCCCTCGTCGTCGACCACCTTGGCCAGCATTTCGCACAACACGTTGATAGGGTTGGCCACCGCTCCGCCGAAATGGCCCGAATGGAGGTCGCGATTGGGGCCCGTGACCTCGATTTCCCAATAGGCAAGACCGCGCAGGCCCGTGGTGAGCGAAGGCAGGTCGGGGGCCAGCATGGACGTGTCGCTCACCAGAATCACGTCGCAGCGCAGCAGGTCGCGGTGCTGCATGAGGAAGGCATTGAGGGAGGGAGAGCCTATTTCCTCCTCTCCTTCCAGAATGAATTTCACATTGTGGCGCAGCTGGCCGTGACGCACCAGATACTCGAAGGCTTTGAGCTGAATGAAGCTCTGGCCCTTGTCATCGTCGGCACCGCGGGCATAGATGCGCGCATCGCGCACACAGGGTTCAAAGGGCGGGGTCGTCCACTTGTCGAGCGGTGCCACGGGCATCACGTCGTAGTGGCCGTACACCAGCACGGTAGGGGCTGAGGCATCGACCAGCTTCTCGGCATAGACCAAGGGGTTGCCTTGTGAGGGCATGACCTCGGCACGGTCGGCTCCGGCTTCGAGCAGCAGCTCGCGCCAGCGTTCGGCACAGCGCAGGCAGTCGGCATGGTGGGCTGGTTCGGCACTGATGCTGGGAATGCGTATGAGCGAGAACAGCTCGTCGAGAAAACGCTGTTCGTTGGCTTGGATGTAGGATGTAATATTCATGGGGGAAAGGTTATTCTATAAAGATAAATTCCACTTTCAGTTCGTTGTCGGTGGCATGCGCACCACCCACCAGCACCGTATAGCGGGCCTCAAAGCAGCCGCCTGTGTCCGACAGGACAACCGTCTGGCTGTGGGTGAAAATGTCGAGATGCAACGCACCGGCCGAGGTCACGTAATGGCAGGGCAGCATCTGCCCTTCGATAAAGGTGAGGCGCGAACGCACGTCGCCCTGTCGCTTCAGGTCGGCCAACCCGGTGGTGATGAGCAGATGTGCCATACCGTGATTGTCGGGTTCGGGATAGCGCAGCATGATGTCGCCGTCTTGCATGAGGCAGCCTCCCTGACTGGTGGTGCGAATCACATCGTCACCGTTTTCGCCCGTAGTGACGAGCGTGGTCTGTACTTCTACTTTCTTGAGCATGACTTTGGGGTTCAATAAATGACGGGCTGCACCCGGCCGCCCTGTCGCCGCAGGTAGACTCCCCGAGGCAGCGGCGGACAGACGCGCTGGCCCGACAGTGTGTACCAGGACTCGGGGCCTTTGTCGCGTGTCAGTTCCCCAGCCTCGTGCAAGGCCGCTGGCACAGGCACCGTGATAGTAAGGCTCTGCACAATGGGCCAGCGGCGGCGCACCCTCAGGGTGTAGGTGCCACCGGGCTGCAGCGAACTGAACTGCACGGTGTCGGTGCGACTTTCGCCCGGCTGGAGATAGATGAAATGGGTGATGCGGCGGCTCTGCTGCGTAGTTTCGTTGAGCAGGTCGTACTCGAAGAACTGCGCGGCCCGGGTCGTGTCCTCGGGATTGCTGAGCGGAATGCTGAAACGGGCCGTGAGCGGTGCGGGAAAGGCCACTTCAGGCTGTTCCGCTTCGATCAGCAACGTGCCGCCCGGTTCGACCTGCACCCGCAAGCTGTCGATGACTTGCAGACCGTCGGGGGTGATACAGAGCCAGGAGTCACCGCTGCGGGCAAACTGCACATGTACGCTCAGGGTGTCGCGCTGTCCTGCCGCGAGGGTGCGCCCCGTAAAGGCCAACCAATCGCCTTGCGCCAAGCGGGCCGTGTCGGCTGGCATCGACTGTACCAGGGCAAAGGGCGTGGTGAGCGCACAGTCAGCGGTGTTGCGCACATCGAGCATCACCTGCGTGTAGCACCCGGTCTGAGGCGGCTGTTCCGTCCACATGCCCAGCAGTTCTATCTCGCGCCCAGTGCGCGCCAAGGTGTCGGGAGGCAATACGCCGGACACCTCATCGGGACACACCACCAGTGCCTCCTGGTTGCAGAAGAAGCCGCTTTCGACAAATTCCTCGCGGCGTTGGTCATCGGGCTGCATGTAGGCCAGCACATCGAGGCGGAAATAGCCGTCGAACTCGCCGCCGTAGCCCCAGTTCACGTGGAACAGCCCGTTGCTGTCCAGCCCGTCGAGCACGAAGGCGTGGCCGCCTGTGCGCATGATGGAGCCTGCATAGTAGACCGGGCGGCCCTGCATCAGTTCGGCAGCCAGAAAGTTCCAGTAGGCCGTGGGGTCATACTGGTAGCTGTCGAGGTAATGCACGTATTTCAGGCCGAAAGCCCGTTGCAGCGGTTCCACGAACCGCGAGGTGGAGGCCGCACTCTCGCTCACTCCCCACTTCATGTGGCAGGCCACTCCCAACCAGTACGACAGTCGGGCCACGGCATCGACTTCGGCAGGCGTGGCCAGGCTGTCGGCATAGTCGGCCCGTATGAGCCGGCTGTCAACCTGTTCGCCGGGCAACACGTCGGGTATGTCGTAGTGGTCGGAGGTCCACCCGTGCAGGGTGTCCTGCAAGACATAAGTGCGGCGGTAATAGCTCAGAATCTGCTCCATCGCCGTTGCCACACAGCCCACCACGCAGGGCCGTTCGCTGAGCGTACCGTCGGCATAGCGGTAGTAAGGGCACTGGTTGTTGTAGGGGGCTTCCTGATGGCGCACGGTAGACAGCAGGGGCGGCACGGCTGTAAACGATGCGTTGGGCGGAGGATAGGCAGCTGCTGTGGCACGGCAAGGCCGTGACAGCAAAGCGGACAATGCGGGAGGCATGGCTTCCAGCTCGGACTGGGCAGCACGGATTCCATAACCCAGAATGGCTGGATCTGCCTCATCGGCAGCCACCAACACAAAGTGCCGCTGCTGCGTGAAGAGGTAGGCGCGAGGTGTCTGGGCCTGCTTGACTACCGCATCGGCCCGGCGCGCAGCTCCCGATGCCGGGAGGTATCGGCCAAAGAATGCGGCAGCTGTTTGGGACGCCGCAGCCTCACTGACCGGCTGTGCCACGGCGGCTACTGCCCATGCCATACAGAGCCAGATGAGAAACAGGATTTTCTTCATTTGCGCGTATATTCTCATAAGCGAAGTTACACCTTTTCTAACCTTACAAGGTCATAGCCTTTGATTTGTGCGATGATGAGATGAAGTTCCGTTTCGCCTGCCAGCAATCTCACTTGCTTGCCCTGGGCATAGCCGCGTATCTGCTCCACCGCTTCCTGCCATTGTGCTTCGGCCTGCGCTTCGGTGGCCGTCATGGGCAGGTATTTCAGCTCAATAATATAAGAATGGCGCACATCGGGGTAGCGAACGGTGTCGGGAAGGAGGAAGAAATCACAGAAGCCATGGTTGAGTTCCACCTCCGGGCACACCAAGTAGTAGGGATTGAGCGTAAGCAGCGCATTCATGAAGCCTTGCAGGTTTCGTTCACCCTCTATGAGACTGCGCACGGAGGTCGTGTCGTGATATTGCTGGCAGATGGTTTCCATCATGCCATGCCACTGCCCGCGGTAGGCCGCCATTCGGAATGTCTCTTCCAGTTTGCTGACGTTCAACGGACATATTTTGTTGTACTCCACCAACAAGTAATTGAAATACTGCTCACGGACGTTCAGGTTGGGTATGCCGAGAATGGGCATCCCTTCTTCTATGCCCTTGATGGTCACCATGCCATAATAGAACAGCAGGCTCTTGAACATGTTGGGGTCGGTGATTTCATGGGCGGGAAACGAACGCTTGACTCTGCCGTACGTATAGCCTCGGTCCGCCACTTCAATGATGACCCCCTTGCGGTCGCCGTCCATCTTGTCGAGGCGTACCACACGGTCGAGCTTGGCATAATCCGTCTTGGTGTTCGGGTCGACCATATCCTTAGGCGGTTCGCCGTTCATGAGATAGCTCTTCATGTAATACAGCACCATGTCAGGATTGAACACATGATGTTCCGTCACATCCCTAAACTCGGAGAAACAATAGCCATCGTACCAAGGCTTCATTGCTTCGATGGTCTCATCCACATCCACTTTCAGGCCCGCAACCTCATTGTAATAGCCGACAAGCTGTCGCACTTCCTTCTCACTGAAGCCCAGCATCTCATTGAATTTAGGTTCCAGCGTCAATGCCGTGGCGATATTGTAGCCACTGGTCACATCGTCCATCGTCACAGGGCTTACCCCCATCATCAAGATGCGGTCGTAGCTGCCCTTGAACCTCTTGAACAGGTTGCGGTAGAAGCCTTCGGCATGTGTCATGGCATGATACACCTGCTCACCGTGCTGGTTGAGTACAGCATTGGTGAAGTTGTCGTATTCATCGACAATCAGATAAGCCTTGATGTGATGCGCATCAAACATCTGATGCACATAGTTGATGCGGTCGGTGGTTGACTTCTGCCGGTAAAAGGCTTCCAGATAATTTGCCGGGTAATATTTCGCATACTTATTGGCAAAGCTCTCGTACACAATATCCAAATAGCCGTCCACAGTTTCCTGGAGTGTTTCCACACTGCTTGACGGTTTGGAAAAGTCTATCCGCAGCACCTGAAACTGGTTGTGAAGCTCCGTTGGATGCTGGCCCACATAGGTATCGCCAAAGAGTGCCTCGAAGTCATTCCGGGCTTCTATGTCATAGTATGACTCCAGCATGGAGAGGAACACGCTCTTGCCGAACCGGCGAGGACGGATAAGGAACAGAAAATGACCTGCATACTCCATTCTTTCCAAATAGATGGTCTTGTCAACCATGTAAAGTCCTTCGCGCTTTATCTGCGCATAATTAGAAATGCCATACGGCGGCAGCTTTATCTTTCCCATTTGTCATCAGATTAATTTGGATAACATTTCGGAGGCAAAGATAGTGCAAGCGAGAGCAAAGAGCCAAGCTTGCTTGAGCTTTTTGCCGAGCGCAGCCTATCTTAT
>JBJEAF010000002.1:0-24669 GCA_051868755.1 Alloprevotella sp.
CATCATGCCGTAGGGTATGCGCTTTGCCTTTCCTTTTACTGGTCTTTCTTCCATAATCAAGGGGCGATGAAGGGGGTGTTTTGTCGCTTCAACGGCTATTCGCTTGCAAATGTATAAAAAACTGTGCTTTAAAGCCAAGACAGACGAAAAAAGGGCGGCCCGCACCACCATACAGCCGGAATAAATGAACTCACTCATGGGGTGGTCTTTAAAACCTAATTTATAGAACACCCCTAAAGTTTATGATTTGCTTAGTCTTCGTTCATGTTGCTCCACATGTCGGAGTTCCAGCCCTCGCGCTTGTTGGAGAGAATCTGGTTCTTGTCGGTGATGCTTTCGTCGGTGTGTGCCGACATGGCCATCATGCCTTCGGTGGAGAGATTGATGAGGGTAGCTTGGGGAGCTGAATAATCCATCAATAACGGTGCTACCACTATTGTCATTGTTAATCCAGTCGCCAGTGCCGCGCAGTTCGAAATGCCAGGGATATTGATTCTGTAAAGAAAAATTCCCATTAGCCACTAAAGCAAAGGCAGTACTACTTATTTTCAAAAGAAGATATACTTCGATGGCAGTAGCAGTTATCTTCTACTGGCGATGAAGTATATCTTCTTTTTTAGAGGGGTATAGCCGCGTCGGGCTACGCCCTCTCTTGCGGGTCGTCGGGACGACAGTGAGAGCCGGCGGTGAGCTTATCGGAACACCACGCCGAAGGGATGGATGCCCACCTCGAAGCGGTGGAGCAGCTCGCCGGTGGGCAGCAGGTGGTAGACATAGCCCGTCTTGTCATAGTCAACAGGGCCCTTGTCAGAGCAGATGTAGATATTTCCCGTGCCGGGTTCCACATCGATGGCCGTGGGCATTCCCGGCGTGGCTTCGGCGGCGAGGGCGATGTCGGTGCGCGCGTCAGTCAGCGTGTTCACACGGCAGAGGCTCACGGAGCTGGTGTTGGTGGTGTAGTCCGCCTGCGCGTCGATGACATAGAGGCAGTCGTCGGAGAGCGTGAAGAGCGAGCCGTTACAGTAGTCCGTGACCGTACCGTCGGTAGCGATTTTCTGTACCTTGGGCATCACGTCGTAGTAGTTGCCGCGCGCGAGCACGAAGACCTCGCCCTTCGAGTTGGCAAACAAGGCACCGGGATTGAGACCGACCTCAATGTTGTGCAGCAGGCTGAGGCTTTCGGCGTGGAGCACAGCCACCTTCTTGCCGTCGGCATAACCGTTGGCATAGTTGTAGCCGTCGCTGATGCTCACATACACCTTCTGGCCCGATGCCGTCAGCCCGGCAGGATTGGGACCTACGGAGACAGGTTCGGAGGGCGTGAAGGTGAGCGTGTCGATGCGCGTGACATAGCCGTCGTTGCCCGCCACGAAGACATAGCCCGCCGCGCCGCACACGGCCTCAGGCTCGTTGACACGCAGCTGCGCCTCGATCTTCAGCGAGGAGGCATTGAGCACCCACAGCAGGTTGGAGCCGAACACAGGCACGTAGATGCGGCTGCCGTAGCGCACGGCCTGCTGCGGCGAGTCGCCCAGCGACTGTTGGTTGGCGGCATAGAACACGCCCGAGGCGGTGGTGCCCTGCACGAGGTCGATGCAGTCCATGCTGCCCGACACACCGCCGTACATGTTGCCCTGGTTCACCACATAGGCCGAGGTGCTGTAGTTGGGGACGGGGTCGATGATGGGGTCAGGTTCGTCGTCATCGGAACAGGCCGCGAAACCGGCCGAAAGCAGCAGCACGCAGGCTGCCAGTTTGAAGTGTTTGAACATAGTGGAATTATTTTTTGAAAAACAATAGTCAGGGTAGGGGAGGGCCGGTGCCGCCGCGTCAGAAGTGCAGGTGCGCCGTCAGGCTATAGGCCCGGCCCGGCATGGGGTAGCGGCGCACAATCTCGTAGTGACGGTTCGTCACATTGAGCCAGTCGGCACGCAGGTCAAGGCGCAGCGAACTCCAGCTGAGCGAGCGGCGCACCGACAGCCCCCATTCGGCATAAGCCGGGAGCTGCGTGGTCGGCAGGTGCTCGTTGGTGCTCCAGCGCGTGGAGGCAAAGCTCACATGCGCACACAGGGCTATCCAGGGCATCTCGCAGTCGAGCGAGGCCGCTCCGCTGTGGCGGGGCGTATAGGCCAGCTGGTTGCCGTAAGTGTCAGAGCCTGCCGCCGTGCGGTCAGCCACCCGCTGCAGTGAGTAGTTGGCCGCGGCTGTCAAGGCCCAGCTTCGGGCCGGCTGCCAGCGTGAAGAGAGCGTGGCATCCAGGCCGCGGGCCTCGACCCGTCCCATGTTGAGCGTGCGCCACACATAGAGCGTGTAGGGCACACTGACAATGCGGTCCTTCACGCGGTGGGCATAGGCATCGGCCGTGAAGGTGAGCAAGGGCCACCACGAGGCCGGCTCCGCCTGGAGCGTCAGCCCGGCGTTGAGCTGGTCAGCCCGTTCGGGAAGCAGGTCAGACTGGCCCAGGTGTTCCTGATAAGCCTCACTGAACGTGGGGAGACGGAAGCTGCGTTGCCAGCCCGCCCGTAGGTGGACGGTGAAGGGAGCACGACACAACAGCCACGAAGCTGAGGCCGAGGGGGTGAAGGCATGGTAAGTCCGTTCGCGCGAAGACTGCGGCGCGGTGGCCGTGGAGCGGGTGCGGTCCTCGTCGCGGTAGCAGTGGGCCGCTGCACGGAACAGCAGGCGCAGGCGGCCGGCATCGGCCTGGGCCGACACACTGGGCAGGAAGCCCAGACGCGAGGCCCGGTTCTGGGTGGGGAGGTTGCTGCTCAGCCAGGCCTGCGACAGGTCGGCAGCAGCAGCCACGCGGAGCCAGGGCCACAGGCGGAAGGCCGCACCTCCCGTGGCGTACAGCTCATGCTGGCCGTAGTTGTGGCGCAGTTCGCCGCCAGGGTACTGCGCGTCGCGGTCGCGGTAGCGCAGCTCCTGCCACTGGTAGCGCGCAGCAGCAAACAGCTCGCAGCGTGAGAGCGTCTGCGCGTAATGGCTTTGCACGAAGGCCGAAGTCTCAATCATGCGCTCGGCATTCTCGTTGACATAGAGCACCACCTGGCCTGGCAGCTGACGGCGATTGTGCCAGAAGCCCCCCTTCAGCCGCCAGAGGCCCTGGGGCAGGTAGCGCAGGAAGTTGGCCTCGGCAGTGCTGCTGCGCATCTGGCTGTTGGTGCGCCGCAGGGTGGTCGATGCCACTCCGTTCTGCACGCGAAAGGGGTAGTCGTTCGCGCTGTACTGCATGCTGGCGTTCAGATTGGCCCAACTGTGGCGGCCCGTGCGGCTTCCTGCCGATACCAATGTCTGCCAGCTGCCAAACGAGGACTGTTTGAGCGAGGCCGTGCCGTGGGGGGAGGGACGCAGCGTGTCGGGCTGCCAGCCCGTGAGGTTCACGACGGCGGCTGCGGAGGAGTTGCGCACGGGGCAGAGCAGCGTGGTCTCGCCCAGCGGCTGCAGTTCGATGGCCTGCAGTTGCTCTAAACTGTAACGTTGCAGGTCAATCTGCCCCTGGCGGTTGTCGGACAGGCAGAGACCGTCGTAGGCAACGGCGGTGTGGGCCGCGCCAAGCCCCCGCACGCTCACCGTCTTCAGTCCGCCCGCGCCGCCGTAGTCGCGCAGGTTCACCCCGGCCAGCCGATGGAGGGCATCGGCCAAGTCGGTAATGCCCTGTCGGGTGAACAAGGCCGTGTCGAGGCGCAGCACAGGGTTGCCGGTGGCCATGCCGGGCTGTATCCGTGAGGCGGTGACCTCGGCCATGCCCAGAGAGTCGGGTAGGGAGGTGTGGGCCAAGGTGGGACAGGCCCACCACGACATACAGCCAGCCAGGCTGCGGCACACGAGGTGGCGCAGAAGGTGCTTCATGCGTAGGTAGTAATAAAGGGGTATGGCTTCAAAGTGGGTTGTATTTCCCTGAGGCCCTCCTCGGGGCATTCGGGAGCAGGCGTGCCATGCGCCTGGGCAAACGGCAGGTTTTCTGGCTTGTTCCTGCGCGGTCCGCCTTCCCGCCGGCTGCGCTGGGCAGCCGCCAGTGGCCAATAGGGACCGGCAAAAATGGAACTTACAGCAGCGGGACTGCACGGGATTCTCACCCGTTTCCCTTATCCGTTGCGGCTGCAAAATTAGGGAAAAGCTGCGAAAGAGGCAGGCGGTTGGGGGCCCTTTTTTTGACTGGGAGGGGGAGGGGAGGCATTATCACCCCTATCACCCCGCAGCTGAACTGCGGGGAACGGTGGTCGTTGGCAGGGAGGGGGCGGAAGGGGGAGGGGACTTTGCCTGTTTGCGTCACTATCTGCCACTTGTTAGGGTGTTTTTTTTAAAGTTCTGTGCCTTTTCTTCGCTTTTGGGAATGTTTATTTAAATTAAAAGCTTATTTTTGCCGCCATACCAGATGAGCCCGGCTAACGGAGACCAGACCTTGACGATACCGGCAGACATCTTCATTATCACGGAAGTTAAATTTTAAAACACTACAAGTATGTCAATCTTATCCTTCAAGCACTTATTGGCCATAGGCGCAGTCTGCGCAGGTTCGGCCATGCTGTTCACCGGCTGTGTGAGCGATGATTACGATCTTGACAACGTGGACCTGACCATGGGCTTGGGTTCGGACGGACTGAAGGTCAAGCTCGGCAACACGCAGCGCATCATGCTCGATGACATCCTCGACCTCGACGAAACAGTACAGCTCGACAAGAGCAACCTTTACTATATGGTGAAGGACGGTTCCACCCGGTTCACCGTGCATGTGAATCCTGTAGACGCAACGTTCGACAAGTCGCGCGTATCGACCCAGGAGCGCGTGCTCGACTATGAAGGCGCGCTGGGACAGTTCGACCCCAGTGAGATAGCCATGCTGCCCGACGGCGCATCCCTGCCCATTCCGGCCGACTTGGAGCTTCACGGACGTGCCTACGGTACGTCAGACGTGAAGATTTCCTTCGACGTGCCCAACGACGTGAAGTACATTGACCTTGTTGACGTGAAGGACATGGAAGTGACCCTCAACGTCCACACCGAAACCAGCGCGAACGTGAAGTTCGGCATCGACGTGCTCGAAGACTTCGCCATCCAGATACCCCGTATCCTCAAGCTGCGCGAAAGCTCCATTCCGCAGGGTTGGAAACTCGATGCCAAGACCAACGTCCTGAAGCACGAAGGCAAGCTCAAGATTCCCGCCAGCGGAACCGTATGTACCATCGTAGCCGACAAGGTTGACCCGCTCAGCTTCGGCACGCCCGTGAACGGACGCATCGAGTTCGGCACCGACGAGCAAGGCTCAGTCGTGCAGGCCGGCATCGACGGTATGGTATACTTCAAGGCTACTGAAGCCTTCGACCTCAGCAAGAGCGACTACGCCGACATCTATCTCGAACTCCAGCTCGGCAACGGCAACCGCATCGACGTGGAGAAGCTGACGGGTAAGTTCGACCCCAGCATCGACCCCGAAGTGAACCCCATCGAAGTGGCCTCTTCGCTGCCCGACTTCCTCGACGACGATGCCGTGCGCATCGGTGCAGCCAACCCCACGCTGAAGTTCAACGTGGACCTCGCCTCGGTGCCCGTGGGCTTGCACTTCAGTGCCGGCCTGCAAGCCGTGACCGAAGGAGCGGACGATGTGAACGTGCTGCTGCCCCATGTTAAGCTGAACGAGGCACGCCAGAGCACGGTCTACTATTACGAAAGCGAAAAACCCTATGACCCCGAAGTAGACCCCGTACCGGCTGACGCAACCCTGGCCCAGGCCGAGAATCTGAGTGCACTCATTGAGAACCTCCCCGACGAAATCCGCGTGGACCTGGGCGGCGGCAAGGTGCAGGTACAGGACGTGCTCTACACGCTGGAGCTGGGACGCGACTATGAAGCAGTGGCTGACTATAAGGTGTATGTGCCCTTCCAGTTTGACCGCGGCCTCACCATTGTCTACAAGGACAGTGCCGAAAACATCCACAAAGACCTCAAGGACTATCAGGCAGAAGGCGTGCAAATCAATGCCGTGGCCGAAAACACCATTCCCCTCGACCTCGTTGTCACCATTGAGGCATACGATGTGAACAACAAGCTGATGCCCGGCATCCGCTTCGACCAGGCCACCGTGGGTGCCAGCGAGAACGGCATCGACGTGAAGAAGACCCCCATTACCATCAATGCCAAGCTCGACAACCCGGCACTGCTCTCGCAGATGGACCGCCTGAAGTTCCATGTGAAGGCTGCCAACGACGTGAACGGAAAGACCTATGAGCTTCGCTCTACCCAGTATCTGCGCATCGACGACATCAGGTTGCGCCTCTCCGGACAGGTTACGGCCGACCTCAACTAACGAAAGCGAGTGTGAGTACACAGAGTCATTCACTTACCATAGAATTTCACAATGAGAAATAAGATAGCAGCCTTATTGATGGCCACCGCAGTGCTCCCCGCGACTGCACAGGAGCTTCGCTCCACCTACTTTATGGAAACCTCGAACTACAGGCACGAGATGAACCCCGCCCTGCTCGACGCACCCTACATGTCGGTGCCCTTGGTGTTGGGTAACTTCAACCTGGGACTGACGGGTAACTTCGGTATCGAGAACTTTATCTACAAGATGCAGCCCGGCTGGCAGGGTTACGGCGTGGAGGGACGCAACTACACCACCTTCATGCACCCCATGGTCGGTGCCGACGAGTTCTTGGGCAACCTCAACGACAAGAACAAGCTGAACGTAAACTTCAAATACCAGCTCGCAGGCGTGGCCTGGCGGGGCTGGGGCGGCATGAATGTCATCGAGATGAACCTGCGCTCTAACGTAGGCATGGTGCTCCCCAAGTCGCTCTTTGAATTCATGAAGACCGCCGGCGCGAAGGAAGACTACGCCATCAGCGACCTCGGCGTGCGCACCGAGAACTACGTAGAACTCGGCCTGGGCCACTCCCGCAAGATCGGCGACAAGCTCACCGTGGGTGCCAAGGCCAAGCTGTTGTTCGGCCTCGCCTACGGCGACTTGAAGGTCAACAACCTGAATCTCCACATGAACGATGACCACTGGGACATCGACGGTGACATCCGCCTTTCGGCAGCCCTCATGAAGAGCACGCTGGAGTATGCAAACGCCGACAAGAACTACCGCGACCCCGTAACGGGACAGCCCACGGGACGTCGCCGCATCAAGGGGATTGACGACTTCAAGGCCGGCATGTCGGGCTTCGGTCTGGCCCTCGACCTCGGTGCCGTGTACGAAATCAACGAAGACCTCCGCGTGAGTGCCGCCGTTACCGACCTTGGCTTTATCGGCTGGTCTGACGCTTACCAGGCTTCTTCGGCCGGCACGTGGACCTTCGACGGCTTCGAGGACTTCTATGCCGGTGGCGAGAAGACCGACAACAACAAGCTCGACGACCAGCTCGAATCGCTGGGCGACGACCTGGAGGACATCTTCTCGGTATATGAGGACGAACAGGCACAGAAGACTGACACGCGTATGCTCGCTGCCACGGTGAACGCCGGTGTGGAATACACGCTGCCCGTCTACCGCAACCTGCGCTTTGGTGCGCTCTATACGGGACGCTTTGCCGGTCAGTACAGCTGGCACGAAGGTATGGTTTCGGCTACCGTACGTCCCGTGAAGTGGCTGGAATACACGGCCAACGTGGCCTTTACCAGCACGGGTGTCACCACCGGTATGGTGCTCGACCTCCACGCCAAGCACTTCAACTTCTTCATCGGCACAGACCGCTTCTTCGGCAAGCTCAGCAAGCAGTGCATCCCTGTGAAGAAGGCTAACGGCAGCATCTCGCTGGGTATGTCTATTCCGCTCTAAAGCGCAAGCCTCGCATCGCGGGGCGACACGCAGTTAACAAGCAAGCCAAGGGGCTGCGCCTGCGAAGCATTCGGTTGCTTCAAGGCGCAGCCCCTTTGGCTTGCTTGAATCTTTCCCGGTCAGAATCAGTGTGCTTCCAACCAGTTGGCCCCTGTGCCACAGTCGGCCACAAGCGGCACGCGCATGGCGAAGGCCTGCTCCATCTCCTCCACCACAATGCGGCGCACCAGCTCCAGCTCTTCGGGGTAGACCGAGAAGTTGAGTTCGTCGTGCACTTGCAGCAGCATCTTCGAGCGGATGCCCTCGCGCGTAAAGCGTTGGTCAATGCGTATCATCGCCACCTTGATGATGTCGGCGGCAGTGCCCTGAATGGGAGCATTCACCGCATTGCGCTCGGCATACCCCCGCACCACGGCATTGCGCGAGTTGATGTCGGGCAGGTAGCGGCGGCGACCAAATTCGGTAACGATATACCCCAGTTCGCGCGCCTTCTCCACGCTCTGCGTCATGTACTCCCGCACCTTCGGATAAGTGTCGAAGTAGTTGGTAATCAGCTCTTTGGCTTCCGTTCGGCTCACCTCCATGCGCTCGGCCAGACCAAAGGCCGATATACCGTAGATGATGCCGAAATTGGCCGTCTTGGCTTTGCGCCGTTCGTCACGTGAGACCTCCTCAATAGGCTTGTGGAACACGCGGGCCGCCGTGGCGGCATGGATGTCGCGGCCTTCGCGGAAGTCCTGCACCAAGTGCTCGTCCTGGCTCAGGTGAGCCATGATGCGCAGCTCGATTTGAGAGTAGTCGGCCGACAGGAAGAGGCAGCCGTCGTCGGGTATGAACGCCTTGCGAATCTCCCGTCCGTCGTCTCCGCGCACGGGAATGTTCTGCAGGTTGGGATTCGACGACGACAGGCGGCCTGTGGCCGTCACAGCCTGGTTGAAGGAAGTGTGGATCATCCCCGTGCGCGGGTTTACCAGCTTGGGCAATGCCTCCACGTAGGTGCTGAGCAGCTTCTTCAAGGCGCGGTGAGCCAGTATCTTGCCCACGATGGGGTGTTGGGCACGCAGGGCTTCGAGCACCTCTTCGCCCGTGGCGTACTGTCCGCTTTTCGTCTTCTTCGCCTTGCTGCTCAGTTGCAGTTCCTCAAAGAGCACCTCGCCCACCTGTCGCGGTGAGGTGAGCAGGAAGGGATGTCCGGCCAGTTGGAAAATTTCATCTTCCAGCTGCTCCATGCGCTGCGTGAAGTGGCGGCCTATTTCGCCCAGAGCCGCCACGTCGAGCCTCACCCCGTTCATTTCCATTTTGGCCAATACGGGCATGAGCGGCATTTCGATTTCCTCGAACACCCTCACCAAGCCGTTCTCTTCGAGTTCGCGCTTCAGGGGAGTCATCAGCCGCAGAGTCACGTCAGCATCCTCGCAGGCGTAGTCGCGGATGTCGGCCGGGTCGAGTTCGGCCATGTTGCGTTGCTTCTTGCCCTTCGGCCCGATGAGTGCATCGATGTGTATGGTTTGGTAGTTCAGATAGATTTCGGCCAGGTAGTCCATGTTGTGCCTCAGTTCGGGCTGTACCAGATAGTGGGCCAGCATGGTGTCGAAGAGGGGAGGGCACAGGTGGATGCCGTAGCGGCTCAGCACCGTGAGGTCGTACTTCAGGTTCTGCCCCACCTTCAGTTGGGTGTTGTTCTCGTAGAGTGGCTTGAAAATGTTGACCATGCGCCTGGCCGCATCCGTTTCACGTGGAACGGCCACGTACCAGGCTCTTCCTCCGGCCACGGCAAAGCTCAATCCTACCAGTTCAGCATGGATTGCCTCGACGGAGGTTGTTTCGGTGTCAAGGCTCAGGGTGTCGAAAGTCAATAATTTGTCACATAGTTTCTTGGCTTCTTCTTCATTTTCAATGAGAAAATATTCGTGAGCCACATCCTGAAGCGTTTTGTGGTTCGATTCTTTTTCCGCTTCTGGCTGGTTGGCTGAATCTACGGCAAACAACGGGCCGAAATCGCTAACATTTTTTTGCACCACGCCGTCTTCCTCCTCCATCTTCTTGATGAAGCTGCGAAATTCCAGATTTTCGTAAATCTGCCGCAGCGACTGCTTGTCGGGTTCGTGCAGCTTGAGCGCATCGAGGTCGAGTTCGATGGGCACGTCCGTTTTGATGGTCACCAAGAATTTCGAGAAACGGATGGCTTCGGCGTTCTCCTCCACTTTCTTGCGCATGGCCCCTTTCAACTCGACGGTGCGGTCCAGCATCTCTTCGACCGAACCAAACTGGCCGATGAGTTTCACTGCTGTCTTCTCGCCCACGCCGGGGCATCCCGGCACGTTGTCGGCCGTATCGCCCATCAGGGCCAGCAGGTCCACCACCTGAGCGGGGGATGTCAGCCCGTACTTGTCGCACACCTCCTGCGGGCCGAGCACTTCGGCCGGTTTGCTGCCATTGCCCGGCCGGTGCATCCACACACCCGGTGCCACCAACTGCGCATAGTCCTTGTCGGGCGTCACCATGTGAACCTCTAATCCTGCCTCACGGCCCTTGGCGGCCAGCGTGCCGATCACGTCATCGGCCTCGAAGCCCGGTGTTTCGAGGATGGGAATGCCGAAGGCGCGGATAATGTCCTTAATCACAGGCACTGCCCAACGGATGTCCTCGGGCGTGGCTTCGCGCTGCGCTTTGTATTCGGGATAGGCCTCATGGCGGAAGGTACCGCCCGCAGGGTCGAAGGCGATGCCCAGATAGTCGGGATGGTGCGTGCGCAGCACCTCCTGCAGCGTGTTGACAAAGCCGAACACGGCTGAGGTGTTCTGGCCTTTCGAATTGATGCGCGGACTGCGAATGAGTGCGTAGTAGGCGCGGTAGATCAATGCGTAGGCATCGAGCAGATAGAGGGTTTGCATGTCGTGAAAAGTGTTGGTTTTGTTGTGAAACGGCTTCTTTTTTACAACTGAACGCGACAAATTTACGCAAAAGCCCGCTTAACTAACCGAATAATTCGTACTTTTGTCAGCTCAAAGCACTCAGCATGGACAAACTCGCCCTAATACGCCAGCCTGTGGCCGACGAATTGCTTCGCTACAAGGCTCTTTTTGACAGCGCACTCGCTCATGAAGATGACTTCCTGGGACGTGCGCTTGACTACGTGCGCCGCCGTGAAGGCAAGATGATGCGCCCTGTCTTGGTGCTGCTCATGGCCAAGGAATGTGGCGCGGTGAGCGACAAGTCGTTGCGTGCAGCCGTGACGCTCGAACTGCTGCATACGGCTTCGTTGGTCCACGATGATGTGGTCGACGAGAGCGGCGAACGGCGTGGGCAGCGTTCGGTCAATGCCATGTTTGGCAATCAGGTGGCCGTGCTGGTGGGTGACTATCTGCTCTCTACCGCCTTGCTGCAGGCTGCCCTGACCGGCGAAGTGGAGATTGTCGAAATTATAGCCCGGCTGGGCGGCATCCTGTCTGAGGGTGAGGTGTTCCAGTTGGCCAATATCCGCAACGAACATGCCTCGGAAGAAGCCTATTTCCACATTATCCGCCACAAGACGGCGGCCCTCTTCGCCGCCTGTGCCGAACTGGGTGCGTTGTCGGCCGGAGGTGATGCGGCCTACGTGGCTCAGGCCCGCCATTTCGGCGAACTGATAGGGCTTTGCTTCCAGATTCGGGACGACATCTTCGACTACTTTTCTGACGCTGCCATTGGCAAGCCTACAGGCAACGATATGGCCGAAGGCAAGCTCACCCTGCCCGCCATCTATGCCTTGCAGCAGACAGACCGTGCCGATGTACACGAATGGGCTGCCCGCATCAAGAGCGGACAAGCTACGCCCGACGAGATAGCCCAAATGGTAGCGTTCACCAAGGAGGCTGGCGGCATTGCCTATGCCGAAAAGCGTATGCAGGAGCTTCATGCCGAAGCCCTCACGCTGCTCGACACGTGGCAGCATGACGAGGTGCGCGAAGCCTTGCGCCACTACCTCGACTTTGTGGTCGAACGCAAGTGGTAGCATAGGGTAGGGCGAGCGGGACGCTTGTTGAGCTTTTCAATCCGATTTTTTGTTTTATACAGCCAAAGCACATGATGCAGAGATACAGTCCTGCGCCATGTGCTTTGGCTTTTTTCGGTGTTAGTACTTGGGTTTACAGGTCAGAAGAGCCGTCTTTGTATTTTTTCGCCTGAATGCGCGTTTTTGAGAGAGGGTGATAAAGTCAACCAGCCCAAGAGAAAATGGCCGCAAATCGCAAATATACAGGCAAAAACACGGCATCCCTGCCGTCCAGTGCGGTAGGGATGCCGTGAATGAAGCGTATATGTCGTTTCTATAGGGTGGTGTAAAAACAAAGTGCCGAGTTGTTTTTCCTAAGTCTGGATTTGTTTTGCCTAAGCCTGGACTTGTTTTTCCTAAGTGCCGAGTTGTTTTTCCTAAGTGTCGTGGTGGTTTCCTGACATGCCGGAGCGGGCTGAAAGCCCAACAAGCGCATAGCGCAGTGCAAACGGTTTGTGTACAAGCGTTCAAGAAGCGGGCTGAAAGCCCAACAGCGTATAGCGCAGTGCAATCGGTTTGTGTACAAGCGTTCAAGGAGCGGGCTGAAAGCCCAGCAAGCGCATAGCCCAGGGCAACGCCCTGGGTGGAAAGAGGCGATAAAGTGCGCCCTGAAAGGGCAAAAGCGTTAAGAATCAAGCGATATGTATTAACGCTTTTGCCCTTGCAGGGCGCGCTTGCGGCGGTTAACCCACCCAGGGCGTTGCCCTGGGCTATGCGCTTGTTGGGCTTTCAGCCCGCTCCTTGAACGCTTGTAACTTTATAACCTCATAACCTTATCCCTCATAACCTATCGTTCAGAACGGCTTCACGGTTTCGCCCAGAATGTCGCTGACTAACAAGTTGGCCAGTCGGCTCGTGCCGATGCGGAACAGGCCTTGGCTCACAAACTCTTCGCCCAACAGTTCGCGCACTACGGTGTAGAACTGTACGGCTTCGTCGACCGTTTTGATGCCTCCGGCTGCCTTGAAGCCCACCAAGCGGCCTGATTGCTGCTGGTACTCGCGGATGGCCTGACACATCACGTAGGCGGCTTCGAGTGTGGCGGCAGGCTCAATCTTGCCCGTCGATGTCTTGATGAAGTCGGCCCCGGCATACATGGCCAGTATGGAAGCTTTCTTGATGTTCACCGCCGTTTGGAGCGCGCCCGTTTCCAGAATAACCTTCAGCGGACAGCCGCCTGCTGCGGCCTTGATTTCGGCAATCTCGTCGGCACAGGTTTCGTAGTCTCCGCTCAAGAAGGCACCCACATTCAGCACACAGTCAATCTCCGTGGCACCGTCGTGTACGGCCAGCGCGGTCTCGGCTGTCTTGATCTCGATGAAGGTTTGCGAAGAGGGAAAACCGCCGGCCACACAGGCCACTTCGACCTTATCAGCTTCGAGCGACTCGCTCACAATCTTCGCAAAGTTCGGGTACACGCAAATCGTGGCCAAGTGGGGCAGGTCGGGGTGCTCGTCGGCAAAGCGGTTTACCTTCTCTGTGAAGGCCAGCACGCTCTCCTGCGAGTCGGTCACCTTCAGGGTGGTGAGTTCGACTGTGCCCAGCAGGGCGCGTTTCACCTCGGGCGTGTTGTATTCAGCGCAATGCTTTTCTACCAAAGTGTGAACGGCGTTGCTCACCGTTTCGTCGTGCAGGTGCAGGTCGAACTTCGAGAATGCCTGTTCATATACGCTGGCATGTTCGCCATCCTCGTGGTGTTCGTGGTGGCAGTGGCAATGGTTTTCAGTCATGGTCTGGATGCTATTTTTAGAATTGTAGTTTCGGGTTGTTCAGGTGTCGGGTGGCATCGCGCCGGGTCTTTTTCTCCAAGCTCTTTCGGAAAGCTTCGCCCAGGTCCACCCCAGTTTGGTTGGCCAGGCAGAGCAGGACCCATAGCACGTCGGCCATTTCTTCGGCGGGATCGGTATTTTCGCCCTTCTTGAACGATTGGTCGCCATATTTCCGGCTCATTACGCGTGCCAGTTCGCCCACCTCTTCGGTCAAGCAGGCCATGTTGGTCAACTCGCTGAAGTAGCGCACGCCATAGGTGTGTATCCATTCGTCCACTAACTGCTGTGCCTCGTGCAGTGTGGGCGATGCGGTCTGTTGTTCGGTTGTCATAGTCATTCGTCGCAAGTCCCTTTCGGGCAGGTTCTCATTCCTTGTTTTTCGTGTCCATGCAGATGGTCACAGGGCCGTCGTTCAGCAGTTCCACCTGCATGTCCGCACCAAATTCGCCCGTACCCACCGGCTGTTGGAGCAGTTCCTGTAGGGTCGCCACGAAGTATTCATAGAGTGGAATGGCATGGTCGTGGCCTGCCGCACGGATGTAGGAGGGACGGTTGCCCTTCTTGTAGGAGGCCATCAGCGTGAACTGGCTCACCACCAAGGCTTGTCCGGCGGTGTCGAGGATGCTGCGGTTCATCACTCCGTTCTCGTCGTTAAACACCCGCAGGCCGGCAATCTTGCGGCACAGCCAGTCAGCATCTTCGCGATTGTCTGCTTCCTCGATGCCCAACAGCACCAAGAAGCCTGGCCCTATGGCCGACTTCACCTTGCCCCCGATGCTCACCGAGGCATGGCTGACACGTTGTATAACTGCTCTCATAATCTGCAAAAGTACAATTTATTCCGAACTGCGGTTTTCAATCGCTGAAGAAAAGCGTGGAAGCGAGTTTTTTATGCTTAGGTTAGGAGGGATGAGGTTGTAAGGTTGTAGTCGAGGGCTATCAGGTTACGGGTTATGAGGTAATGGGGTTACGCTTTGAGTGACGGCATGTACAATAGCTCTCACAGCAATTTTATAACCTCATAAGCTTGTTCTCTTATAACCTTCGAAGTGGCTTTATTCCCCATGTAGATAAGCATAGAGCTTCTGCCCGCGCGCTGTGCCCAACAGTTGTTGCAGCTCGCTGAGCGAGGCTTCCTTCACTCGCCGCGCGCTCTTGAAGTGTTTGAGCAGCAGTGCTTTGGTGGCCTCGCCCACACCGGGCCATGTGTCGATTTCTGAGGCCGTTTGCCGCTTTGAACGCTTGTCGCGGTGAAAGCTGATGGCAAAGCGGTGAACCTCGTCCTGCATGGCCGTGAGTGTGCGGAACAGCTGGCTGTCGGGACGCAGCCCCACCGTGACGGGTGGAAAGCCAAACAGCAGTTCGCGTGTGCGGTGGCGGTCGTCCTTGGCCAGACCGGCAATAGGGATAGACAGCCCCAACTCGTCTTCCACCACCTGCCTGATAACTTCCATCTGTCCCTTGCCGCCATCGGCGATGATGAGGTCGGGCAGGGGCAGGTTCTCAGCCTGACAGCGCGCATAGCGGCGGCCTACCACCTCACGCATGGAGGCATAGTCGTCAGGCCCTGCCACACTGCGTATGAGGTATTTACGGTACTCCTTCTTGGCTGGTTTGAGCCGCTCAAACACCACACATGCTGCCACAGCGTCGGTTCCGCTGATGTTTGAGTTGTCAAAAAGCTCGATGCGCAGGGGCAGTCGCGCCAGACCCAGATCCTGCTGTATTTCCTTCAGCAGTCGGGTCTGCTTCTGCTCCGGATTGAGCTTTTCAGCCTGTTTCAGGCGGTCGAACTTGTATTGCTTGACGTTCAGTTTGGATAGTTCCAGCAGCTTCTTCTTGTCTCCTTTCTGCGGTATGGTTTGCTGTACCATTTCATCGGGCAGGTCTACCGCGAAAGGCACCACAATTTCGCGCGACTGGCTGTGGTAGCGTTCGCGCATCTCGACGATGCCGAGCGTGAGCAGCTCTACGTCGCTTTCTTCCAGCTTTTTCTTGTATTCAAAGGTAAAGGCTTGGTTGATGCAGCCATTCGTTACGTGCAGGTAGTTGATGTAGGCCACCTTCTCCTCACTTTCGATGTTGAACACGTCGATATTGTGCAACACGGCCGAAACCACTTCGCTCTTGGCGCGAAAATTGTCAATCAGGTCGTAACGTTGCTTGATTTCCTGCGCCTCCTCGAAGCGCAGCTCCTCGGCCAGGGCCACCATCTCCTCGCGCATCTTGCGCTGTACTTCGGCGGTGTTACCCTTCAGGATTTCCTTGCATGCCTCGATGCTGTGCAGGTAGTCCTCATGGCTTTGTCGGCCCACGCAAGGCCCTTTGCAGCGGTGGATGTGGTAGTCTAAACAGACCTGATACTTGCCTTGCTCCACCCCTTCGCGTGTCAAGGCTGTGTGACAGGGCCGTGGTTGGTACAGGTCGCGGCACAGCTCGAGCAGGGCGTTGAGTGTCGGCAGATGGCTGTAAGGGCCGAAGTACACTGCGCCACGCTTGCCGCGCTGGCGGGTCTTGAATATGCGTGGCAAGTACTCCGTAGTCACCGCAATGGACGGGTATGTCTTGTCGTCCTTGAGCAGCACGTTGTAGTGCGGCTTGTAGCGTTTGATCAGGTTGTTTTCAAGCAACAAGGCGTCCTCCTCGGTTTTTACCACCACGTAGCGGATGTCACGAATGTGCGCCACGAGCAGCCGGGTCTTGCGTGTCTGCTGCTCCTTGTTGAAGTAGGAGCTGACGCGCCGTTTCAGGTTCTTGGCCTTGCCCACATAGATGATTGTGCCCGAATCATCGAGGTACTGGTAGCACCCCGGTGTTTCGGGCAGGTTGTTGACAATTCCTTTCAGGTAGGCAGCGATGTCTTCGTGGCTGTGCATGGTGCAAGGGGATGATGTGAATGGTTGAAGTTGGGCTTTCTTCTTCTACACCGAGCTATTCTTCGAGTGTAAGCAGTGTGGTGATGTCGAGCTTTTCGCCCAGAAACTTGCGTCCTTCGAGCCCTTCCATTTTGAGTTCAATCAGGAAGTTTACGTACGTCTGCTTCGGGCCGAACTCCTGCACGAGGTTGTATACTGCCAACATCGAGCCGCCTGTAGCAAGCAGGTCGTCGTGGATGAGCACTACGTCGTCAGGGGTGATGGCATCGGTGTGTATTTCGATGGAATCGGTGCCATACTCTTTCTTGTAGGTAGCCTGTCGCGTGTCAGCGGGAAGTTTGCCGGGCTTGCGCGCCATGACGAATCCTGCGCCCAGCTTTTCGGCCAGCATGGCTCCCATTACGAAGCCTCGGCTCTCGATGCCTACCACTTTGGTGATGCCCTTGCCGGCGTAGAGGCGGACCAGTTCGTTGAGCATTTCACGTATGCACGCAGGATTCTTAAAGAGAGTGCTTACATCCTTGAACTGGATGCCTGGTTTGGGAAAATCTGGAATGTTTCGCAGGTTGTCTAACAATAATTCGGTGTTCATGTTTATCTTGATTTAGAGATGAAAAGACGGGGTTTGTTTCACGTGAAACACGAGCCAAATGCCGATAAAAACGGCCTTGGTTGTGCTTCAGAGGGGTTTTATCGCAGTTTTACTTAGAGTGTTTCTCTAAGTGGAGGGGCTGAATGTGTTCGAATGGGAATGTACTGTCAGGATTCGGCGTGCCGAACAGTGCTTAACGCCCGAGCAATACCAATAGCACACTGATGTCGCTGGGTGACACGCCGGGAATACGTCCGGCCTGCGCCAAAGTTTCTGGGTCGATGGCCGTGAGCTTTTGTCGCGCTTCGGTGCTGAGTTGTGTGATTTCGTTGTAGCAGAAATGCCCGCGTATCTTGATGTCCTCCAATCGCTGCATCTTGTCGGCCAAGGCCCGTTCGCGGGCAATGTAGCCGTGGTACTTCATTTCGATTTCGGCCGCTTCAATCGTTTCTTCCCGATCCGCTCCGATGTTATCCATACATTCGCGCAACGCTTCGATTTCGTGCGACAGGTTATGGAGCGACACTTGCGGCCGATTGATGAGGTCGAACAATTTGCAGCCACCTTGGAGTGGGGTGGTGCCGATGCTTTCGAGAAAAGGATTGATGACTGCGGCCTTGACGGGGTGGTTCCGACAGAAGTCGATGAGTTGGGCCACGTGGTCGCGCTTGGCGTGAAAACGTTCGAGGCGTTCGGCGGTGCACAGGCCCAATCGTTCGGCATGGGGTGTGAGACGCATGTCGGCATTGTCTTGTCGCAGCAAGATGCGGTACTCTGCGCGTGAGGTAAACATGCGGTAAGGTTCATCCACGCCTTTCGTAACCAAATCATCGATGAGCACGCCGATGTATGCCTCGTCGCGTTGCAGTGTGAAGGGAGTGGAGTCGCTGCACTTCAGCGCAGCGTTGATGCCAGCTATGAGTCCTTGACCTGCCGCTTCCTCGTAGCCTGTGGTGCCATTCACCTGCCCGGCGAAGAACAGTCCGTCGATTTTCTTCGTTTCCAACGAGTGATGCAACTGGGTAGGGTCGAAGAAATCATACTCTATCGCATAGCCCGGGCGGTACACGCGGATGTCGCGGAAACAAGGCATACGTTTCAAAGCCTCAATTTGCACATCCATCGGCAGACTCGACGAAAAGCCGTTCAGGTAAAGCTCGTTGGTGTCGAGACCTTCTGGCTCTAAAAACAGCGGATGGTGGTCGCGGTCGGGGAAGGTTACAATCTTCGTTTCGATACTTGGGCAGTAGCGCGGGCCTATACTTTGGATTTGCCCGTTGTAAAGCGGTGAATCCGCCAGTCCTGAGCGCAGCACCTCGTGTACGTCGGCATTTGTCTCGCAGGTCCAGCACGGCAGCTGGGGCAGGGGACGCAGCGGGCTGATGTAGGAGAAGCGGTGAAAGTCCGTTTCGCCCGGTTGTTCCGTCATTTCCTCCAAATGCACCGAGCGTTTGTCGATGCGCACGGGTGTGCCCGTCTTCATGCGGTCGGAGCGTATGCCCAGTGCTTCTATACTTTGCGTCAGGAAGGCTGCGGCCGGTTCGGCACAGCGTCCGCCCGATACTTGACGGCGGCCCACGTGCATCAGTCCGCGCAGGAACGTGCCCGCCGTAATCACTACCGCACGGGCCAGCAGGGTGGCTCCCCACACGGTGCGTACGCCCGTCACCGTGTCGTGTTCGGTCAGTACCTCGGCCACTTCGTCCTGCCACAGGTATAAATTATCGGTGTTTTCGAGACGTTGTCGCCATGTGGCGATGAAACGTGTACGGTCGCATTGCGCACGAGGGCTCCACATGGCCGGTCCTTTCGAGCGGTTCAACATGCGAAACTGTATGGCCGTGGCATCGGTCACTTCGCCCATGCCGCCGCCCAGCGCATCCACTTCGCGCACAATCTGTCCTTTGGCTATACCGCCCACAGCAGGATTGCAGCTCATCTGGGCAATCTTGTTCATGTCCATGGTGACCAAGCAGGTCTTTGCGCCCATACGCGCTGCCGCCTGGGCCGCCTCGCAGCCCGCATGGCCGGCACCTACTACCACCACATCGTATTTAAAAACAGTACTCATAGTCCGTTCAGAAAAGCGGGCGCAGCGACAGGGCGGGGCAGGGGAGCCTCTCCCGCAGCCCGCGCACGGCTTGCCCGTGCAATGTGCGGCAAAAATACAAGTTTTTGTGGTTTTGCATTCATTTTGCCCTGAGTTAGTGCGGCGGGCACACCTATTATAATATAGGTATAGGCAGCCGCCGGTAGCCAGCCAGTGTTTCGTGTTACGGCGTGCCGCCCCGTTCCGCCTGGGCCAGCAACCCGCAAAAGTCAGGTGAAGACAGGAAAAAGGACAATCCCGCCGTGCGGCATAAAGTCCAGCCGTGTGAAAATATGGAAGAAAAGGAGTACGCTAACTTGCCAGAACAAAGAAAATGCCCTACTTTTGTCAGTTTCACCAACATGGAAGAACAAATGGAATACATACTCCATTACGTCTGGCAGCACCAGCAGTACCGCAGCCGCACCTTCACCGCCGGCCAAGGGCAGCACATCGAAGTAGTAGACCCCGGTGTGCATAACCTCGTGCACGCCGGTCCCGACTTCTTCAACGCCAAAGTCAAGATAGACGGCGTGCTGTGGGCTGGCAATGTCGAGATACACGAACGCGCCTCCGACTGGTTCCGCCACAAGCACGACACAGACCCAGCCTACAACAATGTGATTCTGCACGTGGTGGGACAGGCCGATGAACAGGCGCGCACAGCCCACGGAGAGTGCCCGCCCCAAATAGAGTTGCCCGTGCCGCCACAAATCATGGCCAACTACCTCGAACTGCGTGCCGAAGAGACCTATCCGCCCTGCTACCGCGTCATTCCCCACATCGATGCGCTCACCGTACACGCTTGGATGAGCCGCTTGGCGGTGGAACGCTTCGAGGCCAAGATGCACCGCATCGAAGGCTATCTGCAACAGACGGGCGGCGACTGGGAGCGGTCCTTCTTCATCACACTGGCCCGCAACTTCGGCTTCGGCACCAACGCCCAAGCCTTTGAGCAGTGGGCCTTGACTATCGATCCGGCAGCCGTGGGCAAGCACCGCGATTCAGCGTTCCAGGTCGAGGCCTTCTTCATGGGACAGGCAGGGCTGCTAAGCGACGACCGCGTGAAGCCCGAACACCGCGACGACTACTTCAGGCAGTTGCAGCGCGAATACCACTTCCTGCAACACAAGTTCGGCTTGCAGCCCATGGACCCCGTGCAGTGGCGGTTCGGGCGGCTCCGTCCCCAGAACTGTCCGCACGTGAGGCTGGCCCAGCTCACCCGCCTCTATGTGGAACGCAGGCTCGACTTCTCGCGCCTGCTCGAAGCCCCCGACATCAAAGCCCTCCACCAGCTCTTCCGCACCGAAGTCACCCCCTACTGGCGGGCGCATTACGCCTTCGGCGAAACCTCGTTGGAAGGTGACAAAGTGCTACGCGACTCCTCGCTCAACCTCTTGGTTATCAACACCGCAGCCCCCTTATTGTTCGCCTACGGACGCAGCCGCCTCGACGAAGCCCTGTGTGAGCGTGCCTTCGGACTGCTCGAAGCCCTTCCGCCCGAACAAAACTACATCATCCGCTGCTGGCGACGGGCCGGCATCCAGGTGGCCCATGCCGCCGACAGCCAGGCCCTGATTCAGCTGCGCCAGCAATACTGCGACCGCAAGGACTGCCTGCGCTGCCGCTTCGGCACCGAATATCTGCGCAAGGGCCGCACGTCTTAGTCTCACGCAGTGCACAGCCTGCTGCTTACGAACATCTCAAAAATCCCCTGACATGCCCACCTATATCTATTCACTCGAAATGCAGGTGCGCGACTACGAGTGCGACCTGCAGGGCATTGTGAACAATGCCAATTACCAGCACTACACCGAACACACGCGCCACGAGTTCCTTCGTTCGCAGGGCGTGAGCTTTGCCGAACTCCACGAGCGCGGCATCGATGCCGTCGTGGCCCGTATGCAGTTACAGTTCAAGACCCCTCTGCGCAGCACCGACCGCTTTGTGTCGAAGCTCGGACTGCGCAAGGAGGGCATCAAGTATGTGTTTGTGCAGGACCTGTACCGCCTGCCCGACCTGAAACCCGTGTTGAAGTCCACTGTCGAGGCCGTCTGTGTGGTAAACGGCAAAATGGCCCATTGTGCCGAACTGGACCGGCTCGTTCCCTGACCCTATATCCCAAGCTTCATGAACACCGATTCCCACCTCGAATGGCTCACAGCCGAACAGGAGGCCGTGCTCACCCTACAGCGTTTGCCGGGCCTGAGCCTCATGCAGGCCCATCCCCTGCTGCGCTACTACGGTTCGGCCCAGGCTGCGCTGGCCGACACCCACCCAGCCTTGGAATTGTGGGGAAGGCTGCGCGGCGACACGGCAGCCATGCGTTCCGCCCGTGACCGCGCCCTGCAGGAATGTGACTTCTGCCGGCAGCACAACCTGCGCATCATTCCCTTTACCGACGACTCCTATCCGCGCCTGCTGCAAGGCGAGGAAGTGCCCGACGCGCCGTTGGCCCTTTTCTACTGCGGTACAGGCTCGTTGCAGCGGCGGCACATACTGAGCGTGGTGGGCACGCGCCACATCACCGACTACGGCAAACAAGTGTGCCGCACGTTGCTGGCCGACCTGGCCCGGTTGGTGCCCGACGTGCTGGTGGTGAGCGGACTGGCCTATGGCGTGGACATACATGCCCACCGCGAATCCCTGGCCCAGGGTTTGGACACCGTGGCGGTGCTGGCCCACGGACTGGACCGCATCTACCCTTCGCTGCACCGCACCACGGCCCGCGAGATGGTGGGACACGGCGGACTGCTCACCGAATACTTTTCGGGCACCGTGCCCGACAAGGGTAACTTCGTGCGCCGCAACCGCATTGTGGCGGGATTGTCTCATGCCACCTTGGTGGTGGAAAGCGCCGAAAAGGGTGGGGCACTCATCACCGCCACCTTGGCCAACAGCTATAGCCGCGAAGTGCTGGCCGTGCCCGGACGCGTGGGCGATGTCTACTCGGCGGGCTGCAACCGCCTGATCCGCGACAACAAAGCCGTGCTGGTGACTTCGGCAGAGGATGTGGTGAAACAGCTGAACTGGAAACCGGCGGAGCAGACTGCCCCTGCCGAGCCACAGCTCTTCCCCACCTACACCCCGCAGCAGGAACGTGTGCTCGAAACGCTGCGCCAGGCAGACAGCCTCACCATCGACCGTCTTTCGGCCCTCACACAGATGGCCGTGTCCGAACTTTCTGACCTGCTGTTTGACTTGGAAGAGCTGAACGCCGTGCGGCGCTTGCCCGGCAACCGCTATGCAACGGACGGGAGTCAGGGATAGAAAACGCCTCTGCCTATACCTTATATATAGAAATAAAGAGCCAGCGTCCAGCGTGCAACCGTACGCTGGACGCTGGACTGGTTATAAGAAGGCGCAGCCCAGACAGGCATGTCGTTCCCCTTGATGCTTTCTCCCCAATGCCGAAACTTCGAGTCCAAACCATTCCCCAGTCCCTTTTTTGCTCACATACAGAAGGATTCTTGCGTCCGCGAAGGCCCAAGTTCGTAGAAATGCCTACTTTTGCAGCTTGGAGTAAAGTCGCTCCACCGATAAAGCATATTGTAGATTGAAAACATTTGAAGAGTTGGGCGTATCGGAGGCTATCCGACGCGCCATCAGCGAGATGGGCTATGAGCAGCCCATGCCTGTGCAGGAAGAAGTCATCCCCTATTTGCTCGGAGTGGGCAACGATGTCATTGCCCTGGCCCAGACGGGTACGGGAAAAACCGCTGCCTACGGCCTGCCCGTGTTGCAGAAGGTAAACCCCGAAAACAAGGCCACGCAGGCCGTCATCCTCAGTCCCACCCGTGAGCTTTGTCTGCAGATAGCCGGCGACCTGAAGGACTATTCGCGCTACATCGACCACTTGCACGTGCTCGCTGTGTATGGCGGTTCGAGCATCGAAAGCCAAATCCGGGCCTTGCGCAAGGGGGCGCAGGTCATCGTGGCTACACCGGGACGACTGATTGACCTGATGCACCGCGGCGTGGCCAAGCTCGACGAGGTGGAAAACGTCGTGCTCGACGAGGCCGACGAAATGCTCAACATGGGCTTTACCGAAAGCATCGACGAGATTCTGGCCGGCGTGCCTGCCGAACGCAACACCCTGCTCTTCTCGGCCACCATGGGCAAGGAGATTGAACGCATTGCCAAGAGCTACCTGCACGACTACAAGGAAATCGTGGTCGGCTCGCGCAACGAAGGGGCCGAGAATGTGAACCACATCTATTACCTCGTGCACGCCAAGGACAAGTATGTCGCGCTCAAGCGTGTCGTTGACTACTATCCGCGCATCTATGGCATCGTCTTCTGCCGCACCCGCCTCGAAACCCAAGAGGTGGCCGACCAGCTCATCCGCGATGGCTACAACGCCGAAGCGCTTCACGGCGACCTCTCGCAGGCCCAGCGCGACCTGACCATGCAGAAGTTCCGCCAACACCATACCCAGCTGCTCGTGGCTACCGACGTGGCTGCCCGAGGCTTGGACGTGGAAGACCTCACCCACGTGATTAACTACGGACTGCCCGACGACGTGGAGAACTATACCCACCGCTCAGGCCGAACGGGCCGTGCGGGAAAGCGGGGCACCAGCATCTCCATTATCCACGTGCGCGAAAAAGGCAAGGTGCGCATCATCGAAAAGGTAATCGGCAAGAAGTTTGAGGCCGGCGTGCTGCCCGAACCGCAGGAAATCTGTACCAAGCAACTCTACAAGGTAATGGATGAGTTGGAGCGCATCGAGGTGAACGAAACCGAAATCGCTCCCTTCCTGCCCGAAATATTCCGCAAGCTCGACTGGCTCGGCAAGGAGGACCTCGTGAAGCGCATCGTAAGCCGCGAGTTCGGCCACTTCCTGCGCTACTATGCCAACGCACCGGTCATCGAACAGCCCTCCGAACACCGTGGAACCAAAGAAGGAAAGGCCGACAAGCCGCGCCGGGAGCGCGGCAAGCGCGAAGCCGGTCCGCGACAGGCCGAAGAGGGCTACACCCGCCTCTTCATCAACCTGGGCAAGCGCGACAACTTCTACGCCCGCGAAATCATCAACCTGGTGAACCGCTACGTGCGTGACTCGAAAATCGATATAGGCCGCATTGACCTGACCACCAACTGTTCCTTCTTCGAAGTACCCTCTGAGGACGCTCCCACCGTACTGGCCAAGATGCGCCGGGTGAAGGTGGGCGACCGCAAGGTCGTGGTAGACCATGCCGACCGTGCCGAGGCTGCCTCCGGAACAGCAGCCCCTTCGCGCAAAGAGCGCAAGGCGCACCGCAGCGCACGTACCTTTGCCGAAGCTGCCGACCCCAAACAGCTGAAAGCCGGCTGGAAGGGTGAGAAGAAAGGCCGCAAGGGCCGCCAGCGCGAGGCCGACGAGTTCGAAGTGCCCCGCAAGCACAAGAAGGATGACTGGCGACAGTTCTTCAACAACGACTGAGGAGGGGGAACTTCGCTCAGTCGAGAGAATAGTTAATTCAACTTTCGCAGGTCGTTGCCGTTAGTTGACAAGCGTTCAAGGCACGCCCCGAAGGGGCAA
>JBJEAF010000003.1:0-6279 GCA_051868755.1 Alloprevotella sp.
TTTCCAATTACTTAATCAGTTCTACCGAACGGGCAATGAACCGGCTCAGCGCTTCGCCGCGCAGCAAGCCGTTCTGCAGCAGGGCCAAGTCGATAAGCTGCGAAACCACGGGGTTCTGTCCGGCATAGTCGTTCCACACCTCGCGGCGAGCCTTCTCCTGCGCCTCGATGTCGTCCTCGACCTGCTTCAGCTGCGCCTTGTCGTCATCGGTCAGTTCGTCATACTTCTTGTCCTTCTGACTTTCCTCCACGGCGTGCTTGCGGGCCTCCAGACCTTTCAGCTCATTCTCGATAGGCTGCAACCGGCCGCCCACAGACTGCTGCATGTCGGCCAGCACCTCCTTCACCAACCGATGGTCGGCATTGAGCACCAGGTTGTACATGTCGGGCATCTCGCCATAGAAGCCCATGCCCTGCTGGTAGCGGCTCATGTCCTTCATGCGGCGCATATATTCGCTCTGCGTGATGACCACGGGAGCACCCTGCTCACCCATCGGGGCCGTTTCGACATGGAACTCAGCCTTGTCGATTTTGGGCATACAGGCTGTGAAGACACCGCTCAGCGAACTGGCTTCAGCGGCACTGAGCGACAAGCTCTTTTCCTCCTCCTTGCGAATCAGACGGTCAATCACATCACCGTCCACACGGCTGAAACGGCACTTCTCGAACTTCTGTTCAAGCAGTCCTACCAACGGCGTGTCGAGTTCGCCATCGAGCAGCAACACGCTGTACCCCCTGTCGCGGGCTGCCTGAATGTAGGCAAACTGCTCGTCGCGCTGCGTGGCATACAGGAAGATGAGGTTGCCGTCCTTGTCAGTCTGGTTGTCCTTGACCAGTTCGCGGTATTCGTCATAGGTGAAACACTTGCCCTCCGTGTCCTTCAGCAGGGCATAGTTCTTGGCCTTGTCATAGAAATCCTGTTCCGACAGCATACCGTAGTGGATAAACAGCTTCAGGCTGTCCCACTTCTCCTCAAAGTCCTTGCGGTCATTCTTGAAGAGGCTCTGCAGGCGGTCCGACACCTTCTTGGTGATATAGGAGGCAATCTTCTTGACATTGGCATCACTCTGCAGGTAGCTGCGGCTCACGTTGAGCGGAATGTCGGGCGAGTCAATCACGCCGTGCAGCAGCGTGAGGAAGTCGGGCACGATGTTGTCCACCTGGTCAGTCACAAACACCTGGTTGCAGTACAGCTGGATCTTGTTGCGGTGAATGTCGATATTGTTCTTGATGCGCGGGAAATAGAGGACACCGGTCAGGTTGAACGGATAGTCCACATTCAGGTGAATCCAGAACAGCGGCTCGTCGGCCATGGGATAGAGCTTCCGGTAGAAGTCCTTATAGTCCTCATCCTTGAGCGAGGCAGGCGTTTTGGTCCAGAGCGGCGCCGTGTCGTTCACCACGTTGTCCTCACCGGTCTCCACCTCCTTGCCGTCTTCCCATTTCGTTTTCTTGCCAAAGGCAATCTCCACGGGCAGGAAGCGGCAATACCTGTCGAGCAGCTCCTTGATTTTGGTCTTTTCGAGAAACTCCTTGCAGTCATCAGCCAGATGCAGCACGATGTCCGTACCCCGGTCTTCCTTGTCGCAGGCGTCAATCTCGAAGGCGGGCGAACCGTCGCACGTCCACTTCACGGCCTGTGCGCCCTCCCGGTAGCTGCGCGTCACGATGTCCACGCGTTCGGCCACCATGAAGGCCGAGTAGAAGCCCAGACCGAAATGGCCGATGATGGCCGCAGCGTCGTCCTTATACTTCTCCAGAAAGTCATTGGCCCCCGAGAAGGCAATCTGGTTGATGTAGCGGTCAATCTCCTCGGCCGTCATGCCGATGCCGCGGTCGCTCACGGTCAGCGTCTTGGCCTCCGGGTCAATGCTCACACGCACGGTGAGGTTGCCCATTTCGCCCTTGAACTCGCCGCGTCCGGCCAGCGTCTTGAGCTTCTGGGTGGCATCGACGGCGTTGCTCACGATTTCGCGCAGAAAGATGTCGTGGTCGCTATACAGGAACTTCTTGATGACAGGGAAAATGTTTTCGGTCGTAATACCGATGTTGCCTTTTTGAATCGTCATAGCTTTATAGATTGTTAGACAGTTGTTGTTTTGCCGGGCCGAAAAGCAAAAGCCGTGCCAAACGGCAGCACTACGCCATACTGTCGGGCTGTATGCCGTGTGCCGGACGATGTCCCGACGACGCACGGGTGTGCAGGCAGCCTATGCGGCATGGCCTTCAAAGCGATGTTCTCCGACGCATTGAAAGACCTGATTACCGAGTTGTTTTTCCAAAGTGCCGTGGCTGTTTCTTGCCATGCCGATTTATTGGTACGTATTGAATAAGCGCATGAGCGCAGAACGTCAAGCTCGCCCCAAATGTCCGGTTTCCCTCCCCCCGCTACTCCTATTTATATATAAGGGCTGCGCCCGGCATTCCCCAAGGTATGCCGGGCGCAGCCCATCTTAGTCCTCATGACCTATCAGATACAGGCTATTCCTGCAGCGGGTTCCACCCCTGTGCCTTGAGGTCAAACTCGGTGCCGTCGCGGGTGACGAGCTTCCGGCCTTCTTCGGGCGGGGTCATATAGCCTATCACCTTCACGTCGGCAACCTGCTCTATGCGGGAGTTGCAGGCGAGGGGGAGGGTGAACAGCAGTTCGTAGTCTTCGCCGCCGTTCAGGGCGGCGGTGTAGACGTTGAAGTTTAACTCTTCGGCTGTCACGGCTGTCTGGTAGTCGACGGGGATGCGCTCTTCATAGAGGCGGCAACCGGTGTGGCTCTGCTTGCAGAGGTGCATGACCTCCGATGACAGTCCGTCGCTGATGTCCATCATGGCGGTGGGACGCAGGCCGGCCTCGCGCAAGCGGCTGATGATGTCGCGGCGGGCCTCGGGCTTGAGCAGTCGCTCGATGAGGTATTCGCGGCCTGCAAAGTCAGGCTGCGCAGCCGTTTCGGGTACGGCCTGCTGGCTCTCGAAGATGCGCCGCTCGCGCTCCATGAGCTGCAGGCCCATATAGGCTGCGCCCAGATTGCCGCTGACGCAGATTAGGTCGGTGGGGTGTGCGCCCGAACGGTAGGCGATGTCGCTCTCTTCGGCTTCGCCCACACAAGTCAGGCTCAACGCCAGACCGGTGAGCGAGGTGGTGGTGTCGCCGCCTACCAGGTCTGCGCCATAACGCTCGCAGGCCAGGCGCAGGCCGCTGTACAGCTCGTCGAGGTGTTCGATCTTGAACCGCCGGCCTACCGCCACGCTCACCAGCAGCTGGCGCGGTGTGCCGTTCATGGCGTAGACATCGGAGAAGTTGACCACGGCCGCCTTGTAGCCCAGATGCTTCAGGGGGGTGTAGGTGAGGTCGAAGTGTATGCCCTCCATGAGCATGTCGGTGGTGACGAGTACGCGGCGCGGGTCGGCGCTGTCGGTGGTGTAGCGCAACACGGCGCAATCATCGCCTACGCCGCGCAGCGAAGAAGCGTTGCGCAGCGTGAGGCCTTCGGTGAGCCGGTCTATCAGGCCGAACTCGCCCAATGTGGATATGTCTGTCATGACGGTGCCCGATTTAGAAATAGAAGCCCAGACCGAAGCGGAACCCTACTGAGCTGTTGTCGGAGAAGTCGTGGAGCGACATCTTGTAGTAGACGGAGGGTTCAAGGGTGATGTAGCGGTTGATGAAGAAGACGTAGCCCAGTTCGACGGGAATGCGGAAATCGTTGTTCTTGGGGGTGAAGTGTGAGTATTCGGCTCCGAGTCCGGCATAGAGCCCGTTCTGTTCGATGTAGTATCGTGCGCCCGCGCCGATGGTGAAGTCGTCGATTTCGCGTGTGTGGTCGTAGCCCACAGTGGCATGGAGCATCAGACAGTCGGCTGCAAAGTAGCCGGCACTGGCATCCAAGCCGAAACGGAACTTTTCGGAACCGCTGTAGGAACAGCCGATGCCCGAAACGGAGGTGCTCACGTACTTCTTGCCTTGTTCGAACTGGGCATGGGCCGACACGGCACCGACCAGCAGGCAGAGGATAAGGAATAACTTTTTCATTTCTAAGGGTATAGGTTGCTTGATGCGGGCAAATTTAGGACATTTCCCTGAGATTTCCAGCTGCGTTCGGCAAAAAGCTGGGGGCTGGCTTGACATTCCGCACTCGCTTGCACAAATTCCCTTGAGAAACCGAAGTATTCGGTGTCCTGAAAAAGAATATATACTTACTTGGCCAGAGAAGATATACTTACTTGCCCGATGAAGTATATATTACTTGGCCGATGAAGTATATCTTCTCTGAAAAGGCAGAAAAAAGCGCGGACGTTCAACCCGGGCATGGGCACCACAATTCGCGAAGCTCAGGGGGGAGACGGTCCATGTGGCCGACATGTTCGGCCAGCTTTAGCGCCACATGTCCCATGGTGCGGCGAAGGTTCATCTCTACACAGGGCAACAAGGCGGGACCTTGGGGGGTACGGCACACCAAGAGGTCTACCCCCAGACAGCCGCTGTAGGCGTTGCCCAAGAGGCTGTTCAGGGCATCGGTGAGTGCGGCCACCACGGGGACGAGCCACGCTCCGTGGCCGGGAAGGGCACGGGTGATGCGGGCTTCGATGTCGCGCTGCGGGGCTACCACATTGCCGCCCCACGCGCCTGAACTACCTGTCTCGAAGAGTGATGCCCCGACATAGCGCACGCCATGGGGCGGGCAGCTGACGAATTCCAGCCCAAAGTCCAACACGCCCTGCTGTATGGGTTCCAACTCGACGGCTCCCTGCCGGCGTAACAGACGGGCCACCCGTCCGCTGTCGGACACCGTAGGGCGGGCGGCGACTCGAAACACGCCCCGGCCACTGCATGACCACAGGCTCTTGACCATTGCCCCGCCCCACCGCTGCAAATGGGCTTCGAAGTCACTGACGGTGTGGACCAAAACCGACTCGCCTACCATGGGCAGTGCCGCCAAACGTGCATCGGCCAGCAACCGGGACAGCAGGCGAGCGGTTGACTCGCGGCTGCTCAGGCGACTGATGTGGCTGAGGGCGGCATCGTCGGGCAACAGCGGATCGGGCGCACCGGCCTTCAACAGCTGCTGGCGCAACAGCAGGTCCCAGCCCCAGCAGTCAATGTGCCGCACCTGAGTCTGCCAAAAGTGCGGGATGAGCTGGCGGGTGCGCACAAACTGCACATGGCTGCACCACGGGGCAGCATCGGGCTGTTCCGCCCCATCGGGCAGCCAGACCCATGCCGGCCCGTCGTGCCACAGGGCGGGCAGGGCTGCCCAACGCAGGGCCAACCGGCGCGCAACAGTGGAGGGATAATAATAGGGGTAGCCCGCCGCCAAGGCCTCGTCGTGAGAAGGGTTGAACACTAAAAGCGGAAGGGGCGGTGTCATGGACAGGGATTATTTAATTTATAATTAGGGCTGCGGCCATGACATCGGCGGTTATTCATCGGCCTGTATGTCGGGCGCAGCCCTAATTATACATTGTACATTATAAATTGTACATTATACTCAAAACTCGTCGTTGGCATAGAGGTAGTCGAAGGTACACTGCTTCCAGTCGAGTATTTCACCGTCGTTGAAGAAACGCTTCAGCTCGACTGCCGCAGTTTCGGGCGAATCGGAAGCATGAACAATGTTTTCCTGAAAACTCATGCAATAGGAACCGCGGATTGTGCCGGGAGCGGCATTGCGTCCGTTGGTCGGACCAGCCAGCGCACGCACGGCGGCAATGGCATCGACACCAGCCAGACACATGGCAATCACGGGAGCTGTCATCATGGAGTCTTTCACACGCTGGAAGAAGGGTTTTTCGCTGAGGTGGGCGTAGTGTTCGCTCAGCAGCTCATCGGTAAGCTGCATCATCTTCATGCCACAAATGTGCAGTCCTTTCTTTTCGAAGATGCTGATGATTTCACCCACCAGCGCGCGCTGCAGAGTGCAAGGCTTCAGCAGCACCAAGGTTTTCTCAATAGCCATAGATTTAAAGTGTGATGAATGTAGGTTGAAACTTTTACCCCGCAAATATAGCACAAGAGAACAGAAGAGCAAAATAATGAGGAAAACTTTTGCGGGAGAAGAGGGCAATTAAAGTTTAGGGTTGAAAGTCCAAGGTTGAAAGTTGGATGTTTACAGTTTAACAGTTGAACATGGAAAATCTGTAACCTGCCACCTTGAGCATGGAACCTGCACCCCTTATTATATATATAGGGGTGTTCTATAAATTATGTATTAAAGATGTCCTATGTGTCTCCTTATTTATTCCGGCTGCCTGCTGTTTTTTAGAGCGACCTTTTGGATAAGATTGGCTG
>JBJEAF010000004.1:0-4777 GCA_051868755.1 Alloprevotella sp.
AAAGATTGTGCAAGTGAGTGCAGAGCCAAGCTTGCTTGAGCTATGCCGAACGCAGCCAATCTTATTCAACAAGCACATAGCCCAGGGCATCGCCTTGGGTAGAATGAGGCGATGAGGTACTTAAAGAAAGGGCAAAAGCGTTAGGAGTAAATAATAGGTAAGATATGCTTTTGCCCCTCCGGGATGTGCCCCTCGAACACCGTAACACTTTCTTAACCGCTGTGTAACAGGCCGCCAACATGCTCCCCGTACTTTTGCACCGCTACAGAATCACCCGAGAGGAACGCTCCTCTCTTTAACCAATAGTCAATATGGAATGGATGTATTTGGGAATGGTAGCATTCCTGTTTATGCTCGCCACGTTCGACCTGTGGGTCGGTGTGAGCAACGATGCCGTAAACTTTCTGAACTCGGCCATCGGATCGCGTGCGGCCAAGTTCCGTACGTTAGTCTGCATCGCCTCGGTGGGCGTGTTTATGGGCTGTGCGTTGAGCAACGGCATGATGGACATTGCGCGGCATGGCATTTTCAGCCCGCAGTATTTCTCGTTCCACGAGGTCATGCTCATCTATCTGGCCGTCATGGTCACCGACATCGTGCTGCTCGACGCGTTCAACTCGTTCGGTATGCCCACCTCGACCACGGTGTCGATGGTGTTTGAGCTGCTCGGTGCGTCGTTTGCCTTTGTCACCTTCAAGATGGCCGCCGACGGCCTGCCGCTCGGCATGGACGACTATCTGAACACCTCGAAGGCCTTAGAGGTCATTCTGGGCATCTTCCTGAGTGTACCCATTGCCTTTGTGTTCGGTGCGCTGGTGCAGTATGTGGCCCGCATCGTGTTCACCTTCCACATCAACCACAACCTGCGCTTCAAGGCCGGTCTTTTCGGTGGTGTGGCCCTCACGGCGATACTCTACTTCATGCTCTTCAAGGGCCTGAAGGACCTGTCGTTCATGAGTGCCGATGTCAAAGGCTATATCCACGACCACATCGGGGTGCTGCTGTGCGGCACGTTCGTGGTCGCCACGGTGCTGATGCAGGTGCTCCACGCGCTGCGCGTCAACGTGTTCCGCGTGGTCGTGCTGTGCGGCACGTTCGCGCTGGCCACCGCCTTTGCGGGCAACGACTTGGTCAACTTCATCGGTGTGCCTCTGGCCGGCTTCGCTTCTTATTGCGACTTCTCGGCCAACGGGGCGGCAGCCGGAGCCGACGGCTATATGATGACTTCGCTGTTGGAGTCAGCCCGCACGCCCTTCGTGTTCCTCATCGCAGCAGGCGGTGTGATGGTCTTCTCGTTGGCCACCTCGAAGAAGGCTCGCAAGGTCGTTGAGACCGAGGTCGGCCTGTCGCGCCGCAATGAGGGCGACGAGATGTTCGGCTCCTCACGCGTGGCCCGCAGTCTGGTGCGCTGGGCCGGCTCGGTGTCCGTCGTGGTGCAGCGCGTTACGCCCGAACAGGTCACCCGCTTCATTGATTCCCGTTTTCAGGTGCCCCGCGAGGCTTACGACGATGCTGCGGCCTACGACATGCTGCGCGCCTCGGTCAACCTCGTCATGGCTTCGCTGCTCATTGCGCTGGGCACGAGCCTCAAGCTGCCGCTTTCCACCACCTTCGTCACCTTCATGGTAGCCATGGGTTCGTCGTTGGCCGACCGTGCGTGGAGCCGTGAGAGTGCCGTGTTCCGCATCACGGGCGTGCTCACCGTCATTGGCGGCTGGTTTATCACTGCCGGCGTAGCCTTCACGGCCTGTTTCTTCGTGGCCACTGCCATGCACTTCGGCGGTGTCGTGGCTATCGTGCTGATCGTGTTGGCCGGTGTCTACAGCATTGTCCACAGCCAGCGCCGCTTCGCCCGCAAGCAGCGCGAAGAGCAGCAGGAGGGTGATGTGCTTTTTGCACAGATGCTGAACGCCACCGACCGCACCGATATCGTGCCGATGCTGAAGCGTCACATGAGCATGAGCGTGGCCGAGGTCCTCGAACACTATGCCGACACCCTGCGTCAGGCCACCGACGGACTCCTGACCGAACAGCTGCGTCCGCTGCGCAAGTCGCTGCGCTTCCTCAACCTCCAAAAGCGCGTCTTGAAGAACCTGCGCCGCCGCGAAACCATCTGCCTGCAGCGGGCCGAGCCGCCCGTGGCTGGCGTGCAGCTCAGCACGAGTTTCCACCGCACGCACAACGCGCTGCGACAGCTGCTCTACGGCCTGATGCGTATCGCCGAACCGGCCCGCGAGCATGTTGACAACAACTTCAGCCCCATCGAACCGCTCTGTGCCGAACGCTATGCCAAGCTGCGCGATGCGCTGGAGGCACTGCTGCGCGAAACGGCCGACAACCTGCGCCACGACCGCAACGAACAGCTCCTCGCGTTGGCCATGCGCTGCAAGGAACTGCGCCGGGAATGCCAGCAACAGGCCGAAACGCTCGCCGTCGACTTGCAGACCTCGGACATGAACATCGGTGCTGCCACGCTGTTGCTCCACCTCGCGCAGGAAACGGAGCTGCTGGCCTCCGAGCTGCGCGAACTCATCAGGAGCGAACTTTCGTTCAAGAACATCTCATCCATGCTCTAAGACATGAACAGACTCAAACACTCAAGACGGTGCATCGTGGCGGTAGCCCTGTGTGCCATGGCCGGAACGGTATCGGCCCAGACACCCGTGTGGCCCGAATGGATGCCGCGTGTGAGCGGAACGATCCGCGGCAAGTGGGAGTGGCAGCCTGAGCGCGACGAAACGCGCTTCGAGGTGCGCACGGCCCGTGTCGCGCTCGACGGCAGAATCACGCCGACGGTGGAGTACAAGGCCGAAATCGACCTCTCTGACGAGGGCCAAATCAAGATGCTCGATGCCTATGCGGGGGTGCGCCCCCTGCAGGGATGGGCCTTGCGCATCGGCCAGATGCGCGTGCCCTTCAGCATCGATGCCCACCGCTCTCCCCACAAGCAGTTCTTCGCCAACCGGTCGTTCATCGCCAAGCAGGTGGGCAACGTGCGCGACGTCGGCCTCTATGGTTCCTACCGCTTCGACGCACTGCCGCTGACGGTCGAGGCCGGCGCCTTCAACGGGTCGGGACTGACCAACCAGAAGGACTACTGGACCCGCAGCCTGAACTTCTCGGCCAAGGCGCAGTACAAGCCCTGGCAGGGACTCACCCTGCAGGCATCGGTGCAGAAGATTTCGCCGGCGGGCGGAGCCACCTACCTCTACGATGCCGGACTCACGCTCCAAAGCGGACGCTGGACGGTTGAGGGCGAATACCTGCGCAAGCACTACACCGACCCGCTGTTCAAGGACGTGAACGCCTGGGATGCCTTCGTGTGCTACGACCTGCCGCTGCGCCGCGCCTTCCGCAAGGTGTCGTTCCTGGCGCGTTACGACTGCATGGGCAACCACTCTGACGGTTCGCTCACTGAGAGCGGCACGCTGAAGCTGACCGATGCCGAGCGGCAGCGCGTGACGGGCGGAATCACCCTGAGTATGGCCAAGGAGATGAATGCCGACATCAGACTGAACTACGAGAAATACTTCTACCGCGATGCTTCGTTAGCCAAGCCTTCGGAACTCGACAAGGCTGTTGTGGAGTTAGTGGTACACTTCTGACCGCGGTCGGCCTCATCGCAGGCCGTTGTGATGCAGACTGGCTGCGTCCTGCTTCGTGAGCAAATCGGAGCGGGGCGCAGCCCGTTATTTGTCGGGGGTGTCGCCGCTGTAGCCTGATTGTCGCCGGACACGCAGGCGGCTGGAAGGTACGGTGGGGAAGGGACGGGGTGAGTGGGCCGAGACCGGTAGGGGCGGCTCCTGCAAGGGCGGGAGGAGCGGTGTGGAGGGAGTTTGCCAGGCGGGCACAAAGGCAGCGGGCCTCATCCATGGCTGGAAGTGGTCTGAAAGCAGGAATTGGGAAGGGGTGGGAGTCGTGTTTTGCATAGTGCTGAAAAAAATTTTTTTGTTGGGCAAATGTGTGAATGGCGGAGGGTGGGGCAGCGGGCTGTGGCTGCATTGTGGGCGGGAAGCTGAAGGCTGGTAGTAGGGCAGCCTGTGTATTTCTGTTTGCAAAGTTACCGCTTTGTTGTGAATCGCGCAATGGCCAGACGGATTTTTAACAATTTGCTTTTGGGAGCAGGAGAAGACGGTGCACTGGGAGAGCAGGCTTCCAGTCGTTGGCCCCTCATGGTGTCATGAAATGGTGTGGCAAGTCCGGCTTTAGGATTTTCCGGAGCAGGCTTCGGCGCGCCGAAGTCTGGACTTGTTCGCTCGGTCGGATGAACGAAAACGGCAGCTGCGTTGAGCTGTTTTTTTCGCTCTTTGCGCGTGTGGCCTCTCTTTTTTTCTGGAAGAAAAAATCTTCTCCTGTATATACTGTTTCCTTTATATATATAGCGTTGTGTCGTTTGTTGTGTCGCTTTCTGCTTTTTCGGGTGAATTTTCTTTGTATTTACAAATTGTTTTGAGGGCAGAAGGGAGGTGTGGAAAACGCGGCTTTTGAAAAAACGAAGTGATTGGTTTTCAGTTGTTTCGATGTGTCACCGAAACGGTGTTTGGACGAGGCGCGAAAGCAGTATTTCGGGGTGCTCTCGCGTTGTGTCGTTTATCGTGTCGAAATAGGTGCCGGTTTCCTGTTTCAGGGCGGTTTCCAGCACTGTCTTCCGTCAAGCCTTCAGACGCAGTGTGAACAGAAATTCCAGGCCTCCCTGCTGGCGGTTTCGCACAGAGATGTCGCCGCCGTGGAAGCGCACCGCATTGCGCACGATGGAGAGGCCGAGGCCCGTGCCGCC
>JBJEAF010000004.1:4877-6265 GCA_051868755.1 Alloprevotella sp.
GCCTGTCTCAGGAAGTGCTGCTTGCGTCCTTCGGGCAGCCCCTGACAGTTCAGCACCGTTTCGAGATAGCCACGGATGCTGCTCACGGGCGTGCGCAGCTCGTGGGTGATGTTGTTGCTCATTTGCTGTTTCAGCTCGCGCTGCTGCTGTTCGGCGGTGATGTCGGTGAGGGTAAGTTCGAAGCCGCCGTCGGCATAGATGAGCACCTGCACGCCAAAGGTCGTGCCGCCGGCCGAGAGCGAGTAGCGGAAGAGCGGAGCCTGTTCGGAGGGCCGGCGCGTGCCGCCGTTCAGTTGCAGGAACTCTACGGCTGGGGCCAGCGACTCAGACTGCCACAGGGCGTTGGGGTTGGCCGTGGGGCGGTCGAGCACTACGTTGGCATACTGCATGAAGCGCGGGTTGGCATAGATACATTCGCGCTCGGGGCTGAAGATGGCGATGCCCTGTCCGAAGTTGTGGAAGTGGCGCAGCAGGCGTTCGCGCTCGGTGGTGATGAGGCGGTTGGAGGCTTCGAGTTCGCGGTATTTGGTCATGATGCCCCGCCCGATGTCGCCCAGCTCAGAGTGGGGAAAGTCGATGTGGTCGTAGTCCACCAGTCCGCGGTCGGCCGATCGCATGAAGTTCTTCAGTCCTGTCACAGCCTTGCCGAAGCGGTCGGAGATGTAGATGAGCAGCACCAGCATCACGGGGAAGAGCATGAAGACGAACCACAGGAACACGCGGTCGGCCTGCATGAAGCTGCGCACCGTGTCGTCGTAGGGCAGGGCCACGCGTACGACCTCGTTGCCGAAGGCCTTGGCAAAGTAGAAGTAAGGACGTTGTTCGGTGGTCGACTCGCGCTTGTCGGAACCTTCGCCCTTCATCAGTGCCTGTTGCACTTCGGGGCGGCCCAGGTGGTTGCCCATGGTTTCGAGCGGGTGCTCCGAAGTTTCGTGGCGTACGGTCCCATTGCGGTCGATAATGGTGAGGCGCACGTCGGGGGGCAGCAGTCGGTCGAGGGCAGGCAGCGAGCGGCTGAGACTGTCTGCGGGCTGTCCTTGTCGTGCGGCCACTAAGTTGGCATAGCAGCGCAGTCGCTCCTCCAGCAGCAGCCGGCGGTACTGCCGCTCGCGGTTGTACTGGAAGGCCACGAGCAGCAGGGTGAACACGGCAAACAGGGCCGTGAAGTTGATGAGCAGTTTCGACTTGTAGGACATAGTGTGTATCGTTTTTGGGAAGGGCTTTTTGGGGTTATGAGGCCCTTTCTTAGGTCATGAGGGATAAGGTTATGAGATTATAAGGTTAAGAGGTTAAGAGGTTATAAAGTCACAGTTGACAAGCGTTCAAGGCACGCCCCCGTTGCTGCTGGTTGACAAGCGTTCAAGGCACGCCCCGATGCCGATGGTCAA
>JBJEAF010000005.1:0-1670 GCA_051868755.1 Alloprevotella sp.
TTAAGCCTCTTCTTCGGCTTTTTCCTCTTCTTTCAGGAAGTCCAGCAGCATGTGCATGGCTACCTTGGTGGCCGATGCCAGGTTTTTGTCGCGGCCGTTGTCTTCTTCGATCATGCGTGTGACGGTGCGGTTGGCATCGCCTACGGCAATCCAGATTGTGCCGACAATGACTCCGGCCTTTCCTCCGTCAGGTCCGCCAGGTCCGGCATATCCGCTGATGGCCACGGCATAGTCCGTGTTGAAGAGTTTGTTGCAGCCGCTAACCATTTGGCATACCACTTCTTCGCAAACGGGTGTTTTCTCTTCGATCACCTGGGCATCCACTCCCAGGAGGTTCGTCTTGACTTCATCTGCATAGCAGACGAGGCCGCCCTTGTAGTAGTTGGAGCTGCCAGGTACGGCAGTGACAACACTGGCAATGCGTCCGGCGGTGCAGCTTTCGGCAGTAGAGAGTGTCTGGCCGTTGCGCCAAAGAATTTCGTTGATTTCCTTGCTGACAAGTTTGAGGTCTAAATCCATGTGTCTGAGGGTATTGGGGCAGCCGTCTTGTTTCAGTGTGGCCGCCGTTTGTTTAACTTGAGTGAACGAAGTGAAGCATAGCCTTGCGCGCAGTTCAGCTGTTGAGCACGGTGCGCGAGTAGGCCGGTTTGTCAATGGGGCAGAAGTCGCCGTCGAGGTATTTGAAGTAGCCTGTAATGGCAATCATGGCCGCATTGTCGGTAGTGTAGGCAAACCGCGGGATGTAGATGTGCCAGCCGCGCTTGGCGGCTCTTTCCTGGAAAGCCTGCCGCAGGGCGGTGTTGGCCGATACGCCTCCTGACAATGCAACATGGCGTATGCCGGTTTGCTTTTGGGCCATGTCGAGCTTCTTCATGAGTATGTCGACAATAGTGCGTTCGAGCGAGGCCGCCAGGTCTTCTTTATGCTTTTCGATAAAATCGGGTTCTTCCTTCACGCGGTCGCGAAGGAAATAGAGGAAAGAGGTTTTCAACCCTGAAAAGCTGTAGTCCAAATTGGGGATGTGCGGCTTGCTGAAGCTGTAGGCATGGGGATTGCCTTGGCGTGCCAGCTTGTCGATGACAGGCCCGCCCGGGTAGCCGAAGCCCATCACCTTGGAACATTTGTCCATGGCTTCGCCGGCGGCATCATCGATGGTCTGTCCCAGAATCTCCAGCTTGTTGTAGGCATCTACACGCACGATTTGGGAATTTCCGCCACTTACCAACAAGCAGAGGAAGGGGTAGGGCGGTGTGTCTTGTCGCTCGTCGGGCGCTTGGATAAAGTGGGCCAGAATGTGCCCTTGCAGGTGGTTGGCTTCGATGAGTGGAATGCCCAGTGAGGTAGCCAGCCCTTTGGCAAAGGACACACCGACCAGCAGTGAACCCATCAGTCCCGGTCCCAGCGTCACGGCAATGGCCGAAAGTTCCTCTTTCGTCACGCCGGCCTGCTTCAGGGCTTGGTCTACGACAGGCACAATGTTCTGCTGATGGGCGCGTGAGGCCAGTTCGGGCACTACACCGCCATAGGCTTCGTGTACAGCCTGACTGGCCGTGACATTGCTCAGCAGCACACCGTCCCGCAGCACAGCGGCCGAGGTGTCATCGCAACTCGATTCAATGGCAAGTATGGTTGTCATAAGTTTTGGCGTTGAATGTTTACCACTCCTTATA
>JBJEAF010000006.1:0-6256 GCA_051868755.1 Alloprevotella sp.
GGCGATGCCCTGGGCTATGCGCTCGTTGCCCCTTCGGGGCGTGCCTTGAACGCTTCATCATCCTTGAGATTCCCTTGGCTCTGCTCTCACTTTCCACTTTCTACTCTCCACTTTCCACTCTCCACTTTCCACTTTCCACTCTCCACTTTCCACTTTCAACTCTCAACTAACCAGTCTATCCCATGCGTCTCATCACACTTATCCTATCTGTCTTTTCTTTCACCCTGTCCGCCTATGCTCAAGGAGCAAGGGATAGTGTGGCTGTTTATGGCAATGTCTCGGACAGCTTCACCTACGAGCCGCTGAAAGACGTGCATGTAGAGATACTGCGCGCCGACAGTTCGTTGGTATTTGATTTCCATACGGGACCCGTCTATGGTTATGGAGGCTATCGTCACAATATAGACCAGGTAGGCTATCTCTATGTGCCACGCCAGACATGCCTGTTCCGTTTCACGAAAGAGGGCTATGTTCCCCAGTGCATCACACTCGAAAAGAAACACATCGGACGGCGTGAGAAGCGAGTGTTCATAGGTGAGGTCCATTTGCAGAAGAAACGTGAATCCCGCGACAAGGCATTGGGCGAGGCGGTCATAACAGCCTCCAAGATACGCATGGTGGTCAAGGGCGACACGCTGGTTTATAATGCCGATGCATTCCAGTTGGCCGAAGGCTCCATGCTGGACGGGCTTGTCAAGCGGCTTCCGGGATTCGAACTGCAAGGCGGCCAGATTCGTGTCAATGGCGAGTATGTCAGCAGTCTGCTCGTAAACGGTGAAGACTTCTTCCGGGGCGACCCGCGCGTGGCACTCGAAAACCTTCCGGCCTATATGGTGGATAAGGTGAAGATCTATCACAAGGAGCACGAATACAGTTATATCACCAAGGAAAGGGACAAAAAGGAACTGCCGTTAGTGGTTGATGTGAACTTGAAGCGACAATACGCCATCGGTTGGATTGCGAATGTGGCTGCAGGTTATGGATTGGCCGAACGTTATCAGGCTCGTCTGTTCGGGCTGCGTTTCACAGACAACTCGCGTTTGGCCGTTTACGGAAATGCCAATAATACGAACGACACGCGCGAGCCCGGCGTAACGGGAGACTGGAAGGCACAGGGTACAGCCTCTGGGCGTACAAAGATGCAAACGGGAGGATTTGAGGCTTTGGTAAAGGACAAAAAAGGCGTGTGGAAATACACCGGCAATGCCCAAGTCCTTCACCGCCAGACAGACGACCGCAGTCTGGTGTCTACCGAAACCTTCCAGCCGGGAATGGCGCAGAGCACCTTCTCACGGATGAGCCAGGTGAACAGAGAGAATCATCTGAAAGTGCAGACTTCCCATCAGTACACCTATCGGAAGGAGCACGGCTACCTGACCCTCAGTGGTAACGGAGCTTATCAGCGAAACCGTAACCGTGAAGTCCTTCTTGGAGCAGAGTTCATGGATGACCCGAAAGACGCCTGTCGGGCAGCTTCGTTGGACAGCGTTTTCCTCGGAACGAGCGATCGGCTGGCCGCCTTGCTACTCCACAGACAGCGGGAACAAAGGAAAGAGACAGCGGACTATTGGAACGGAAACATTCAGATGAGCAGTTTCCTCGAAGTTCCTCACACGCCCGATTATATCAACCTCTCTGCCCATGTCCGGGTGGACAAGCAGGAGCGCACGTCCTTTTCTGACTACATGCTCCATTACAATCCAGCCCTAACGGCCGCGGACAACGAGCATCGCCAGCGATATGCCACATCGCCGTCGTTTGTTTTGGATGCAGCTTTAGATGTGACTTACACCTATCGTCCGGACTGGGGTTTCATAGAACCTCATTACCTCTTTCAGGAGAACTTTCGGGATGCCGACCATTCGCTTTATCGCCTGGACCGTTTGGGAGAGTCCGCTCCAGCTTTTGGCGAACTTCCGTCCAGTGTGGCAGCCCTGATGAGTTGCTTGGATGCTCCGAACTCCTACACATCGAGCTTCAACACACAAACCCACCGCGCAGGAGCAAAGTTCGGAATTTGGATTCCGGGCAAGCTGCCCAGCCATCGGCTGACATTCTCACCGGAAGTGGAATGGCGCATAGACCAGCTCACTTACCACAGGGACCTGCTGTACACCCGGCCACACCGGAGCAAGGCAGTCTTCATTCCCTCCGTGTCGTGGGGCTTTGACAATTGTTATGTGAACTACAAAATGACCTCCTACTATCCCGACCTCCTGAGCCTGCTTGACTATACGGACACTTCTGACCCGCTGAACATCTACCGGGGCAATCCCAACTTGAAGCGGAGCGTCCGTCACAGTGTGGACTTCAGCCGCTCGTTGGGCAATTACCAAGCGGGTTGGCATTTCTACCTGAAGGGTGGGTGGAACCTGACACATAACGCCATAGCCCATGCCATGACCTACGATGCAGCCACGGGCATACGCACCTTCTCGCCGCGCAATGTCAACGGCAACTGGGGAGCGAACCTTTCGGGAGATTATCAGCAGCCGCTGGACCGTCAGCAACGGTTAGTTCTTACCTCCGTCACCGATGTCAGCTATCGGAACAGCGTGGACTATGTGACCGGGCGCAGTTCGGTGCGCAACCTGAATATGGGCGAGAGCCTGCGCCTGAACGCGCGCATCAAGCAGTGTGTCCTCGATTTGGGTGTGGTGGTAAGATATCTTCATGCCACCTCGCCGAATGCCAGCTTTGAGCACATCAACAGTTTCGACTTCAAATACAGCGCGTCAGCCCAACTTCCCCTGCCGGCCGGTTTTGCGCTGAGCACCGACCTTACGCTCTATCAGCGTACAGGCTATACGGACACAAGTCTGAACGATTGCCGCTTGGTGGCCAATGCACGTCTCTCGAAGACCATGCTCGGTGGCCGGTTGGGATTCACACTCGACGCCTTCGATATATTTCATGGGCTGAGTCATGTGACCAAGAGCATCAATGCCCAAGGCATTACGGAGACATGGTACCATTCGCTGCCCTCCTATGCCATGTTGCAAGTCGCGTATAAGTTCAGTAAGCAACCCCGCAAGAATAACTGAAATACTCCTTAATGATGATGAAACATCTGCTACTTACAGTTTTGCTGCTCCTTACGGCAGCAATCCATGCCCATGGCGAAATCGTCAAGGCGCGTATCGTAGACGAGAAGAGTGGCGCACCGCTTACGGAAGCCACGGTGAACATGGTCATTACCTTCTGGCCGAACACCCGTAACATCTCCTCCCTCGTGCCCGACAGCCTGGGTTATGTTTCAGCTCCGGTGGTAGGCGACAACTGCCACTTCGAAGTGTCCCTCATCGGCTATTATCCGCGCAAGGTGCCCTTTGTCGCCGTGGAGGGAACCGACACGCTGAACCTCGGCGATATAGCCCTGAAGCCCTCCGACATCTATCTGCAGACGGCTGTTGTCCATGCCAAGGCCAAACGCTTCGTGATGCGGGGCGACACGGTCGTATTCAACCCCGCCGCCTTCCAGCTCAGTGAGGGGGCACGACTTGAGGAACTCATCCAGCAACTGCCCGGCATCACGCAGAAGGAAGGCAAGCTCTTTTGGATGGACAAGCCTGTGCGCATCCTGGTGAATGGCGAAAACATGTTTGCCGACAACACCATCCTCCAGCAGCGGCTTCCGGCTGAGGCGGTAGACCGTATCAAGGCCTATAACAAGGCGAGCCGGCTGGCCGAGCGCACGGGCCGCGATGACGGTGCCGAAGACCGTGTGCTCGACATTCAGGTGAAACCTTCGTTCTTGGAGCGGTGGTATGGTTCGGTCGAGGCGGACTGGCTTACCCCCGACCGTTTCCGCGCACTGCTCGATGCCATGTATTTCTCTGTGTCCGACCCCTTTATGGCCTTTGCCAATGTCAACACAACGGGGCAGAACACCTTTAAGAAGACTGTCACCAGCTCATCGATGGACGACTTGCCCTCCTTTGGCCGGCAACAGTTTGGTTCCATCGGTTACAAACATGGCTGGAAGCGGCAAGGCAAGGAGAAAGAACTGACTGGCAATCTATACACCTTCTGTCTGGAGGGCCAGCATCTGGACAGCTGGAAGCGCGAAGGCCAAAGCCGTGAAACGTTCCTTTCATCTGGTCCAAACACCTACAACCTGAGCAGCAAGTACACCTACGACCACCAGCTCTATCCGCGTTTCAACTTTCAGACCAACCTGGAACTGAGCGAACGCACGAGTTTTTCTGTATTTGGCAACTGTACGCTGAAGAAGCAGGACACCCCCGAGACTACCCGTCAGGCCACCTTCGAAGGCGACCCCTATGCGGCTTCAGCCCATCCTCTCGATGACGCCTTTGCCATCAGCGATGCCGAAGCACTACAGCGCGGACTGGTGGCACGCTCACGCTATGAGTCCTCACGACACACGGAGGAGATGACGAGTGAGATCAGCGCGATGTTCCTACACCAGTTTGGAAAGGGAGGTGAATTGTGGTTCAGTACCGATGCGAATTACACCGACCGCAAGGACGATATCTATGCCCGGCGCGAACTGCGCTACTTCCGTTCACCCGAAGACAATGTGCTGCGCTACGAAGCCGACCATGACCCGAGCCACAAGCTGGACCTCCGCACCTCGGTGACGCTGAAAATGTGGGTGGCCAAGCCGCTGCTCCTCACCACTGACTACGGCTACAACTACGAGCGTGGCTATTCATCGCGCCGTCATGCCATTGGCGGCGAAGCCTTCACCTCGACCGAATCACTGCCCGAAGAGGCCATCGATGCGGCGAACTCCTTTGCCAACCGCCACTCGACGGGGAAACATTCGGTCATGACTTCGCTGCAATTCACCGCCGGCAAATTCAAGTTTACGCCCCAACTGACACTCAACGCCACCCACGAGGACCTGTACTACGAGCGGGGCGCACTGCTTGTAGACCGTATGCGTGACCTGTGGTTGTGGACACCGCAGTTTAGCATGCGCTGGGACCTGAAGCGCGGACAGAACCTTGAAGTTGCCTACCGCTACACCACACAGGCACCAGACTTCCTGTCAACGGTCAACTACACCGATGACACCGACCCGCTCTACATCATCGAAGGCAACCCGCTCCTGCGCAAAAGCCACTCTCACAGCGCGGGGCTGAGCTACTTTGCCAATATCACGGCCAAGCAACAGACCGTCATGGCTATGCTTCGCTTCGGCAAGCAGGTAGACCCGATTGCCACACTCCTTTCTTACCATTCGCAGACGGGAGCCTACCGTGAACAGAAGATGAATGTGCGCGGAGGCTACAGCGTCAATGCTTCGCTCAATCTGGACCGTGGGCTGGGAGAGTTCGTGCGCCTGCGCTGCGAAGTCGAGGCGGGTCATAACTGCAGTTACGGTTATTTGTTGGCTGACTTCGATGCAGCAGAAGTGCCTCTCAACCGAAATCTGCTATACTACACACGGCTTTCTCCCCAAGTCAGCTACGAAGGACGCGCCCTGAACCTGTCAGCCGGTATGCAGTCCACACTGTGCTGGCTGCGTTACCGTCCTTCGGCCGAAAACAACCAGAACCGCCAGATATACAAAGGCTGGATTTCCGGCAAATACCGGCTCGCTGAATGGACGTTCAAGACAAACTTGACATTGCGCGGCTATGCAGGCTATGCCATGGCCGACATGAACCGCGTCATACCCGACTGGATGGTCACAGTGGGCCGCAGGGTACTGAAGGGAAAAGGTCATGTAAGCCTGATGTTCGATGACATCCTGAACAAACGGCGCAACTATTGGGCAGACCAGACTGCCACGCAGCGCACAGAGAGCTATTCCGTCAGCCGTCATCACTACATCGAGCTGTCCTTCAGGTACAACTTCGAAGCCAAGGGGCAGGGCGGCAAATAGCCAGTACGGTGTTCTCCGCCATACACACTCCTTAGTCATTCAGACCCCACATGAAGTACAATGAACCAAGATGTCAGCATATCAGAAAGACTCGAAAAAAAGGCGTGGAGGGTAACAAAATGCCCGAAAGGGTGTATATATGGTAAGACAGATGGGCTAACCGGCACCATCGTTGGTGTTTGACAAAGTGAAGTGAAAAGACGGAGTGATACGATAGAAATGGTGCGGCCTTGTCGGTGAAAATCGACAAGGCCGCAAATCTTTTATGTCAGACATACAGTCCCGTTCCCATCTTGCACAGGCTTGAAACTTGAAACCTGAAACCTGAAACCTGAAACCTGAAACGGCTCAAGCCGAAATCCCGGTGCATTTATAAAAATCGAAAGGATAAAGTGTTAA
>JBJEAF010000007.1:0-6156 GCA_051868755.1 Alloprevotella sp.
GCTTCCTGCTCGCGCTGGGGGCTACAGCTCAGGTGAAGGTGAAGAAGGCGTTTCCCAGTCTTCTCCCCAAGCGTGCTGTGCTCAACCAGCCTGCTAAGGCAATTGGCTTGAACGATGTGAAACTGAAGGGCGTGGAATGCTTCGCCTCTTCGCAGCGTGATGCCAGCAACGAGCCGGGCGTCATCCGCTTCTACAGCGGCGACACCTACGACCGCACCAAGCTCTTCTGTATGTCGGACTTCGACCGCGACCCGATGCACATCCGCACCATGCTGGGCGGCGCGCTCTACAAGGACCCCGCTACGGGCGAAACCTCCTATGTGGGTTACGAAGCCACCAATTATGACTTCCCCTGCAGCTACCCCGAACGCTTCATGAAGGTAGACCTCGCTACGGGCGACACTGTGACCATCAGCCGCGAAATTGCCGAGATGAAGGCAGGCTGGTACATGGTGGAAAGTGCCTACCAGAACCCCGTGACGGGCGAACTGTGGGCCTTGTGCCGCAACGATGCCTATGACAGTGAAACCTGGCAGCCGCTGGACGATGCCTTCGTTTCGCGCATCGGTACCGTGCTCATGGAGAACGGCGAGTTTGACGAAAAGGCCAAGCTCGAACACTACTACATGGCCATCGCCTTTGATGCCTGGGGCCAGCTTTGGGCACTCCGCCCTATCCTCACTGAGGTGCCCGGCGAAGACGGAGAAATTTACCTCACCATCGACGGCTCTATCCTGACCCGTCTCGATGTGGAGAACAACTTTGCCGAACTCGACGCTATCGAACTCCATACCTATGACAGCTGGTCTGAGTCTGAGTACCCCTTCCCCATCTGGTGGAACAACACCCTTTCGTTTGACTACGCTACGGGTGAGCTCTACGGCCTGCTCTGCCAGTACAACGAATACGGCTACTGCTACCAGTACATGTACCGCATCGACACCAAGACGGGTCTGCTGAAACACCCCGCGAGCGAAGACAGCTGGGGAGCTTACCTTCAGGACATCTGCTACGGTCTGGCCATTCCCGCCCTCATGGGTGAAGCTCCCGAAGCTCCCGCTCGCGTGCAGAACCTTGCTGGCAGCGCCATTGAGAACGGCACGAAGGTCAGCCTCACCTGGACGAACCCTGTGACCTCTTGGGCCGGCGACACCATTGATGCCATCGATGAAGTACGCATCTTCCGTGGCAGCCTCGAAGGCGAGCCCGCCGGTGTGGTACAGAACGTTGAGGCCGGCGGCGAATCCAGCTGGACAGACGAAACGCCCGCCGACGGCGTGACGACCTACTACGTAGCTGCCTACGTGGGTGGCAAGCGCGGTGTGCCCGACACTTGGAAAGTATTTGCCGGCGAGGACACTCCGGGCGAAGTACAGAACATCCAGCTCATTCGCAACGGCAGCCGTCTCGAACTCTCTTGGGAAGCTCCCTTCGAGGGTGAACACCAGGGCGCATTCGACGCCGCTTCGCTCACCTACAGCGTGATGCGTATGCCTGACTCTGTCATGGTGGCTGAGAATATCACCGAGACTTCGCTCGTCGACAAGAACATCCCCGCACTCCTGAACTACGCCTACGAAATCACGCCCGCCACGCGGAAGGGTGTGGGTGTAACGGCTTCTTCTGACTATGTGATGGCTGGACCTGCCTATGACGTGCCTTACGAAACTGCCTTCCAGACTTATGCTGAGGCCGATGCATGGACCATCATTGATGCCAACAATGACTGGTACGCATTCTACTACTCCAACTGGGATCCCGCCAGCACGGGTCTGGGCATCTACACCAACAGCTACGGCACCAGCGATGACTACGCCATCTCTCCCTCTGTGAAGCTCCAGGCCGGCAAGACCTATAAGGTTGCGCTTGAAATCTACTTCGCCTATCCCGACACCGAAGACTCTCCCACGAAGCACGACTTCGACATCACTATCGGCGAAGGCTCTACAGCCGAAGCCCAGTCTACCGTGCTGAAGGAAGTGCGCCAGTTCGGCAACGACCAGTACTACGCCCGCCACAGCTTCAGCGCGCAGTACGTGCCCGAGGCTGACGGCGAATACAACTTCGGTCTCCACCTCCTCTCGGCCAACGTCTACGACAACCTCTCGCTCGTCGGGGCTTCTATCAAGGAAGTTGTTGACTACGACCTCGCCGTGAAGGGCCTGACCGGTGCGGCCAACCCCAGCTGCAACACGCCTGCCGACTATAAGGTGACGGTGAAGAACGAAGGCCGCCTCGAAGCCGCCGGCTACAAGGTGAAGGTCGTACGCCTTGACGGCGAGAACCAGGTAGTGCTTGGCGAAACCCTCGTGGCCGATGCCCTCGCTGCCGAAGCTGACACCGTAATCAAGGTGGCAGCCACGCCCGATGTGGAAGGCGATGTGCAGCTTGCCGCTGTGGTTGAACTCGAAGGCGATGCCCTCGCAGCCAATAACGTTTCCGAGCCCTTCAGCATCACCGTATCGCCCGAAGGCACCGTGCCCTTCAACGTGGAAGTAAACGACGGCACGAACCTTGCCCAGAATACAGACGTGCCCATCTACTTCTACAAGAACTACAGCACGATTCAGTCCATCTACTATCCCAGCGACTTCAGTGAGCCGCTCGACCCGCAGGAAGAGCACGCCATCAGCCGTCTGGCATTCGTATACAGCGCGAACGACGGTGCAACCGTTGCCGACGTGCCCGTGAAGATCTACGTAGGCACCACCGACATCGAAGCCTACACCGCCGAAGAGTGGGGCACGAAGGTAGAACTCGGTGCTTGGGTTCCCCTCACCGACCAGAAGCTCGTGTTCGACGGAACTATCTCCTCGAAGCCCGGTCAGGACAACCTGCTGGCATTCGACTTCATCGAGCCTTATGCCTACGACGCTTCGAAGAACCTCGTCGTGACGGTTGTCGAAGAAGGCGTTTGGGAGAACCAGTTCCCCCTGCTCTTCAACCTCTACGCTTCTGACGGCTACTCTGATGTATACCGTTCGCTCCGCTACGGCAGCAACAGCCAGCAGTTCGACTTCGAGACTGCCGAACTGCTCCCGAAGAACTGCTTCGCCCGTCAGGGTCTGGCCGTGATGCACCTGGCCGTTACCTCGACCACAGGCATCCAGCACGTGACCGTAGCCGGTGAAGGCAGCGCAGCCTACGATGCCGCAACAGGCAGCATCAGTCTGGGTGGCGTAAAGGCCAGCAACGTTGCTGTCTACAACGCAGCCGGACAGGTTGTTGCCCAGGGTGCCAACAGCAAGCTGAACCTGACCACCGGCGTCTACGTAGTGAAGGCTGTTGCCGCCGACGGCAAGGTCTACACCTCGAAGTTGCAGGTGAAGTAACCATTCTTTAGGTTATAAGTAAGGTTATAAGATTTAAGGTTATAAGGTTATAAAGTTACGCTTGCGGCGGAAGCTTCGTTCGCTCAAACGGTAATATTATAACCTCATAACCTTAAATCTTATAACCTTGAATAAATACATAGAACTCCCCATGAAACACTTATTCCTCTGCGCAGCCTTGGCAGCCGCCTCGTTGGCAGCCGGCGCGCAAACCTTCACGGCAGGGCTGAAAGCACCTTTCGCCACAGCCTCCAAGAGCCGCACGGCCGCCATGGGAGCGCAGGCTTCCGGCCTGCTTCATAAGGCTCCCGCACAGCCGCAGCGCGTCAACGCCCTCGACTACGGCACCAAGGTCACCGTCCTCACCGAGGACTTCGCCAAGTTTGAGACCGGTTCTGTCGGCAACCCCGATGAGACCGTTTCGCTCATCGACCCTAACTACAAGTACCCTTGGATTAACATCCTCGACGAGTACACCCAGACACCCGGCTGGGGCGGCTACAACCTCTTCCCCGCCGGCGGTACGGCCTGTATCGACACCCGCAAGGACTACGGCCACATCAACACCCCCATGCTCAACCTCGCACAGTATGACCGCGTCGCCGTGCTCACCTTCAAGGCACGCACCGACGACGGCAAGACCGTCGACAACATGATGGTGGAGGGTGCCGAGACCTACAACATGTCGCCCACCTGGTCCTTCCTCGAAAGCCACGTCTGCCCCACCATCACCGACGAGTGGCAGACCTTCGAGTTCCAGTTCACCCAGTGCGGCGAGTACACCCTGCTCAACATCGTGCCCACAGGCCAGGAAACCGTCTACCTCGACGACATCGAAGTCTACGTCATCGACCCCTACGTGGCCATGCCCCTCACCAAGCCCTACACCAACTACCAGGGCACCAGCTTCGATGCCAACTGGCAGCCTGTTGACGGAGCCGAGTACTACCTCGTGAACCTCTACACCTACAGCACCGTCCTCGGCGAGGCAGAGCTCTACCGCAGCGACCTTCGCGCCGAGACCAACCAGCTCCATATCGACGGACTCACTTCGGGCGAAACCTACTACTACACCGTGCGCGCCGTGAAGGGCGAACACCAGTCGCTCGAAAGCGTCCTCGAACCCGTGTTCGACCTCGAAGCACCCGTGCTCAATCCTGTAGACAGCCAGGGCGAGGAACTCGAAGCCTACAACGCCACGTGGAATCCCGTGCCCTCCGCCCAGAGCTACAACTACTGGGCCTATAGCCGCCACGTGGCCGAGGCCGACGGAGAGTTCACAGTGACCGAAGAGAACTTCGACCGTCTCAAGATGGCCGACGGCAGCGACCCCACCTACACCATGGAGGAACACGACTACTACGTCTACGGCAACACCTACCTCAACGGCCTGAACCAGGCCGGCTGGAACGGCCAGAACTACATGGCCTATGCCGAAGGCTTCGCCTGTGTCGATGCTTACCACTACCTCTACAACGGTGAGCAGGCCGGTCTCATCTCGCCCGAGCTCGACCTTTCGAAGGACGGCGGCAAGGTGTCGCTCAGCGTCAAGCTCTGTGGAGAGGTGGCCGCCTACTGGGATGTGAACGGCGACAAGCACGAAGGCCCCGTGCAGTGCGCCGTGGCCCTGTTCAACTACAGCGAAGAGACGGGTGAGTTCGAGCAGGCCGAACTCGTCTACACCGACGAGGTACAGCCCGACTGGCAGACCTTCAGCGTGCAGCTCACTAAGGGTGCCGCCCGCTCCAAGCTCGGCATCTTCGGCGTACGCTATCCCGGCAACCTCTACATCGACGACGTGCGCATCACCCAGCGCTACAAGGCCGGTGAGAGCCTGCTCGACCCCTACCACTACGCCTTCATGCACACGGGAGCCTCCATCGAAGTGCCCCTGCCCAACAGCCTCGCAGGCCGCGACCTCTACCACAAGGTGAGTGCAGTGAAAGTGCCCAACGTGCCCGGAGTCAACGTCAGCTACAAGGAGAGTGCCTTCTCGCCCCTCGAACAAGTCCACGTGAAGGCCAGCGGCATCACAACCGCCCCCGTCGGTGCTGCTACCGTACAGCTGCAGGGCGGCCTCCTCACGGTGAACAATCCCGCAGGAGCCGAAGTGGCCGTATACAGCCTTGATGGCCGCCTCGTGGTGAGCGGAAGCTCGGCCCAGACCGCCGTCCGCCTGCCCGCTCATGGCGTTTACCTTGTCAAGGTGGACAACCGCCTGACCCGCATCGCCTACTAAGCGCGTCCGGTCACGTAAGACCTCCCTATAACAACAGTGCGCCCTGCCAGGCTTCATTGCCATGGCAGGGCGCAGTCTGTTCGGGCCTCCCGTCGAAGCAGTATATCTTCTCTGGCAAAGTAATATATCTTCTTCGGGCAAGTAATATATCTTCTCCGGGCAAGTAATATATCTTCTTCGGGCAAGTAAGTATATCTCCTTTGGGCAAGTATATTTCCGTGTCACAGATGTTTCTGGTTAACCGGCGTTCAAGGCACGCGCCTGAACCAGTATGATGACAATCGTTCAAGGCACGCCCCGAATTAGAATCGGATTGATGACAATCGTTCAAGGCACGCCCCGAAGGTCAACAGCCTTGGAATACCAGCGTTCAAGGCACGCCCCGAAGGGGCAACGAGCGCATAGCCCAGGGCAACGCCCTGGGTAGAACGAGGCGATAAAGTGCGCCCTGAAAGGGCAAAAGCGTTAGAATACAGGCGTTTTGTATTTATGCTTTTGCCCTTTCAGGGCGCATTTGCGGTGGTCAACCAACCCAGGGCGTTGCCCTGGGCTATGCGCTCGTTGCCCCTTCGGGGCGTGCCTTGA
>JBJEAF010000008.1:0-1640 GCA_051868755.1 Alloprevotella sp.
CGCCCTCCCAGTGCACCGTCGCCTCTTAGCCGCAGTTATTGTTAGTTGGGGCTGCGCTTCATTTACTTTAATCCGTTACTTGTGATATGAAAAGTACGAACTACTATTTCCTGTTCTGCCAGGACCAACTGCTGCTCACAGCCGACGGCAGGGTGCCCGAAGGAACGGAGCCTCCCCTCGCGCTGCACGCCGGACAGAGGCTGCAACCCCTGCCCCCCCTGTTAGACATTGCCTGCTTCGCGGCGCAGCTCGATGCTCCGCCCACCCAAGGTGATTGGCAGTTGGTGCCGTTGCGCAGCTGCTTCGAACGCCTTCCTGCCCCACTCTACCAGCTGGCCGGCAAGGCACGCGAACTGCTGCACTGGGACGAAACCACCCGGTTCTGCGGCCATTGCGGTGCGCCCATGCAACTGCACACCGACATATCAAAACGCTGCACGCAGTGTGGCCGCGAAGTATGGCCGGCTCTCTCCACCGCCATCATCGTGGCCATCACGCGCAACCACGGCGAAGAGATTCTGCTCGTGCAAAGCAAGAGTTTCAAGCGCGACTACATGGGACTCGTGGCCGGATTTGTCGAAACGGGCGAATCGCTCGAAGCCTGTGTGGAGCGCGAGGTGTGGGAGGAGACCCGCCTGCACATCTGCAACCTGCGTTACTTTGCCTCCCAGCCCTGGCCCTACCCCAACGTGCTCATGGTGGGCTTTACCGCCGAGTATGCCGGCGGCACGCTCGAACTGCAACGTTCTGAGCTGAACAAGGGCGGGTGGTTCAGCCGCCATAACCTGCCGGACATACCCGGACGCGTCAGCTTGGCACGCAGGCTGATTGACCACTGGCTGCAACAGCCCGACAATACTCCTGCCCCATGAACCTGAAGCACATCCTGACCGCTGCCTGCCTGTGCGCCGCCACACTTTCCGCACAGGCCCAGTCCTCCTTTGTCGAAAAGTCTACTGACGCGCTCTGCCTGCTGCCCACCGCTGCCGGAGCGGTCAAGTCACTGGCCGACGGCGACCGCAAGGGATTCATGCAACTCAGCCTCACCACCGCTGTCACGCTGGCCGTGAACTATGGACTGGAGGCGGCTATCACCAAAGACCGTCCCGACGGAACAGGCCGTCATGCCTTTCCCAGCACCCACACGGCGGCAGCCTTCAGCGGTGCCACCTTCCTGCTGCGCCGCTATGGCTGGAAGTGGGGCGTGCCGGCCTATGCTGCGGCCACTTGGGTGGCATGGGGACGTGTACATGCCAAGCGGCATGACGTGTGGGATGTATTGGGCGGCGCAGCCATCGGCACCGCGAGTGCCTTGGTCTTCACCCGTCCGCTCTCCTCAACCAACAGCCTGTCCCTGATGCCCGCCACACTGCCCGACAACGCCCCCGGCTTTTGTTTAGTCTGGACGCATTAGAGCCTATAACATGCAAACGCCCCGCCATGCAATGAACAGCAGGCGGGGCGTTGTTTTCTGGACATTGTCTTTCTCCGTTCGCATAGGGCGAACGCATCAACAAAGGCTGAAACTCGGACAAGAGCTTCAGCCTTTATTATTACGGTGTGTAAGCAAACCTTTCCAGCTAAGTAAAATGCTCAACTTTACAGCTCGCTCACAACGCTTTCCATGTTTGTGGATTATA
>JBJEAF010000009.1:0-1640 GCA_051868755.1 Alloprevotella sp.
TCATCTCTAAAAATCCAGCATCCAGCTCGGCCTAATTTATAGAACACCCCAATAAGGAGTCGGTGACGTAGAGCTGCCGTCCGGCTTTAGGCCAGTCCGAACTCCTTGCGGATCATTTCGACCTTGTTCAGCTTCTCCCAGGTGAAGAGTTCTACGTTCACCCGCTTGTCGGGTTGTCCCATGCTGTGGAACGTCTTGACCACCGTGCGGGGCTGGCGGCCCATGTGTCCGTAGCTGGCCGTCTCCTCATAGATGGGGTTGCGCAGCTCCAGCTCCCGTTCGATGGCAGCGGGGCGCAGGTCAAACAGCTTGCCGATCCGTTCGGCTATCTCGCCGTCCGTCATGGCCACATGGCTACGTCCGTAGGTGTCGACGCAAATGGATATAGGCTGTGCCACGCCTATGGCATAGCTCAGCTGCACCAGCATCTCGTCGGCCACGCCGGCTGCCACCATGTTCTTGGCTATGTGTCGGGCAGCGTAGGCTGCAGAGCGGTCCACCTTCGAGGGGTCCTTGCCCGAGAAGGCTCCGCCGCCGTGTGCGCCCTTTCCGCCGTAGGTATCGACAATGATTTTGCGTCCCGTGAGTCCCGTGTCGCCGTGCGGGCCGCCAATGACGAACTTGCCCGTAGGGTTGACAAAGTAGCGGATGCGTCCTTTCTCGAAGAGTGCCTTGATTTCGGGCGTATGGACCTTTTCGGCAATGACGCGCGGAATGAGGATTTCCTCCACGTCGCGCCGGATCTGTTCGAGCATCAACAGGTCGGCCTTCTCCTGCGAGCCGGCCTCCTGGGCGGTGATGAACTCGTCGTGTTGGGTTGACACGACAATCGTGTCGATGCGCTGGGCCACGTTGTCGTCGCTGTATTCGATGGTCACCTGGCTCTTCGAGTCGGGGCGCAGGTAAGTCATCACCTTGCCTTCGCGCCTGATGTCGGCCAGCGTGGCCACAATCTCGTGGGCCAGGGCCAAGGGCAGCGGCATGAAGTTGTCCGTTTCGTTGTTGGCATAGCCGAACATCATGCCCTGGTCGCCGGCACCCTGTGCCATGGGGTCGGCATCATCGCGGCGGTCTACGCCACGGTTAATGTCGCCGCTCTGTTCGTGGATGGCACTGAAGATGCCGCAGCTCTCGGCTTCAAACTTGTAGTCCGCCTTGGTGTAGCCGATGCGGGCAATGGTTTTGCGCACCACGTCCTGCAGGTCGACGTAAGCCTCCGATTTCACCTCGCCGGCCACCACCACCTGTCCGGTAGTCACCAGTGTTTCGCAGGCCACTTTTGAGTTTGGGTCGTAGGCCAGGAGTTGGTCAAGCACAGCGTCCGAAATCTGGTCGGCCACCTTGTCGGGGTGTCCTTCCGACACCGATTCCGATGTAAACAAGTATCCCATGTTTGTTTAGAATAAAGGGGTTAAAAAAATCAGCCTGTTTTCGCAGGGCGGAAACAGGCAGAGTTGGGATTCGGCTTTACCGTTGTCATGCGTTTGCCGCGCGTGCCGGCCCACGCGGCCCGCCGTCGCAGCAAGTTTTAGCATTGTTTTTGAGAGGTTGCAAGCAGCCAAATCTGTCCTCTGTATCGTTTGCGGGTGCAAAGATAGTGCAAGGCGAGCGCAGCGCAAAAGAAAAGCTGAAAGTTTTTC
>JBJEAF010000010.1:0-1633 GCA_051868755.1 Alloprevotella sp.
CTAGTGAAACTATTCGCCTAATAATTTAACACTTTATCCTCTCGATTTCTATAAAAGCACCGGGATTTCGGCTTGAGCCGCTTTTCGCCTGATTTTCTTGCAGAAAGCCGCCCGCGCTGCCTTCTTGCGCCGCTTTAACTCCGATTTTTTAAAACCGCATGTGGCATTTCGCCCTCAAGAAAGGTTTCAAAAGTTAAAGTATTGGTTTTCAGCGCAAAAACGTTTCGCCGACCTTGCCGAATGCCCTACCTTTGCAGTCGTAAACCTCACGGGGACGTGCAGCCATCGCCCCGCCTGTGCCCGCTGTCAGGCTCAGGGCCGGCTGCCCTGCGACTCCCTTTTCCAACTTATACGGTGCGCACACATACGGGTGCCACGCAGCCCCTGCTAAGGCTGTTCGTGAGAGATGACACCCGCCGCACTCCCGGAACCGTGGCAGTCCCTGTGGCAAAATGAACGAAATGATTATCAAGAAAGTATTTTTCCTCTTAGCAACACTCATCACCTTCGCAACCAGCTCCGCCTGCCACGCTCAGACGCACGGCAAGGCTTCCTTCTACGGCAATGGCTTCCACGGACGTATCACCAGCGACGGATCGCGCTACCACAAGGACAGTCTCACTTGCGCCCACCGCACACTTCCCTTTGGAACCTTGCTGAAAGTTACCAACAAGTCGAACGGCAAAGAAGTGGTCGTACGCGTCACCGACCGCGGTCCTTTCGTGCGTGGCCGTGTGGTGGACCTCTCCATGGCTGCTGCCAAGCAGCTCGGCATGGTTTCGCAGGGCGTTGCCCCCGTACAGGTCGAGACCGTGGGCCACGTGTCGAAGCGCAAGCCCGCCGCCGCCAAGAGCTCCAAGCAGCTCGCTGCGCAGCCCGTTCTCCCCGAAGCCAAGTACATTGACCCTGCCACGGGCCGCTTCTACACCATGTCGGAGTGGAAGGAACGTGGCGAGGCTGCCCGCCGCCAGCATCTGGCTGAGCTGGAGCAGCAACACCAGCCGCGCTACCGCATCCTCGACAGCAAGCTGGCCGCTCACTCACTGGGCATAAAGGCTTCCAACCAGTAACCAACACAAACTCTCTATATATATTTTGACAGCGGGAATTACTCTATTTCATGATGTCGACTTGAACGCTTGTATGCGCCGGGGGCAGCTCGTCTGCCGCAATTGCCCGTCGCCTGCAAGCGTTCAGTGGCTTCTGCGCGCGGAGGCCGGGCGATAGATTGAGAGGCTATAAGGGATGAGGTTATGAGGAATGAGGTTATAAAGTCACGCACTGAGCGACTGGACCCCTTTGCCTCCCTGTCAAATAGTAATTTGATTCAACATCAGCAGGTCGCTGCCGTTAGTTGACAAGCGTTCAAGGCACGGGCTGAAAGCCCAACAAGCGCATAGCCCAGGGCATCGCCCTGGGGTAATTGACCGTCGCAAATGCGCCCTGCAAGGGCAAAAGCGTTGGAATACAGGCGTTTGGGATTCACGCTTTTGCCCTTTCAGGGCGACCTTCATCGCCTCGTTCTACCCAGGGCGTTGCCCTGGGCTATGCGCTTGTTGGGCTTTCAGCCCGTGCCTTGAACCCTTGTTGACTATCTGCAACAACTTGCGAAACTTCAATAATTTGATAACCT
>JBJEAF010000011.1:0-2880 GCA_051868755.1 Alloprevotella sp.
TGGACACTTTATCCTCTCGATTTTTATAAATGCACCGTACTTTCGGCTTGAGCCGGATTTTGCCCTTCTACAGAAGCTATAGTTCTCCATACCCCACCAAAAAAAGGTGGAAGAGCCTTCAAGCAGCTCTTCCACCTTTTTCTATGCTGTCACTGCGCCGGTGCTTCAAGCCTCGGCAGCAGGTTCAGTCTCTGCGTTCACCGAAGCTTCGGCCGTTGCTTCGCCTCCCTCAACCGAAGTTGCCTCACCGGCATAGGCCGGCTGTTCGCCTGCTTCGGCATCTGCTTCGCCCTCTTCTTCTTCGGGCGACAGGATCTGACGCTGCAGGTTGAGCAGCTGGCGGCTGCGCGGAGCAAGGCCGAGCCCTTGCTGCACTACCTGCAATGCCTCTTCGGGATAGCCCATCTTGTTGAGCGCAATGCCCTTCTGCCACAGGTAGAACACCTTGCGCGACACGACGTCGGCCACCTGAGGCTGCTCCAGAATTTCATTGACCACATCAATAAAGTGGTCGAAGTCGAGCAGGGGCAGGTGGTAGTTCAGGGCCAGGAACTGCTTCGTGGTGAGATTGTCGGGCAGCAGCTGGCGGTGGGTTTCGAGGAATCCCATGGCCTTTTGGCGTGCCTCTTCGCGCTCGGTTTCAGTTTCGGCCTGCTTGAATCTCGACACATAGAGCGTCACGAGGTCCTTCACGCAGCTCTCTGCCTTCTCGTTGGCCTGAATGGCCTGGTTGTAGAGCTGTTCGGCCAGTTCATAGTTCTTGGCCAGGTATGCCTTCTTGGCCTGCGAGTACACCACGTGGGGATTGTAGGAGTTGAAGTCAGCCTCGCCCTCTTCGCGCGTCTTGGGTTCGGGCATACTCTCGCGCACCGACTTGAGCAGGTCCTGTGCGCCCAAGTTGTCGGGATCTACCTCCAGCACATGGTCTACCATGTCCTGTGCCAACTGGTAGCGGCGCTTGTCGAGCTGGTCTTCGGCCATCAGCAGCAAGTCCTTCACCGTGTGAGGCAGGTGTACGCAGCGCGCCACGAGGCCCTGGGCGTTCTTGGCCGTAGAGTAGACCACCTTGATGCCCTTGCGCAGGTTCTCGTAGAGCGAGGGATCGGCCACTTGTTGTACATAAAAATAGAGGTCGTTATCAGATTCAAAATCGCGAATGAAGCCGTAGCGCTTTTCATGATGATAAAAAGTAATGCGTCCCTTGGCTCCCACATAAGGCTGCTGCGAAGCTACCTCGTCGCCCCGGTCATCGAATCCGCCGCGTCCGGCTTCCTGGTCTGCCTGCTCGCCGTACTTGCGGAAGTACTTTCTGCGTCCGAGACTGGGGTCTATGCGTTGCAGTTTGTCCAGGTCGATGTGGCCCACCACCTTGGGTTCGACCACACTCGCTGCTGCCAGTCCCGGCAGCACGTGTTCGCCGGCTGACTGCGAAGCTTCGGCCACGGCGCTGGGCTGGCTGTCTTCGCTGACACCATGCAGCAGGTCGGCCACGTCGCCGTTCATGGCTAGGGTCGAGGGCAGCACAACTGACTCGGGCGTTTCGGCACGAAACGAATGCACGTCGTTGGATGCGATGCCGCAAATCTGACCGTTGGGCTGTCGCAGCACAATCATGCGGTCGTTTACAAACTCCAACTGACCTTTCACAACGCCTTCTGTGCAGGTCACTTCAATCACATCGCCGATTTTGTAGTTTAATTTGATAAAAGTAAGCATAAAACTTTAGCTCTATGGATGCCGGCGGCACACGGGCCTGAACCTGACGGACAAGCGGCACTGCCTGCACCCCTATTATATAATGTTTATAACAACTGGCTGTGGTCGCGCACTGCCCCTGACGGCCTCAACGCACTGGGCAACAACCAGCTGACAGCGCAACGCACCACATAGTTGGCGCAAAGCTACATAAAATCACCAACATGCCGACACAACAGGCCGAAAAGCTAAGCCGCATTTGGATTTTTTTTGATTGAATCCGCGCTACGCTTTGAAAGGAGATATGTCTCGTCCGCCGCTGCTATTGTAGAAATTCACACCTCATGCCCACGCGCGCCACATTTTTTTTGAAAAATACGTTACAAAACACCTATCTTTGCGTTCATTGAATATACAAACCTCACCGACACATGGCAAACACAGCCACGAAACACCCACTGCTGGTTGCCTTCGAACGGATGCGGCAAAGGTTGCAGAGGCTCTCGGCAAGCATTACGGGAAACGACGAGGATGCCGAGGATGCCTTGCAGGATGCCTTTGTCCGCCTATGGACCAAAGTGCCGCAAACGGCCGATACCGAACAGACAGCGGCCCTGATGGCCACCACGGTGCGCAACCTGAGCATCGACCGCGTGCGGCGAAGGCAGACAAAGCCTACTGAGGAGCTGGACGATGCACGCCTCAACGTGCCCGACGACACCAACGAGGCAGACCGCGAAGCTGAACTGAAGTTCCAGACCGTGCAGCGCATCATGGAGCAACGCCTGTCGGCACAACAACGCACCGTGTTGCAAATGCGCGACTACGAGGGCAGAAGCTACGCCGACATTGCCTCGGCACTGCATGTGCAGGAAGCCGCCGTTCGAATGCAACTGTCAAGAGCACGGAAGACCGTACGCGAAATCTATTTACAAATGCAGCATGAAACCACTGAATGACATACCACTGACCCAGGCCGAGGCGTTACAGCTGATGGAACGCTACTTCGAAGCCCGGACTTCGGAACAGGAAGAGGAGGCGCTGAAACGCTTTGCCGCCTCTCCGCTGGCCGACGGTCCGGCCTTCGAGCCGCTGCGTGCCACGCTGGCCATGGCTGCCTATGCCACTGGGAGGGCAGGCTTCCAGCCTGCCTACACTGGGAGGGCAGGCTTCCAGCCTGCCTAC
>JBJEAF010000011.1:2980-6028 GCA_051868755.1 Alloprevotella sp.
CCTGCCTTACCGCAACCGAAAAGCCGCAACCGTCGCCCCACCCTGCCACTCGCTCCAATGCGCTATGCCGCTCTCTGGGCTGCCGCCGTGTTGCTCGGAGTAGCTGTCTACCACTTTGCCGAACGGCCCGACGAGGCGTGCATCGCCTATATCAACGGCACACGCACGACCAGCAGCGAAGCCGTGATGCAGGCCATGCTGCAGTCGGTCGAGGCTGTAGGCGAACCCGAAGGGGTCGACAACATGGAGCAGCTGATGAACGATATGCTCACCACGCCCGAGGCGGAAGACCACACAACCGATTGTTTCACTCCTTAGACCCACCATTTTTTTGCTGCCATGAACACCAAACGCATATTCACCGCCACACTGCTCGTGCTGCTCGTGCAGGCCACTGCCTTCTCACAGAAGGGCCTGCAGGTGGACCAGCTCTTTGGCGGACCCTACTTGCAGCGCAAGGATGCCACCGAGGTGCTGCTCAAGGGGAGCCGCCTGCGGGCCTACAAGCTCTCCCTGTTCCGAAGCATCACCCTCACGCCCGCCGAAGGCGAAGCCGAACGTTTCGAAAAGTGCGTGCTGGCCGACGCCAAACTGGCTGTCGACAAGGAGCTGGCCCACCGGCAGGGGCATCTCTACTACGGCTTTTGCCAGTTCAAGCCCCGCGGCGAAACACGCCGCTACCTCTTCTACCGCGACAACGGACTGCGCGCCGACGTACACCGCAACCGGCAGGTCAGCCTCATCTACATGGAAGGCACGGCCTCGCCACAGGAACTGAAACACCTGTTTACCGGCAAATGACGCGCCCCGCAGGCCACACGCTCCTAACCCTGAACATTCATCCACACAAACTTCACACCATTTTTCCCATGAAACGATTTTCTATGACCCTGCTGTGGAGCTGTCTCGCCACGACCCTGATGGCTCACCCTCTTTGCCCCGCCGACACCATTGTCAAGGTGGTGCGACCCGACAGCGTAGTGATTGCCGAAACCGACTCCATGACGCAAATGACCATCTTCGGTTCTGAAGGCAACGACGAATATTACTTCAGGTATTCCAAGGCGTATGCCCCCGACGCCCTCTCGAAGGTGGACGAACACACCCGGTCCTGGAACTTCTCGCTTCCCCTGCTGAATGCCGAGAAGGGACGGGTGGAATGGGAACTGCTCTGTACCGACCTGCACTTTGGCTGGTCCGTTCCCCTCGACAAAGCGGGAAGTACGCCCCTGCACCATGCTTTCAACATAGGCCTCGAACTCTTGCAGGTGCGCGCCACACTGCCCGGCCGGCGCGATGCCTTTGCCATGGGTCTGGGCATTGACTACAACACCATGAGCCAGCACACCGGCCAGATGTGGCTGAAGCGCGACGGGCAGCTCGACACAGCTCCATATCCCGAGGCTTCCCGCAGCCACCGCTCGCACATTTCCTACGGTACGCTCTCGCTGCCCGTTCAGTACCGCCACAAGTTTGGCAACACGTGGGTCAGCCTGGCTGCCATACCCACGCTGAACCTGCGGCCCGTGGTGAGCAACAGCTACAAGCTCGACAACAAGGAGTATAAGTACAAGTTCAAACGACTGCCCAACCAGGACTTCGGCATGAGCTTCCGTCTCGGTGTCCGCTACAAGGGACACAGCGGCATCTACCTGCAATACACGCCCACCAAACTCTTTGACGCACCTGCACCCGCCCGCTACCGGATGCTCACTATCGGCGTGCTGCTCTAAGCCTTTTTTCCCCATTCCCCAACCCGAAAAGAATCTTCATCATGATACGACACATCATCACCTCACTGTTCCTGTTCACTGCCATGCAGGCACAGGCCCGCTCCGTGAACGACACCATCATCGACCTCCACGCCGCCCAGCGCGTACTGATGCAGGAGAAGGACGGCAACATCCTGCTGCGCATCGAAGGCCGCGACAAGGACACGCTCTTCACCATGCACTACACGGGAGTAAACCGCACATTGGCCGACTCGCTCCTCACGCCGAGCAAACGCCGCAAGCACAAGAACGAATGGGACTTCGGCAACTTCCACTTCGGTCTGGTCAATGCCTTCGGCACGCCGCAGGGCATGGACGTTGACATGGGTTCGTCGTGGGAAATCGGCTTCTCGCCCGTCTGCTACCGCTGGTATAACCGCAGGCAGAGTGCCTACTTGTCGGTGGGCATCGAGCTGAACTGGAAGAACTTCCGCATGACCGGCCGCAACCGCTTTGTGAAGGACGAATCTGACCAGCTCATCATCGCCCCCTACCCCGAAGAGGCCGCCCACGTCGACTTCTCCCGTCTCAAGGTGTTCAGCTTGGGCGTTCCCGTCATTGCCAGCACCGACATCACCCGGGACATCGCCGTAGACCTCGGAGTCATTCTCAACCTCAACACCTACGCTTCGGTCAAGACGCGCTACCGCGCAGCCAACGAGACCCTGCTGCCCGGCACGACGGTCATGCAGAAGGTGCTCACCACCGAGAAGCGGCTCCACGAGCAACGGGTAACACCCGACTTCATGCTGCGCCTGCGCTGGAGGGGCGTAGGCATCTACGCCAAGTACTCGCCCTGCAAGGTGCTGAACACCGCATGGGGTCCCGGCTTCACCCCCTTCTCTACAGGCATCAGCTTCGGCCTCTGAACCAACATGCCGAGTTGTAAAAACTACATGCCGAGTTGAAACGACAAGCCCAGGCTTAGGAAATCCTAAGCCTGGGCTTGTTTGAATGGGGTGAGGCTAACCGATGACAGGCCGCCTTCCCGGACACTCCGGATAATCTGGATTATCTGGACTTGCCGGATTATCCGGACTTTCCGGATATTCCAGATAATCCGGACAACCCCAGCTATCCCTACCCGCCCCCTCCTCAAGCCAAGCTCATCTCCTCATCCGGCAAGCTCGGCCCTGACACCCTTTTTCTTTGGCGGGGTTCCGATACGGCTCTGTCCCGTCTCTGAAGGGGGTTGCTCCGCTTACCCCCTTCTGAGCGGGACTGAGCGTATCTCACCTTTCTTTTTTGCTTAGAACTGCAAAGTGGGCAAATGGAC
>JBJEAF010000012.1:0-1615 GCA_051868755.1 Alloprevotella sp.
GTATGTAATCTTTCATCGATAACTTGCGAAACTATTTTATTTCTTCATCTTCTGGATAGTGAAACTATTCGCCTAATAATTTAACACTTTATCCTCTCGATTTTTATAAATGCACTGGGATTTCGGCTTGAGCCAAACACCCTTCCAAGCAGGCTATTCGGCCTGGGAATGCTGTAGGAATCCGCCCATAACATGCCAGAAGTCTGCACACAACCGCCACGCACCACCCTTTACCGAAACGGACATAAAGCAGGATTGCGAGCGAAAAACAGGCTGAAAGATGTTCCATGTAACAAAAACGAGCTACCTTCGCGCCACCAAACGATATGAAACAGCATGAAAGGAAACTGCATTTTCACCAAGGAGCGCAGCGTGAAAGCCTGCGTGATAGACAGCTGGCGCGTTTTTGCCCTCAACTGGCGCATCTATTTGCAATGCTGCTGGACATACGTGCTGCTTGTCGGGCTTAGCGGAGCCTTCCTCTGCGAAATGTGGCTGCAATACGCCCAAAACCAACTGCTGCCAGCCTGGCGGCTGCATGAGATCGGCGGCCCCGATGAAGCGGTCCGCGCCTTCCTCATTCCGGCCCTCGACACACTGGTCTATCTGCTGCTCTCGGCAGCGGTATTCGTGTGCAGCCTCCATACGTTAGGAGGACGTGTGGGCGGCATGATAGTACGCTATGGACAGACCGACAAGCTGGACCGCGCCCGCATCGCCCTGAGCAGTGAAGAAAGGCACATGGCCGGACGGCTGCTGCGCATGAACCTGCTTTGGTGCAGCATACTGCTGGTTGCATGTACCGCCATAGGCTATGCTGCCATGGCCTGGAGCCAATGGATTCTCCTCCTGCTGATTCCCGTCCTATTATATATATGGACCACCTGCAACTGCGCCCGTCTCGGCTACATGCTGCTGCCTGTCAAGTATAAGGAGGCACTGAAGGTGTCGACGCGGCGCAGCATGGGGCTGGCAGTCATTCTGCAAGTCATCACCCTGCTACCCCTCATCTTGGCGGCCTGCGTCCTGCTGCTGCCCCCCGTCATCTATGGGCTGACATCTTTGGCTGCTGCCGACACCCGGCTGATGGGCGATGCAGCCGGCTATCCGGCCTACCTCCCCCCACTCTACTTTGCCCTTTCCGCCCTCGGTTTCACACTGCTCGCCCTGCTGGGCACTGTGCGTACCTGGAGCTTGGCCATGTTCATGAGCGGCCGGCACGGCAATTGACACCTCGGGCCATATATACCAAACGCACCGGCCAAGCCGTCCGCTTCCTACATACCTACCATTCCACTTTTGCGTTCAGCCATGGCTGAACGGTCACAGAAGTACAACTCCTTCGCCAAAGAAGATATACTGCTCCGACCGTTCAGCCTTGGTTGAACGCAAAAGTAATTATGCCTCTTCTGGCGGACAAAGACATCAGCCACCCCGTGCCCATACAATTTCTCGCCACAGGCCATTATACTTGATGCCGTCAGCGCACGGTCTTGGTGAAACCACTCGAAACTGTGGCTCAACAAGTCCAGACTTTGTTTTTACGAACCCAGACTTCGGTCAAGGGGTGTTCTATAAATTAGGCCGAGCTGGATGCTGGATTTTTAGAGATGAC
>JBJEAF010000013.1:0-5995 GCA_051868755.1 Alloprevotella sp.
GTACCACAGGCTCTTGCCGCGTCCGCCGGCGTAGGAGGCCGCGTGGCGGTAGCCCGTCGCCGGCAGGCGGAGCGTGTTGGTCGTCACCTTGCGTCCGTCCGCTTCGACCGTGTAGGCATATTCGAGTCCGTATGTCACGCAGTTCTCTTCCCAGACCGAAGCGTCGGGCAGGAGGGCGGCATATTCTTCGCTGTCGTCCTCAAAGGCGGCAAACTCGTTGTGCGGTCCGAAGCCGCCCGTGGGCACGCGCCAAGTGCCGCCGAGCCGGGCCCGGGCTATGTCGAAGCGCGCACTGCCGCTCACGTCGTAGGCAGTGATGTCGCCGGACTTCTGCCCCGTGGCGGCTACGTAGGCATTGAGATCCTTGTAGAGCATGAGGCCCGAAGCGTCGCCGAAGCCGTAGAGGTCCCAGCGGCTTCCCTGCGGCAGTGCGGCGTAGGCATCGGGCACATCCGCCATCAGGCGGCTGTCCTGCCCGACAAAGGGGGAGTTCTGCTGCGCTTCAAGCCGACTCTCCTCGGCCGAGGCTATGTGGAATGCGGCCTGGGTGGCACCATCGTTTTCGCCATTGGTCTTCACGGCAATGAGGTTGCCCGTGGCCCAATAGATTGGCTCTTGGCCCGCCACGCCATCCTTGTCCACACCCATGTAGAGGGCCACGATCCAATCGTTGCCCAATCCCGTAGCGTCGAGCGTGGAACCGGCTTCCTTGTCGGGAAGGGTAATCTGCCGCGCCAGGGCCTCGGCGGCGGAGAGGCGGTGGAAGAACTTCACCACTTTGGGAATGCAGAACCAGAGATTCCGTTCGGCATATTGCAGCATGTCGATACTGAGATGCGCCTCACCCTTGCTGTCAATCGTACCCAGGGCAAAAGGCTGGGTGTCTCCTTCGAGCCCCACCTGAAGCGGCAGCCCCTCGTAGTTGTCCATCACGCCCTCTTCGAGAGTATAGACGGTGAACAACTTTTCTATTTCTTTCTCTTTGTCGTCAGAGCAGGCTGACAGCAGGACACCGGCCAAAAGGAGGAGGCTGCCACTGCGGAATATCAGTTTCAGCATATAACGGAGTTAGAGGATGGGTAGAAGAAGTTACACGAGGTCGCAAGTGAAGCCCTGTTCCTTGGCCTCGGCGGTCTGGCTCACCAAGGCGGCCTTGTCGGCCACGGGAAGGGGCGCGCCGTCGGCATCCAGCAGGTGGAGCCGGCCGAAGTCGAAGTGTCCGCTGCCGCACACGAAGAGGTCCTTGGTCTGGGCGAAGTCGCGGGCTGCCGTGCGCCAGGTGCCGATCTCGATGTGGTAGGGGAAATCCTTCTTGGCCTGGACGTTGGTGCCGATTTCGGCCACGGTGAAGTCGTAGGGGCCGGACTTCGTCAGCGTGATGCTGCCCGTGTTCTCGAAGTGGTGGACTTGTTCCTCCATGCCCACCATTTCGCTGTAGATGCCGAAGGCCACGGCGTGGGGCGTGGACTCTTCGCTGCCCTCGAGGTGGATTTTCACCGTGCCGTTGTTGATGATGGGCGGCATGTGTACCTGGTTGGGCAGCGAGTGCTCGTAGAAGGCGCAGGCCAAGGGGTAGGACTGGTAGAGGAACGACACCTTGTTCTCGATGAAGCGGGCACGCGACACGATGTCGATGCTGCCCTCGTTGAGGATGCGGGTGCCGGTGAAGCGGGCTAGGGTCATGATGCGGCCCGTGGAGTTCACGTAGATGTGGCCATAGTTGGCGATGAGTCCGCCCACACCCGTGGTGGCCAGCACGCGCACGGTGGCGGCGCGGTCGAGGTGGAGGTGGATGTCGCCGTGGTTCAGGATGTTCGTGTTGTTGGCCGGCACGGCGATAGCGCGGGCCTGCGTGTTGAACGAGCCGTTGCCCACAATCTCGATGCGGCCGTGGTTGAGGATGGTGGAGTTCTCGCCGGCCACGAGGGTTTCGCCGTAGACGGCGGTCTCGGTGTCAATGTCGTGGTCGAAGACGATGCGGATGGTGCCCTCGTTGATGATGAGCGAATCCTTGCCTGCGGCCATGGCGAAGCACTTCACGAAGCGGTAGGTGCCCTCCTCGTCCTCGGTGGATTTCTTCACTTTGTCGCGGAAGGCTTCGACCATTTCCTTCATGTGGATTTCGATCACGCCCCGGTTGATGAGCGTGGCGTTGGGGGCGAGCTTTTGCTGCCCGGGGCTTTCGGGGTCTTCCTCCAAGGCGGCCATGCCATAGAGGGCGATGTTGCGGCCCACCAGTACCTTGCCGGCAGCTACGGCGCGCTCGGTGACATCGGCCAGATTGCCGGGGAGGGGTTGGGTGATGAGGATATGTTGGGTGTTCACACACACTTTGCCCGTGCTCGTGCGGAGGCTGTCGTGTGTCAGCGTGAGTGGCTGGTTGTTCGTTTCCATTGTATAGAATGTTTGTTTGAGTTTCAGTCGTGCAGCCTTTCCTGAGGTTATTGGAGGGCGGCTGTCCGGGCTTCCTTGTCCCAAATCAGTGTGACATCCTGACTGGCAGCTTTCACCGTCAGGTCGTCATAGTTGTTGTGCTCGAAGCGGAAGCCGCCTTCAGCCCCGGCGTTGTAGACGAGGGCTTCGGGGGCAATGCTGTAGGCCGTGCCCGGGGTGTAGCCGTCTGCCTTGCCGAGTGACAGCGTTCCGCCGGCATAGTTCATCTTCACGCCTTTGGCCACGAAGAGGTCCTTCGTCTGGGCGAAGTCGCGCAGCGTGGTGTTCCAGCGGCAGAGGTGGATGTTGCATGCGCCTGTCTGTGAAAGGCTGCGGCCCATAAAGCCGGCTTCGCCCAGCAGGAAGGGAACAGGGGTGAGGTTGTTCACGAAAATATTCCCGTCGTTCTCCAGGTTCACTTCCAGCTTTTCAGCCCCTGCGCCCATGAGGTCGCAGAGAATGCCGTAGCCTTGGCGAAGGGGGTCGGACTGCGCCGTTCCTTCCATGTTGATGGTTATCGTCCCTCGGTTGGTCATCGAGGGCATCTGGGCGCGGCTGCCCTGGAGTGGTTCGTAGAGCCCGCACACGAAGCGGTCTTCTTCGGTCACGATGGTAGCGTAGCCCCGGGGCATGTCGACGGAGGTCACCTCGATGGTCCCGTTGTTGATGAGGTTGCTGTTGCCGTAGCGGGTGCAGCAGAGCACTTTGCCGGGGAGTTTCATGCGCATCACGCCGTCGTTGATGACATTCGAATTGTTGCCTCCCGTCGTGATCATGCGGGCATCTTCGGTCATGTCTACTTCGGCAGTCATCGTGCCCGTGTTCCAGGCGGAAATGCCGTCGCCGAAGGTGGCCATGCCGCGCAGGCGGGTGGCTACCGAGCCGTTGCCGTAGAAGTGTATCTCACCCCGGTTGATGAGCGAGGAACCGGGTCCGCCCGAGAGGGCCATGGCGTAGACGGTGATGCGCGAACTGGGGTCGTGGTCGAAGTATACGTTGATGGTGCCTTCGTTGATGATCATGCTGTTCTTGCCGCCGTACATGACGAGCACGCGCAGGTACACGTACTTCTTGGTCTTGTCGTCGAGGGTGTTGATGAGCGGGCCGTAGGCTTCCACGATTTTTTTCGTGTGTACGTTGATGGTGCCGCGGTTGATGAGGGTCACGTTTTCAACGGTGCGCGTGGTGTCGGTGGCCATGCCGTTGAGGGCTACACCGGCCATGCCGCTACAGTTCAGGGTGGTCTCGACGACGCGGCCGTTTTCGTTCATGATGGTCGAACTCATTTCGAACACGACATCGCTGCCCTCGCCTTGCCCCACTTCGATGGTGCGGTCGTTGATGAGCACACTGTTGCTCTGGTCCGTGGTTACGGGACGGGTGGATAGGCTGGAGTCGGGGAATTCGGGGTCGTAGTTGTCATCGTCGTCGCTACAGGAGAAGAGGAGTCCGAGCGTGAGGGCAACGGGGAGAAGCCAAAAGAGGCGGAGGCCGGAGGTGATGGATTTCTGTATCATGCGGTAGTTCTTGAGATTAGCGTTTTGCGGGGACAATCACGTTGAGCGTGTCGCCACGCAGCTGGGCGTCTTCGGTTTGGCAGACGAGGTCGCGGAAGTCCACTTTCGTCCCTTCGGGCGCGCCGTTGAGGCGGAGGTCGAGGTGGCTGAAGTCGAGCTGTGCGCTGTGGCAGGCGAAGAGGTCGCGCGTCTCGGCAAAGCGGCGGTAGCGGGTGTGCCACACGGGCACGCTGAAGCGGATGGGATTGTCGGTGTGGCGCTGCATGTTGATGCCCACTTCGGCCGTCACGTAGCGTTGCGGCCCTTCCTGCGTCACTTCGACGGTGCCCTCGTTGGCCATCACGCGCACGGGCGTTTCGCCGTGGTCCTGATCCTCCATCTGGTAGTAGAAGCCGAAGGCGATGGCATCGGGGCCCGAGGCTTCGCTGCCCACGAGGTGGACGCGGATGGTGCCGCGGTTGATGACGGGAGCGGGGAGCGCCGTGCCTGGGCGGAAATGTTCGTAGAGGCCCGTCGCCATGGGCGGGAAGTTGAAGAGGTAGGGAATTTTTCCTTCGATGAGGGTGGCCAGAGAGGTTACGTCGATGAGTCCGTCGTTCACCATCTGCGTCCCCGTGACGCTGCCCAGGGTCATCACGCGGCCGGCCACGCGGATGCGGATTTCGCCCTTGTTCCAGAGTGAGCCGCTCATGCCGGCGGTGTGGAGGATGCGCGTCTGGAAGGCGCGTTCCACATCGACGGCGACCAGTCCCTCATTCACCACATGGAGGTGGTTGGCCACGCCGCCCACGCCGCGCACGAGTGCCTGCCAGGAGCCGTTGCCCGTGAAGTGGATTTCGCCCCGGTTGATGAGGTGCGAGTTGGCTTCGGCCCACATGGCGCAGCAGTACATGGTAGTCTCTGCGTCGGGGTCGTGGTCCATGACGATGTTTATGCGTCCCTCGTTGATGAGCAGCGAGTTCTCGCCCGCCGCCATGGCGTAGCCGCGCAGGGCATCGACGTGGTAAGCCTCGCCGAGGGTCTGCTGCTGCCGGATGTGGTTGGCATAGAGTTCGCTGAAGCGGATGGTGATTTCGCCTTTGTTCACGAGCGTGGCATTCGGCGCGAGCATCATGTCGCCCGGCGAATCAGGGTCTTCGGTGAGGGCCACCATGCCACAGATGACATCGTTCTGGAGCTTGCGGCTCACGTTGAACTGCGAGCCTGCCGCATAGCGGTAGATGAAGAGGTTGTCGGCACAGGGCTCGGCAATGTCGAGGTGGTTCGTGTTGACGGCATAGACACCTTTCTCCACGAGCATGGCCCGTCGGGAGACTGTTAGGGGCTGGGGCTTGCGGTCCATAGCGTTGAGGCTTGTTAGATGAGTGTCGGAGCGGTTTACTTGTCCCAGGGGAATTCAGTCTTCACGGGGGCGAACACATCGATGGCTTCCGTTTCGCCCACGGCGATGAAGGAGTGGGGCACATTGGCGGGCACGAGGTAGGCGTCGCCTTCGGAGAGTTCGAAGGTTTCGTCGCCGATGGTGAGGTGGAAGCCGCCTTTGATCACGTAGCCGAACTGTTCCTGCGGATGGGTGTGGGTGCCCACCTCGCTCTGGTCGGCCATGTTCCAATGGAGGACGTTCATGTTCTTGCCTTCGGCAAAGTCTTGGCGCACTACGCCTTTGCCCATGTCTACTTTCTCCACTTCTTTGTGGTTGATAACCATTTTTGCCATTGTATGCTTCTGTTTTAGAGTTAGTTTCGTTTGTTGTTCCAGCAGGCTGTGGTCGCTTTCCGTCGCGCCCTTTCTGCCCGCTGAAGGGGGGATTGGATAGGTTTAAAAGAAGAAGTCTTGGAAGACGCTCAACTTTTGGTTGCCTTGGTCATCGGTGAGGAACTGGAGTTTGTCCTCGCGGGCGAGCCAGCCTACGGCTGCGGCCACATCGATGAGCGGAAGTTGCGTCTTTTCCTGCAGAGCCTCGAAGCTCAAGCCATTGCGGTTTTCATACAGTAAGGAATCCCGTATTCCGTCCCCTATACAGAGAGTTGTGCGGTAATTTCCTC
>JBJEAF010000014.1:0-5991 GCA_051868755.1 Alloprevotella sp.
TGGTCGGCAAGATGATGTACGAAACCCACTACGGCCTGAGCAAGGAATACGAGGTAAGCTGCGAAGAGCTCGACTTCCTCAACGAAGTGGCCAAGGAAGCCGGTGTAACCGGTTCGCGCATCATGGGCGGCGGCTTCGGCGGCTGCACCATCAACTTGGTTGCCGACGAACTGGCCGACAACTTCAAGAAGGTCGTTGTTGAGAAGTTCAACGAGAAGTATGGCAAGAAGCCCATCATCATCGATGTGGTGATTGGTGACGGTTCGCGCAAGCTGTGCTAAGCCGCACTGATTCTCTCACCACTTTCATACATACTCCGGTTTCCGCTCAGGCGTGAAGCCGGAGTCTTTTTATGTCTTAGTGCCTAATAAGAGGAAGAGCATCTGGCAGCCCGACATAAACTCTCAGGTATGCACCGAACAAAGTGCCGGGTTGAAAAAACTAAATGTCGAATTGCAAAAACTAAGTGCCGAGTTGTTTATTCCAAGTGCCGAGTTGTTCGATTTTAACCACGCAGGCACAAGTCGGGTTGCTTTTCTTATAAACTATAGCAGGAATGTCGCAGATTATCACTACTTTTGCAGGCAAAATAACCCAGCCCCATAAACAATAACGAATATAGCAATGTCTACTGAACATTCAAAAGAACTCATGAACCTTGCTGCCGACAACATCCGCGTGCTGGCAGCAAGCATGGTTGAACGTGCCAAGTCCGGACACCCTGGCGGAGCCATGGGCGGTGCAGACTTCATCAACGTGCTTTACTCAGAATTTCTGAACTTCGACCCGGACAATGCCACCTGGCGTTGCCGCGACCGCTTCTTCCTTGATCCGGGACACATGTCGCCCATGCTATATTCACAGCTGGCCCTTATCGGTAACTACACCATTGATGAGCTCAAGCAGTTCCGTCAGTGGGGGTCGCCTACTCCCGGCCACCCCGAGGTATGTCCTGAGCGCGGCATTGAAAACACCAGCGGTCCGCTCGGCCAAGGTCATACTTATGCTGTAGGCGCCGCCATCGCCGCCAAGGCCCTCTATGCCCGTACCGGTAATCCGGGCTTTGCCAAGGAAAAGATTTATGCCTACATTTCAGATGGCGGCGTACAGGAGGAAATTTCGCAGGGTGCCGGACGCATGGCCGGACACCTGGGTCTGAACAACCTCATCATGTTCTTCGATGCCAACGAAATACAGCTTTCCACCGAAACGGCTGCTGTTATCTCGGAAGATACGGGCATGAAGTACCGTGCATGGAACTGGAATGTGCTTGAAATTGACGGCAACGATGCCGAACAGATACGTGAAGCACTTAAGGCGGCCAATCAGGAGCAGAACCGCCCCACCCTCATCATCGGACATTGCGTGATGGGCAAGGGCTGCCGCAAAGCCGACAATACCTCATACGAGCGCAACTGCAAGACGCACGGAGCGCCGCTCGGAGGCGATGCCTATGTCAACACCATCAAGAACCTCGGTGCCGATCCCGAAAATCCCTTCGTTATCCGTCCCGAAGTGAGTGCCATGTATGAGGCACGCAAGAACGAGCTTCGCGCCGTCGTGGCAGAACGCAAGGCCGAAGAAGAGGCATGGGAAAAAGCCAATCCGGAAAAGGCTGTCCAGCTGAACGACTGGATGGCAGGCCGTCTGCCAGACATACCTTGGGAGAAGGTGCAGCAAAAGCCCAATTCACCCACACGCAACGGCTCGTCGGCCTGCTTGTCACTGCTCTCGGAGTATGTGCCCAACATGATTGTGTCATCGGCCGACTTGTGTAACTCGGACAAGACCGACGGCTTTCTGGCACACACCACTGAAATCACCCGCACCAACTTTGCCGGAGGTTTCCTGCAGTCCGGTGTGTCGGAGCTCACCATGGCCTGCGTGTGCATGGGTATGATGCTGCACGGCGGTATCATTACCGCCATGGGCACCTTCTTCGTGTTCTCCGACTACATGAAACCCGCCATTCGCATGGCAGCCCTGATGGAACTCCCTGTGAAGTTCGTATGGACACACGATGCCTTCCGTGTAGGTGAAGACGGCCCGACACACGAGCCTGTAGAACAGGAAGCACAAATCCGCCTTATGGAGAAGATGAAGAACCACAGCGGACGCGACAGCGTGCGCGTGTTCCGTCCTTGCGACGTACACGCCACCACAGAATGCTGGCGCATGGCCATGGAGAATATGGACACCCCCACCGCACTCATCTTTAGTCGCCAGAACGTGAAGGACTTGCCCGCCAACACCGACTACAAGGCCGGCGTACAGCGCGGTGCCTATGAGGTAGTAAGCGAATCCAACCCCGACGTAATCCTCGTGGCATCAGGCTCTGAAGTCAGCACCCTGGCCGATACAGCCGCACTGCTGCTGGAACGCGACCATATCAAGGCACGCGTAGTAAGCTGTCCGAGCGAAGGACTCTTCCGTCGCCAGGACAAAGCCTATCAGGAATCACTCCTGCCTACTGGCGGCAAGATATTCGGCCTTACAGCCGGTTTGCCCGTCACTTTCGAAGGCTTGGTGGGCACCAGCGGCAGGGTGTACGGTCTGGAAAGCTTCGGTTTCAGCGCACCCTATACCGTGCTCGATGAAAAACTGGGTTACACCGCCGAGAACATCCGCAAGGAAGTACTGGACTACCTTTCAAGTGTTAATGCGTAACCCTGGTTATCGGGTTATGAGGTGAAGAGGTTATAATGTTACGACTGTAACGCATGAATATCATTCACTCCAATAGTAATGTTATAACCTCATAACCTTATCTCTCATAACCAAAGGGAATAACTCCATAACTTGACAACTGGATTTCACACAGCAAACGAAAAACAATGGAAATCATAGGTTTGGCCTGCGACCACGCAGGATTTGAACTCAAGCAATACGTCATGGAATACCTGAAGGAGAAACAAATCTCCTTCAAGGACTATGGCACCTACAGCACCGAGAGCTGCGACTATCCTGACTTTGCCCACGCACTTGCCCGTGGCATCGAACAGGGCGAAGTGAAGCAAGGCATAGCTATCTGTGGCAGCGGCGAAGGCATTTCAATGACACTCAACAAGCACCAAGGCATCCGGGCCGCTTTGGTCTGGGACCCTGAAATAGCTCACATGACCCGCCTGCACAACGATGCCAACGTGCTGGCCATGCCTGGCCGATACATCGACACCGAAACGGCCCGCAAAATCATGGATGAGTTCCTCAACACACCCTTCGAAGGAGGCCGACACATCCGCCGAATCGAAAAAATTCCCGTAAAAGCTTAGTTCCAGGCAACAGATTCGCTGCAAAAACAAGCCGTTTTTTTCTATAAACCAACAGAAAATCATATCTTTGCAGCCGCTTTAAGCCCCAAGCCCCTCCACTACCAAGTGAATCGGGCCGCCTTTGCAGGCAGGGCCGCGAAGCCGGGAAACCTTTAAACATCAACCAATCATTACACATAGACATGACTAAAACTGACATCATCAAGTGTGTTTCAAAGCAAACCGGTGTTGACAGAGAGACCGTAACCAGCGTTATCGAATCGTACGTGAACACGGTAAAGAGCACCTTGATTGAGGGAGAATCCATCAACTTCCGCAACTTCGGAACCTTCTACCTCAAGCGTCGCGCTCCCAAAACCGGACGCAACCTCATGACCAACACGACCCTCCTCATTCCGGCTCACCAGGTGGCACTGTTCAAGCCCTCGAAGGAATTTGCCGATGCCATTGCCAGTGCCACGACGGAGGAATAAGCGTAACAATTCATAACTCACATCATTAACCATAAAACGTAATAGGTATGCCTAACGGAAAGAAGAAAAAAAGACACAAGATGTCGACGCACAAACGTAAAAAAAGACTGCGCAAGAATCGTCATAAGAGCAAATAAGCCCGGCACGATTGCCCAGACTTTTTGGGAAATGTTCTAAGCTGAAGTCTGCACCGCCCCCGTCGAACTATTCTGAAGCGGCATATTGACAGTATAGAAAGGTACACAGCCCTCCTGTGCAATCCACAGAAACGGCAACAGTCTTCCTGACAGACGGATGTTGTGGACCGACTGCCAAGCCATATATGCCACTGTGTCAGGCAACTGCAATAGAACCTCCCGCCACACACGACGAGTAAACGAGCTAAGCCGGCCCCGCTGCGCGAGGGAGCATCCTCGTTTACTCGCCTTTTAGCATTCCTGCCTGTGAGGATAATGTGACACAGTCACCAACCTTTGGCTGCACATTCCTACCACAGACCAACCCTCACATGCACAACAACAACAAGACATGACAAGCGAAGTTATTGTAGATGTGTCTGCCAAAGACATATCCATCGCACTGCTGGAAGACAAGCGACTTGTCGAATACCAGCGCGAAGGACGATCCGAACACTTCTCGGTGGGCAACATCTATCTGGCCAAGGTCAGAAAGCTCATGCCCGGACTCAATGCTTGCTTCGTAAATGTCGGTTTCGAACGCGATGCCTTCCTGCACTATCTCGACTTGGGCACGCGTTACGCTTCATTGGAAAAATACTTGCAGCTCATCGGCGACACCGGAAAAGGCAACCCCACCCCCGACAAGGTGCTGAAGCAGCCCGAACTCGACAAGGACGGCAGTATTCAGAATACACTCAAAGTGGGACAGGAACTGCTGGTACAGATTGTCAAGGAACCTATCAACACCAAGGGACCACGCCTCACTGCCGAACTCTCGTTTGCAGGCCGCTTTCTGGTGCTCATGCCCTTTTGTGACAAGATTTCCGTGTCCACAAAAATCAAGTCGGCTGCCGAACGGGCACGCCTCAAGCAACTGGTGCAAAGCATCAAGCCCAAAGGCTTTGGCGTAATCATCCGCACCGTGGCCGAAAACAAGCGGGCACCCGAACTTGACGCCGAACTGCGTCTGCTGCTCGAACGCTGGGAGGAAGCCATTCGCCGAGTGAAACAAGCACGCAGCAAGAAACTCAAACTGCCACAACTGGCCTACGAAGAAACCAGCCGCACCGTTGCGCTGTTGCGCGACCTGTTCAACCCCTCCTACGAGAACATCTATGTCAACGACAAGAACGTATGGGCCGAAGTGCGCGACTATGTTTCACTCATCGCTCCCGAATGCAAGGACATTGTCAAGCTCTACAAGGGCAATGTGCCCATTTTCGACAATTTCTCTGTAACCAAGCAGATCAAGACCTCACTCGGCCGAACCGTCACCTACAAGCACGGGGCCTACCTCATTATCGAACAAACTGAGGCACTACACGTAGTCGATGTGAACAGCGGCAACCGCTCGAAAAGTCCCGACGGACAGGAAACCAATGCGCTCGACGTGAATCTGGGAGCTGCCGACGAGCTGGCACGCCAACTTCGGTTGCGCGATATGGGCGGCATCATTGTGGTAGACTTCATCGACATGAACCTGCCCGAAAACCGCCAGAAACTCTACGAGCGCATGGTTGAAAACATGAAACAGGACCGTGCCCGACACACCATCCTGCCACTCTCCAAGTTTGGCCTGATGCAAATCACCCGCCAACGCGTTCGTCCGGCCATGGATGTGAATGTCGAAGAAACCTGCCCCACCTGTGGCGGAACGGGCAAGATAAAGCCCAGCATCCTGTTTACCGATGCGCTCGAAACGAAAATCGACGCACTCGTCAACCGATTCGGCATCAAGCGATTCACGCTCCACGTTCACCCCTTTGTAGCAGCCTACATCAACCAGGGCATCGTGTCGCTGAAACGACAGTGGCAGATGAAATACGGATTCGGCGTGAAAATCATTGCCAACCAGAAACTCGCCTACCTGCAATACGCCTTCTACGACAAGCACGGCGAAGAAATTTCCATGAAACAGCAAAACGACATGAAGTAAGCATCCTCCCCATAGGGAAGCTACCACAACAGAAAGGGAGAAACCGACACGGCCTCACGTCCGCCCGGTTTCTCCTTCTTTTTATATATGGAGTATACTAAAAATTGAGTTCAAAGAATTGAATAAATCTA
>JBJEAF010000015.1:0-1595 GCA_051868755.1 Alloprevotella sp.
GAAGTATATATTACTTTGCCGATGAAGTATATATTACTTTGCCGATGAAGTATATCTTCTTTGAAAAGCAGGTATTACCCCTCGGAAAAAGCTGATTCTATTTCTTTGGCAAACGCGTTGGACGGTTCTCGGGATACAGGCTCTACACCAGCCCGCCGGACACGCCTACACCCTGCGCCTGCTTGCGTTGCATGCAACGGCACAGACTGCCAGCCGCTACTTGCCTTGGCGTTCCTTGTACTTCTCAAGCTGGCGGAGGATGGAGTCAACGCACAGGTCAACGCCTTCCTCAAACGTGTCGCACACCTTTTCGGCGCGCAGCTCAGAGCCGGGCAGTACAATATTCACAGCAGTTTCCTTGTTGCGGGCCGTTTCGGGCTTCACCACCTTCAGGATAAATTCTGCCTTGATGATGCCTTCGCAGTTCTTCTGCAACTTGGCAGCCTTCTTCTCGATAAAAAGGTTCAGTTTTTCGGTCGTGTCGAAATGGATGGCTTGAATCTTGAGTTCCATAGTAACCTCCTTTTTGTTTTGTTACGCCCTGGGATGGGCACGTTCGTATTCCTTTTTCAAGTCGGCAAACGTGGTGTGCGTATACACCTCTGTGGTCCGTATGCTTTCATGCCCGAGCAAGTCCCTGATAGCCTCAAGGTCAGCCCCGTGGTTCAGCATAGCCGTGGCAAAGGTATGGCGCAGCACGTGCGGACTTTTCTTTTTTTGCGTAGTCACCAACGAGAGATAATGCCTCACCAACCCATACACCTGCACCTTGGTCATGCGCTTGCCTTTCAGCGTCACGAACAGCGCGCCGTCGGCACAGGCCAGCTGGTCGCGCAGCTCCACATAGGCTTTCAGCCCGCTGCACAGTTCTTCACCAAAAGGGACAATGCGCTGTTTGTTGCGCTTGCCCGTCACCTTCAGTTCGCAGCGCACAAGGTCCACGTCGGTCACATCCAAGCCCCGCAGTTCCGACAGGCGGATGCCCGTGTGGTAGAAGGTGAGCAGCACCAACCTGTCGCGCTGTCCCTCGAAACCCTCAGGATAGGCCACATCGTCAAACAGGCGGTCAATCTCGCTGTCCTTCAGGAAGGTGGGCAGCGGCAGATGCACCTTGGGATTCTTCACCAAGCGCACCGGGTCGTGCTGCACCCGCTGCATGCGCAGCAGATAGCGGTAGAACGACCGCAGGGCACTCAGCTGCTTCGCCACATAGCGGCCAGTACAGCCCCGCTGCATTTCGGCCGCCATCCATTGCCTCACCACATCGGCATCGACTTGCTTCCAGTCCGGCTGTCCTTCGAGCGACATGCAGAAGCGGCGGAAGTCCCTCAGCGATGCGCCGTAGGTGTCGGCCGTTCGCTGCGAATAACCTCGCTCGGCACACAGGTAAAGCAGGAAATCTTCAATGTACTGCATCGGCCATTCTCGTTTGTTGGGCGAATATCGTAACTTTTTCCGAATGGGCAAAAGAAAAGCCAGAAAAGTTGCCGCGCCCTTCTCCCAGCAGCCTATTGCCGACCAATCTATTGGTTACGAAGCCGACTCCGAACCGGGCATCCGATTGCCTGATTAAACGCGGCCAACGCTCCTCACAC
>JBJEAF010000016.1:0-5882 GCA_051868755.1 Alloprevotella sp.
CTCTTCTTGCTCGTCATCATACTTCACAGGAAGTTTGTCTCCATATTTATAGAGAAGAACAAGGAAAAGGATTATTGCAAATAGCAGAAAAAACTCCATAATCTAAGGTACTTTGGTTAGTACTGCAACAATAATGAAAAACCTGCAGAAGCGCGACTCCGTTATGTGCGTAGTTTCTATATAGTCCAATTCCTACACATTTTAGAACAATAAAACATTCACCCTACCATCTGTTCTCCAGGTTATCAAACAGCCCCGCGAACTTCTCGCCTATCACGTCGGCCAGCTTGTCCTTCAGCACCATGAGGCTGATATACCACGAGCGGTTGAACCACGGGCGGCGCTCGCGCGGCCTGCCCAGCTTGTGTTCTTGTTGGTAGGCTGGGGCGAGAAAACACTGTTATCAGACCAAAAAACTTTTCTTCTTTGTGAAAAGTTTGGATTTCTACCTATATTTGTAGCCTGAAATTCCATAGATTTACTGTCTACTAATACTTAATATATTATGAACAGGGTGTTTAGAACAGCATGGCTGGCCGTGGTGGCATGGCTGGTTTCGACCGTTGTGGTTGCCGAAACCACAGAGCCGGAAATCGGAATCGTCAACCGCACTGATTGCGGAGGATTCTGGCGTTATGACTTCAACTATGAAACTGTCGATGCCGACGGAGAGACCCCCATCGTGCTGTCGGCTGCTATCTTTATGACTCCCGACGTGCATGACAAGACGGTCAAGGCCAAGGGATGCGGCCTGCTGAACCACTACACCATCACAACCGACAAGCAGTGTCCCACTCACGTGTCGAGCGGCTTTACAATCGAAGGCATTCTGGCCAACTCCAACTATATCATGATTGAATCCGACGGTTTCGGGTTTGGATTAGACGTGGAACACAACCAGAAGTACCTGCAAGGCAGGGCCACTGCACGCGTGAACATCGATGCCTTCCTGGCTGGCCGGAAACTGTTGGAGGAAGAGGGCTACGAATGGAGCAACGTGACACTCAACCTCGGTTATTCGCAAGGCGGAAACTCGGGCATGTGGGTCAACCGTTTGGTGGCCGAGGGCTATCGCGGCGATGAACTGCCAAAGATTGACTACTGCATCATCGGCGGAGGGCCCTATGACATGTATGCACACTATCGGAAACTGGCGGAAGAGAACCTGACGCAGTACCCCGTGGCGCTGCCCCTGATATTCAGCGGCATGATTGATGCCGGAGGGTACAAGGTGAAGAACGAAGACATCTTTACCGACGAACTGGTGTCTCATCTGCCCGAGCTCTTCGACACCAAACTGCACAGCACCGACTACATCAACGACTTCATCTATGAACTCTATGGCCACGCCGAGGACAGGAAACTGCCGATTGACCAGATGGTAAAACCGGCCTTCTTCGACGAAAACAGCGAGGTGATGAAGGAAATCATCTACCACCTGAAGCAGAATTCGCTCGTGTATGACTCCTGGAAACCCGAGAAAACCGACCACATCACCTTCGTACACTCACAAAGCGATGAAGTGGTGCCCTATCTCAACCAGGAACACATGGAAAGCCACCTGCTTGAGAATGGCTACGATGCCTTCGACACCGATAACAGCAGTGAGGACAGCCACACCGACACGGGCATCTATTATGTGCTGAAGGCCATCACCCTGCTCAGCACATACATTCCCTCGGGCATGGAGAACGTGTTCCGCGAGATTCCCGGCGAACAGACCCACGACATCTACAGTCTGGACGGTCGTTTGGTGCGCAAGCAGACCACACTGAGCGAAGCCTACCGTTCGCTGCCCAAGGGCATTTATGTCATCAACGGGAGGAAGATCGTGAAACAATGAGACAAGAGGTTTCACCCTAAAAAGCACAGTTCAAAACCACAGCCATGAGGAACAAGACATTAGGATGGCTCATGCGGTGGTTACGTAATGGGGGTTGCAAACATTCATCACTTGGAATGAATGCTTGCAACCCCCAATGTTTTGTCTTGCAGAATTACGGGAAATGCGATGAATCGTTATGCCTTCCTGCCCGACTCACTGTCGGCGATGACAGGCAGGGCGCACCTATTGACGGATGCCCATTTGCAGCAGTTCCTCGCGCTTCTTGCTTTCCAGAAATTCATAGATGCCGCACAGGTGCTCGCGCACACGTCCGTGGCCAAACTCATAGACCTTCGTGACCAGACCGTCCAGGAAGTCGCGGTCGTGGCTCACACAGATCAGCGTGCCGTCGAAGTCGACCAACGCCTGCTTCAGCACATCCTTGGTGCGCAGGTCCAAGTGGTTGGTGGGTTCGTCCAGAATCAACAGGTTCACCGGTTCGAGCAACAGCTTCAACAGGGCCAGGCGGGTGCGTTCGCCCCCCGACAGCACCTTTACCTTCTTGGTACTGGCTTCACCGCCAAACATGAACGCACCGAGCAGGTCGCGTATTTTGGTGCGTATGTCTCCCTTTGCCACATCATCGATGGTCTGGAACACCGTCAGTTCGCCGTCTAACAGCGAAGCCTGATTCTGGGCAAAGTAGCCTATCTGCACGTTATGTCCCAAGGTCAGTGTGCCCTCGTGCTCCAGCTCGCCCATGATGCACTTGACCAACGTAGACTTGCCTTCGCCGTTGCGGCCCACAAAGGCCACCTTGTTGCCCCTTTCTATGGTCAGTGAGGCATGACTGAAGACACGTTTGGGGCCGAAAGCCTTACCCACATCGTCGAGCACCACCGGATATTGTCCGCTGCGGGGTGAAGGAGGGAACTTGAGGCGCAGGGCGGAGGTGTCCTCCTCGTCCACTTCGACCAGCTCGAGCTTTTCGAGCATCTTCACACGGCTCTGCACCTGGAATGTCTTGGAGTAGGTACCCTTGAAGCGTTCGATAAAGTCCTTGGTCTCCTGAATCATCTTCTGCTGTTCCTCATACTGCTTCTGCTGCTGTTCGCGCCGATCGGCACGCAGCTGCAGATACTGCGAATAGTTCACCTTATAGTCGTAGATGCGGCCCATGGTCACCTCGATGGTTCGGGTGGTGATGTTGTCGACAAACTTGCGGTCGTGACTGATGACCACCACCGCCTTGCCGTTATTGATGAGGAAGTCTTCGAGCCAGCCTATCGACTCTATGTCGAGGTGGTTGGTAGGCTCGTCGAGCAGCAACACGTCGGGATTGGTGAGCAACATCTTGGCCAGCTCAATGCGCATGCGCCAGCCTCCCGAGAACTCACTGGTCTGACGACCGAAGTCGCTGCGCTCAAAACCCAGACCCAGCAAGGTTTTCTCCACATCCTCTTCGAAGTGGGTCATGTCGATGGCATAGAACTTCTCGCTCAGCGTAGCCACCTCCTCAATCAGGGCCATGTAGTCCTCGCTCTCATAGTCGGTGCGTTCGGCTAACTGGCGGTTCAGTTCCTCAATGTGCGCCTCCATTTCATGCAGGTGGGCAAATGCCTGGCTTGCTTCTTCAAACACCGTGCGCCCGTCCTCCGTCATCAGATGCTGCGGCAGATAGGCTATCACCGTGTCCTTGGGTGCCGACACCGTGCCTCGGGTGGCAGTGCGCACACCGGCCAGAATCTTCAGCAAGGTGCTTTTGCCCGCACCGTTCTTGCCCATCAGGGCGATGCGGTCTTTCTCGTTGATTACAAAGGATATGTCACTGAACAGGGTGGTGCCGCCAAATTCTACGGCAAGACCGTCTACTGATACCATAGTGTTGTGTCTGTTTGGGAAAAATAAAAGAGGGGGGACCAAAGTCCCAATGAGGGCAGCGATGCCGACAAGCATCCAGCCGGAAAACTATTTGTAGTGCATCGGGAGCCGCACCGGGATTCAGTGTTTGGTCAGATGCAGGTGGCGGTCAATACAATGTGGCAGCTCCTCGGGATAATGCGTCACCATGACGAGCGTCTTGCCCGGCTGCGCCATATAGGCATCAATCAGCCGGCGTGCCCTTTCTCGGCTGCGGGCATCCAGCCCATGAAACGGCTCGTCGAGAATGAGCAGGGCCGGGTGCTTCACAAAAGCACGTACCAGCAGGATGAGCCGCTGCTCGCCCGAGGAGAGTTGCAGATAATTCCGCCCCGCCAGGTGTGAAGCACCGAACGCACTCATCCATTCCGCGCAGGCAGCACGTTCCTCCTCACTGACCTTCCTGTACAGGCCGATTGTATCGTGCAGGCCGCTGGCCACGATGTCGATAGCCGGCAGCGACTTGCGATAGGTCGAGAACATCTCGGGCGACACATATCCGATGTGCCGCTTGATGTCCCAGATGCTCTCGCCTCTCCCACGCCGGTGGCCGAACAAGGTGATGTTGCAGGCATAGGCTTGCGGATTGTCGGCACACACTAACGAGAGCAAGGTTGACTTGCCTGCCCCGTTCTCACCTGTCAGTGCCCAGTGCTCGCCGCTTTTCACCGTCCAGCTCAGGTCGTGGAGAATGGTGCGCTGCCCGTAGCGGACAGTGATGTGGTCAAAACCAATCAGCTCTCCACCCGCCGGCTCTTCATGGTCCACCTCCACAGCGGGCTCAGGAAGTTCTACGGCCACTACCGGCACCGCCTCTTCGTGTCTTGTCAACTCCTGCGTGGAAATGCGTGGCCCGACCAGCCCGTCCTCAACCCACACACCACTTTGGATGAAGTGGGGAATGTCCTGCGCCCGGCTGGCCAGCACCACCAAGGTGAGCTGGTGGCTGAGCGTTTCGAGCACCGAAGTCAGCATCTCACGGGCTGCGGCATCCAAACCAATGTACGGATTGTCAATGACCAGCACATCAGGGCTGCCGCCCAATGCCTGCACGAGCTGCAATCTTCTCAGTTCGCCGCTCGAAAGCAGGTTGACAGACTTGCCGGCGTGCTCATCCATTCCCAGCTCCCGGCACAGTTCCGCATGGGCGTATGGCATTCTGTCGAGCACCTCGCCTACCGTCGGGAACTCCTGCTCGTCAAAGCGGTTCCACCGTTGCTGGTAATAGGCCGGCTCGTTGCCGCCATACACATCGCGAAAGGAAATGCTGCGGATGCGTTCATGCAGCCGCTTGTCCGAGCCCTCGGGCCAATGATACTGCACACCCAATCCCAAAGCCGGCTGTGCCCCGGTCATAAGGGCGGCAAAGAGCGTTTTGCCTCCTCCGTTCGGACCGTAGACCACCGTGTGTTCGCCTGCATGCAGACTGAACTGGACAGGATGCGCCAAGCGGAAGTCGGGGTGTCGGGCAATGCCGTTCACGATGTGGATAAGTGGTTGCTGCATAGCTGTCGGAACTGTAGTTTGAGGGTTGGTCAGGAAAGGCGTACTGCATGAATGCGCCAAACGAGATGCAAAGATAGGCTGCATTCGGCAATAAAGCTCAAACGAGCCAGACTTTTCTGCGCTCGCTTGCACTACATCATCTCGCCCGAAGGAGTAGTACTTCCATCCCAGTAGAAGTAGTACTTACACTCTAGTAGAAGTAGTACTTACACTCCAGTTTCAGCTATCTTCTACTGAAAAAGAGACTGGCAGCTTTCACGACATCATATAACAAGACACGCCGTCTATCTTCATCTCCGACAGAGAAGATATACTGCATCGGCCAGAGAAGATATCTTCTCCGGCAAAGTAAGATATCTTCTCCGGCAAAGTAAGATATCTTCTCCGGCAAAGTAAGATATACTGCATCGACACTATAGGGGTGTTCTATAAATCAGGCCGAGCTGGATGCTGGATTTTTAGAGATGACATTTTGTAAGTGGAGGAAATTGCTCTCCCCCGATAACGGGGGAGTCGGAGGGGGTGCATAGCGGGCTATGCGACTGACGAGACTTGCAAAAGGTCGCTCTAAAAAACGGCTCAAGCCGAAATCCCGGTGCATGATTTTTGGATAAATGTGTGAATGCAAGCG
>JBJEAF010000017.1:0-1567 GCA_051868755.1 Alloprevotella sp.
AACCTAATAACCTAATAACCTAATAACCTAATAACCTCATAACCTCATAACCTAATAATACAACAACCTTAAATCATGGAAATGAAGCATATGAAATGGAAGTTTAGCATGTGGCTGTTGTCATTTCTTCCCCTTCTGGGAATGGGAAAAACTGCCGAAAAGACGTTCGCAGTGAATCACGGCCCTTACCTGCAGGAAGTGAAGCAGGACGGGGCCACTATGGTGTTTACCACCTCCAACAAGGCCTTTGCCTGGGTGGAACTGAAGAAGCACGGCGAAGAGGACGATGCCGCCGTACGGCATTTCAACACCAAGGACGGACTCAAAGAAGCGTGGAACAGCTTCTATTCGGTCCGTATCGAACAGCTGAAGCCGGCTACACGATATGATTACCGCATTGTAGCCAAGGAAATGCGCAAGTTCGAACCCTACCATGTGGAATTTGGCGACAGCATAGCCACGCCGTGGTATACCTTCAGCACCGTAGACCCCGGAAGACAAGGAGCTTCGCTGTTCGTTACCAGCGACATGCACTTCGATGCTGCCAAGCTGGAAGATTTGCTCAAGGCAGCCGACTATGCTTCGTGTGACGCCTTCTTCTATGGCGGCGACATGACCAGCTATATTGAAACCTTCGAAGCACCATTCCAGGCATTCATCGATGTGAGCGTCAAGCTCTTTGCCACCTCTGTGCCCTTTGAGGTGGTCAGGGGCAACCACGAAACGAGGGGTAACATGGCGCGCACCTATTCCTCTTTCTTTCCCAAGAAGGATGGCCATATATACGGCTCCTACCTGCTCGGCGATGTGATGGTAGTGATGCTCGACGGAGGTGAGGACAAGGCGGAGAACCACCCGGTCTATGCCGGCCTGACGGACTTTGATGCCTATCGCAGCGAAGAAGCCGAATGGCTGAAACGTCTGGTTCGAACGAAGGAATACAAGCGCGCCAAGTACCGCATTGTCATCTCCCACTTCCCCATGGTGATGGGCCGGGAGTGGAAAGACGAAAACATGTGGCACGGCTGGACGGATGCCATCAACAAGTTTCTGCCTGTGCTGAACGAGGCGAAGGTAGACCTCATGGTGTCGGGCCATACGCACCGCACCTTTTACCATCCCGTTCAGTCAGACGGCAACAACTTCCCCATCCTGGAACAAGGTTACGATTCGGCTGTGCGCTTGGAGCTTCACCATGGCCATACAGCCTTCAAGGTAATCGACCGGGACGGCAAGGTGATTATGGAGCGATAGCAGCTGCCGGGTGAACAAACTTTCCAGTTAGCTGTATTCAAGCCAACTTGAGGCGATGCCGGTAGAGCAAGTAAAGGGATGCATACAAAAACTTCCGTGGCAAACAAGGGTGCAATCAAGGGCAGTGTTAGCCACGGAAGTTTTCATTTGCGCTGGGTGTAAAATTTTGGAAAAAATATCAGTGGAAAATGGTTCTGAGCATGAAACTATTAAAAATCAGAATAAAAATCTAAGTGTTTTGATGCTTATAAGTGAGAAGTGGAAGCACACATAACTGCCTTCAGCTCCTATCCACGCAATTTCATTCGGCACT
>JBJEAF010000018.1:0-1422 GCA_051868755.1 Alloprevotella sp.
ATAACCTCATAACCTCATAAAGGAGTTGGAAGCGTCAGTCAGCACGTACGATGCGGCCCATCTGCATGACGAAGGTCAGTTCGAGGTCATCGTTGAACATGATGATGTCGGCATCCTTGCCGGCTTCGAGCGAACCCTTGCGGTCGTATACGCCCATAATCTTGGCAGGCGTTTCGCTGGCCATGCGGCAAGCATCCTGCAAGGGGATTCCAGCCTGTTGTACGCAGGTGCGGATGAGGCGGTCCATGGTGGCGATAGAACCAGCCAAGGCAGAACGGTCAGCCAGCTTGCAGACACCGTCTTCCAGAATGACACGGGGGTCAAAGGCAGCATCACCGTGTGTGGCAGCACAGGCGAGTGAGTCGGTGACAAGGGCTGTCTTCTCCACGCCCTTAATCTGGTAAATCATGCGCAGCATGACGGGAGGTACATGGATGCCGTCGGCAATCATTTCGACAGTCATGTTCTCTTCGGCAAAGATACTCTCAACCGTACCGGCTACCTTGAACTCGCGGTTCTTGTAGACAACAGGCATAGCGTTGTAGAAGTGCGTGGCGTGGGTCATGCCAGCTTCGTTGGCAGCGTGGACATCCTCGTAGGTGGCGCGGGTGTGGCCGATAGAGGGCAGCACGCCATGCTTGCAGCAGCACTTGATGAAGTCGATGGAGCCGGGCAGTTCGGGAGCTTCGTCCCAACGTTTGAGGCACTTCGACTTTTCGAGCAGCGGTTCGTACTCCTCAGCCACAGGAGCCTTGATCCATTCAGGAATCTGTGCACCGGCTTGTTTGGGATTGAAGTACGGGCCTTCGAGGTGCAGGCCGAGGATGGGGCTGTCGGGTTCCTGCATCAGTTTGTCACAGGTTTCGACGGCCTTCTCAATCATGGGAATGGTAGAGGACGAGAGGGTGGGATAGATGGCGGTTGTGCCATATTGCAGGTGGGCATCGACTGCTACGCGGAAGGCTTCTTCAGTCCCTTCCATGAAGTCGCGGCCTCCACCGCCGTGGACGTGCATTTCGATGCCGCCGGGAACTACTACGCAGCCTTTGGCATCGATGATTTCTGCGCCTTCTTCAGGGCAGTTGCATTCTTTTACTGCTTTGATTTTGTTGCCTTCAATGACAACTGAGCCGCCTTCGAGCCAGCCCTGCGGGGTGAGTACGCGGCCATTGATGATTTGTTTCAGCATAGCTTGTTAGATTTATGGCGGCAGCTTGCAGGCAGCTGGAAGCCTTGTGAGGCCCAGGTGCGTGTTGCCGTTTGGTTGTTGTTTCGCTGTGATTGCAAAGGTAATGGAAACCGAAGGGCGAGCAAAGAAAAGGCGGGAAAAAGTTGCTCCTTCGCTTTGCTTCGGGGTCGCCTTGGGCTCGTGATGGGGAGGGCCCTGCGGAAAACCGCAGGGAACGGTGGCTGCTGGCGGGA
>JBJEAF010000018.1:1522-5814 GCA_051868755.1 Alloprevotella sp.
AACCGCAGGGAACGGTGGCTGCTGGCGGGAAGCTTTGACTACTGGCGGCGGAAGGCGATGCTGAAGGCGGCCATGGCGGCTACCAGCATGGGGTAGTAGAGATAAGGGATGATGCTCACCGAGCTGATGGCGGCCAGACCCGAAGCCATCAGGAGCTGGGCACCGTAGGGTATCAGTCCCTGTACGACACACGAAAAGATGTCGAGCAGACTGGCGGCACGACGGCTGCCCACACCGTAACGTTCGCTGATGTCGCGCGCTATGGCACCCACCGAGAGAATGGCCACTGTGTTGTTGGCCGTGCAACAGTTGGTGAGGGCTACCAAGGCCGAAATGCAGCATTCAGCTCCCCGGCGAGAGTGGACACGGCGCGTCAAGGCCCTGACCAGATAGGTCACGCCGCCGCCACGCCGCACTACGGCCAGCAGACCGCCTGCCATCATCGAGATGAGAATCAGCTCGCCCATGCCTGCCACGCCCTCGGCCATCGCTGTCAGCCAACCTTCTACGCCGTAGATGCCCAGGGCCATGCCGACTACGCCGGTCAGCAAACAGCCGACGCACAGCACCGCCAGCACATTCAGACCCGCTATGGCCGAACCAAGCACCACCACATAGGGCAGCACCTGAATGGCCAGCGTACCCAGGCTGCTCTCAGCGGGAACGACAGCCTGCGTGCTGCTTCCCATCAGGGCATAGCCCGTCACACAGAGTAGGGCGGCGGGCAGCACGAGGGTAAAGTTCGTGCGGAACTTGTCGCGCATGGAGCAGCCCTGGGTTTTGGTCGCCGCTACGGTGGTGTCGGATATGAACGACAGGTTGTCGCCAAAAAAAGAGCCGCCCACTACAGCTGCCACCATGAGCGGTGTGGCCGTTCCCGTGCGCAAGGCCATCTCTGAGGCCACAGGGACCAAAGCCACTATCGTGCCTACTGATGTGCCTACGCACAGCGACACCACACAGGCCGCTACAAAAAGGCCTGCCAGCAGAAAGCCACCGGGCAGAAACGACATGGTCAGCTCGACTGTGGCCCCCACTGCACCCATAGCCTGTGCTGACTTGGCAAAGGCACCGGCCAGCACGAATATCCACACCATGAGCAGCAGGTCGGCACTGCCCGCTCCGCGCGAGAAGGTGGCTACACGCTCTTCAAGCGGATAGCCACGCAGGGTCAGCAGGGCACCGATGCCCGTCAGGGCGAATACCAGTGTCATCGGTATTTTGGAAAAGTTGCCGAACAGCATACCCAGTCCGCCCATCAGTGCGGCTAACAGTAGTAGGGGCAACAGGGCTACCCATCCCCGGCGACGCGGTTTGTTGCGCCGGTCATCCTGTCTTGCGTTTGTCTTTGTCATTATCGTAGTGTAGTGAAGGGCAGCCGTGCGTGCCCGTCCTTTTTCATTCAGCGTGTAAAATTAGTCTATTCTGCACACACAGCCACTGATTTCTGAAAAAAACTACTCCAACTTCCCGGCAGTATTGTCTTGATTCTCCATGCCTGTATGTCCTATATTGCGGTAACATTTGGGCCCCATGCCCGTTTGCAGTTTAAAATACTTGCCGAAGGCAGACTGTGTGACGAAATTCAGGCGGTAGGCAATTTCCTGGATGCTCAGGTCGGTGCTCTTCAACATGATTTTGGCTTCGAGGATGACATATTCGTTAATCCACTGGGCCGCACTCTTACCGCTGTAGTCCTTGATGACAGTTGACAGGTAGTTCGGCGTGAGGTTAAGACGGTCGGCGTAGAACTTGACCCCCCGCTGGGAGGCGTGGTGCAGCTTGAGCAGGGCCATGAACTTGTCGAACAGCTGGAGGCCTCGGGGAGCCGTGTCGGAGTGGGGTTCGGCGGTAGCTTCGCTGCGGTAGGTGTGCATGAAGGAGATGACCGTATAAGAGAAAGCCTGTACCAGTCCGTGTAGGATCTCAGCACTCTCATCGCGGCTGTTTTCAATGTTCGTCTTGAGCAACGGATAGTAAGGCACCAGCGTCATCAATTCGTTGTGGGGAATGCAGGCTATGGCATTTTGGCGCGTGTGGATATAAAAGCTGGAACGCTGGCGAAAATCGATTTGGAGGTCGTTCAGGTAGTCGGAAGACAAAAGTACGGCGTAGGCTTCAAGGGTTTCAATGCGGTGGATCTGGATGATGTCGCCTGCAAAGGCCACGACCATGGTGTTGCCGGCGATGCTGTATCGTTTCAGGTTGATGCTGAAGTCCATTTGGCCTTCGACGCAGAAGAATACGAGTGTGGCGAAGAGACGGCAGGGATGGCGGAAGGGTTCGAGCCGTTCCACGTGGTTGCTGATGAGGATGTCGTCGCGGTAGCAGATGGTCAGGGTGGACATCTGTCGCTTGAATTGGCTGATGGAGATACTACTGGGCTGCATGGCGGGGATTGGGGTTGGGCCCCGAAGCTGAACTTCGGGGAACTGAGGGACAGGGTTTTGTTCTACAAATGTAAGGGAAATCCATGGGAAAGGACAATGTTGGGCGAATTTTCTTGGATTTTTGCGGAGGTTTGGGGCTTGAATCCGTTAATATGGCCAATATATTCATAGAAACTGCCTTTTATGAGGGGTGGCCGGTATCGACCTTTGCACCCACATTTGAACACAAACTAACAAGAACGATATAAATAGCTATTGACAATGAAGAAATGGACGGCTGTATGCCTCTTCCTGTTCCTTGCCGGAAGGGTGGCTGCACAGGAAGCTCCGATGGTCCTGTCGCTTGACAGTTGCCGTGCCTTGGCCTTGCGCAACAACAAAGAACTACGCATGGCAACAGAGAAGCAACGCTCGGCAGAATGGGAACACAAGGCCGCATTGACGAAATACTTCCCCCGCGTGTCGGCTACCGGTGCCTATATGCATACCAGCAAGGAACTCTCCCTGCTCAGTGATGAACAAAAGGGGGCATTGAACCACTTGGGTTCGGCCGTCGGTTCGTTGGCTCCCGAAAGGGAAGGATTGGCCGGCACGCTGAACGGAGTGGGAGCCGGACTGGTAGAAGCCCTGCATACCGACACGCGAAACATGGGGACTGCAGCCGTGATGCTGACCCAGCCCGTGTATATGGGCGGCAAGATTGTGGCGTACAACCGCATTACGCGCTATGCCGAGCAGATTGCGAAGCAGCAGCAAGACCTGACCCTTCAGGAACTGGTGGTACAGGTAGACGAGGCCTATTGGCAGATAGTGGCCTTGCAGAGCAGGAAGCAGCTGGCAGAAGGCTACATGGAGTTAGTCAGGAAATTGGACAGCGATGTGCAGCAGCTCATTAGCGAGGGCTTTGCTACCCGGGCCGATGGGCTGAGCGTGAAAGTGAAGGTGAATGAGGCACAGGTGGCCCTGATACAGGTAGACAACGGAATCGCGCTGTCTAAAATGCTGCTTTGCCAGCTTTGCGGACTGGACTTGGACCTGCCGGTGATGCCCGCCGACGCACAGACAGGTGTGGTGGAACGGCCCGAAACTTCGGTGGCAGAGGATATGCAGACAGCCTTCACGCTTCGTCCTGAACTGAATGCGCTGAGTCTGTCGGCCGATATATATAAGGAGAAAGTGCGTTTGGCGCGGGCTGAGTTCATGCCCACAGTGGCACTTACAGGCGGCTGGATGGGTTCGAACCCTTCGGTGTTCAACAGTTTTGAACGCAAGTTCAAGGGCGTGTGGAACGTTGGGGTGGTGGTGAACATTCCCCTCGTGACATGGGGCGAACGAAACTATAAGGTGAGAGTAGCGCGGGCACAGGAAAGCATGGCGCGGTATCACTGGGAGGAGACGCGCGAAAAGGTGGAACTGCAAGTGACCCAATGCCGCCAGAAGGTGGAGGAGGCCGCCGAACGTTTGCAGACTGCCCTGCGCAGTCAGGAAGAGGCCGACGAGAACCTGCGCTATGCTACCTTGGGGATGCAGGAGGGCGTGGTGCCTGTCAGCAATGTGCTGGAGGCGCAGACCGCCTGGCTGGCGGCGCACTCGGCCTGCGTGACGGCACAGATAGACCTGCGCTTGGCTGACTTGTACCTGAACAAGGCTTTGGGACGGAGGCCCGTTATGGGATCGTGAGGCTGCGGCGGGACGGCCCTGTAGAAGGAGCACAGGGGACGGCCTTGCGGCTGAACCGCAGGGAACGGTGGTCAGCGGCGGAAACAGCCCTGCGGAAGGATCGCAGAGGACGGTGGTTGCTGGCGGGTTGGACTTTAACTGCTGGAGGAAACATTGAATACTAACAATCATTATGAAACCCTCATGACAATTTAAAAGTCGCCAAAGTGCATGAAAAGGGTC
>JBJEAF010000019.1:0-5793 GCA_051868755.1 Alloprevotella sp.
CGAAACGGCGCGGGCGGATGAAGAAGAAGAACTTGTTGGACTCTTCCACTTTCTCTATGAACTGGGTCTTGTCGACATAGTAGCAGTCGTCTTCGCGCACGGCCACGAAGTTCATCATGCCGTAGGGTATGCGCTTTGCCTTTCCTTTTGCTGTTCTTTCTTCCATAATCGGGTGATAAAGGGTGCGTGCGTTGAAGCGGGTCAAGTGTTGCCGGCTCTTCAACCGCTATCTGCTTGCAAATGTATGAAAAACTCTGTGCATTTCACCTTGGCTATCGCAAGAATCAGCTGATAGGCTGGGTGAAACGTCTACAATGCCGTGTGGCATAAAGGGCGTAGCCCATTCTATACGGATGGGTTACGCCCTTGAATGCTTGTGCCGTGTCTTCTTCCTGTATGTATGTCCCGGCTTAATGCAGGAATTATTTGCTGCGGTGAACGGTGTAGATGGCCCGTCCCTCCTTGTCGATGAAGTGCAGGTCGAGGGTCGATTCGGTGGCAGCAATGATGCTGAAGCCCGGTTCGGGCGAACAGAACTGTGTGCCTTCTATGGCATTCACCTTGCGGCTAAGGGAGGCAGATGAGTTCACCACATAGTCCATGTCGCTGTCCGTCGTGCGCAGGTGCTGGAAGTTGTGGATGTGGCCACAGGCATAAATGTCTACGTGGTGTCGGCGCAGGATCGGTTCCACACGTGCCTGCATGTCGGTTCGTTCGGCTGTGCTTTTGCCTGTTTCGGCATGGATAGGGTGGTGGCCAACCACCACGACCCACTGCTCTTTGGCTGCCGTCAGCGTACTGTCGAGCCATTGCAGCTGGCGTTCCATGTCTTGCTTCACGGCATCGGGGTAGGTCTCGGAATCGTTGCGGTACTTGTCAATGAGCGGTGTGGTGTCAATCATTACAAAGCGTATGCTCACCCCATCGTCGCTGAACGACCGCGAATAATACCGGGCGGGCATCATCCAGCGGCGCGACACTTGGGAATAGTCCATGACGGCTTGCGTGTTGCCGCGGTATTCGTGGTTGCCCAGCACGGGATACCAAGGCAGCATCAGTTCAGGATGGGAATAGACAAGCTCATAGTTCGTAAGCCACAGTGGGTCGCTGGTGCTCTCCACTCCTTCGAAGTGGTGAACGTCGCCGGCTGCCAGCACGCATTCGGGGTCAATGGTTTCGGCCATGTGGCCCATGAGTTCGGCAATGTTTTTCTGCTCATAGTAGCCGTTGCGGCCCAGGTCGTTACACAGGTAGAAGTTCAGTGTGCCACACAGCTTTTGCCAGTCGGCGGGTGTTTGTCCCCACAGCAGGGTGGCGAGCAGCAGGCCTGTCAAGGCGGTGAAAATGCGTTTCATCGTGTCGGTAGTTTTGTCAATTCGTTCCGTAGGCGCCAAAGCGGGCAGCGGGCTGGTCGGTGGTGTAAGCCTGGCCGCCAACGTTCAGACCGGCCGTGCCAAAATAGGGCTGCATGTTGCTGTCGTTTCCGCTGTAGGCTCCTTGCAGCACAGGCGAGCCGGGCAGTACGTGGAAGTCCCAGGCGGCATTGAGCATGAAGGTGGTCAGAGCCACGGCGTTCAGGTCGAAGTTCACGAATTGCGGGTTGGTAGCAGCATCGCCTGCCGAAGCGGCCACAGTGCTGTGCTGGTCAACGTAGTCGGCAAACACGTTCTTGTTGGGCAGTGTGTAACCCAGATAGCTGTTCAGTGTGCCTTCCTCTACATCCTGCGGCAGGTTCGACGACACGGTGCCTGCGGCGTAGAAGTTGTAGTCGATGACGCTCTCCGTGGCGCAGCCGGCATCGACGGCCGGTGTGCCCCACTTGGGGGTCTGTGCCTTGTACTTGCAGTTCACCATGAGGTTGTTGAACAGGCTGACCAAGGCATTCTTCTCGACATAAATGCTTCCGCCCTTCACACCGTCGCGCCGCCAGCCGGCATTGACGATGGTGTTGTTGTAGGCGCGAATGAGTGCCTGCTTGCGTCCGGCTTCATCGTTCTGGCCCGACGATGAGAGCTTGAAGCCGTTGGTATTGGGCGAAAACATGAGGTTGAAGGCGGCATCGACCTTGCAGCCGGCCTTCACATTGATTGCTTCGCCGCCTGTTTCGCCGTTGCCGGCAAAGGTGTTGTGCTGGATAATGCCCTGTCCGCCCATCATGTAGATGCCGTCGCTCACGCCGTAGCGCAGGGTGGAGTGGGTCACCACGTAGCGTCCGTTTACGTTGTTGGTGGTAATGTGCGGGTCGAAGTCTTCGCCTGGGGTGTAGATGCCCTTCAGGGCAGAAGGCGAATCTTGCGACACGGCGCCGCCCGTGTATTCAATGATGGTGTGGTCAATGAGCATTTCAGGACACTTCTCGGTGGCCACGATGCCGCCCCACAGTCCGGCAAAGGCATTGTCGGCTGTGCGCTTCGTCTCATCTACACTGAACAGCACGGGGTTTTCGGCCGTGCCTTTGCAGTACAGACTGCCGTCTACGATGAACTCGATAGGGGTGTGGCTGGCTCCTACGCCATTGTCGTCGAAGAGCACGGTCACGCCTTCTTCAATGGTCAGGCTCTTTCCTTCGGGCACGGTGACATGGTGGCCCGACACCTTGATGATGCTGTTCTTGCCCCACACGCCAGAGGCGGTGTCGCTGCTCAGGCTGATTTCCGTGGGCGTTTCAGGTTCGCTCGGTTGGGGATTCTCGGGAATCGGATTGTCAATAGGATCATCGTCATCGCTGCATGAAGCGAAGAACAGGCTGCTCAGGGCAATGGCCATACAGCCGGTAAAGAAACAGGTGGTTCTCATGAAATAATGGTTGTTTATGGTTGTCAAAGTTGTTGCGTACAGGGTTGGAATGGCTTGGGTCAGAGTTTGTAGCGCACGCCAATCAGGAAGCTCTGGCCGTGCCACTCCTTGCGTTCCAGCAGTCCGCCTTTGTAGCGTGTATATTCCGGGCCCAGCACTTCGTTGCGTGCATTGCGCTCGACATATTGCACCAATGGCAGGTTCAGCAGGTTGTTGGCCTTCAGATAGATGCTCCAGCCAGACTGACCGAACTTCTTTTCGGCCGAGGCGTCGAGTTGCGTGCGTCCGGCTTGCCAGGAGTCGTTGTCGAGGAAGCGCGACACCACACACAGGCGTTTGCCTGTATAGTTGAGGGACAGTTGCGCATCAAGGCCATGACGGGTGCTCTTGTATAGCAGCGACAGGTTGGCCACGTGGGCGGCCTGTCCATAGAGCGGGCGGGTTTGCTTCACCGTGCGTGTCACGATAGTGGTCTCCGCATTGGGGTCGGGATTTGGCTCTTCGATGGTCTTGTTGGTGCGTATCTTGGAGTAGGTGTAGGTGTAGTTGGCCTTGATGCCGAAACAGCGGAAGTATTTCGTCACGTCGATTTCCACACCCATGTTGTGTGCTGTGCCGAAGTTCTCGGGCGTGTAGTAGGTGTCCTGTCCGCTGGTCTCCATGCCATATTCAATGGGGTCTTCTATGCGTTTGTAGAACACGCCGGCCATGAATTGTTCGGCAGCTGAGGGGAACACTTCGTAGCGTAGGTCGAAGTTGTCGGCCACGGTGTGCTTCAGGTCAGGGTTGCCGCGTTCGTTGTAGTCCTCACCCAGAATCTTGTAGGGCACAATCTCGAAGAATCCCGGCCTGTTGATGGCGCGTGCATACGACAGGCGCAGGTTGGCGCGGGTGGTGAGGCGGTATTTCAGGTGGAATGAGGGCAACAGGTCCCAGTAGCGTTGCTCGCCCGTGTTGCGTGCCCCTTCGGTCGGGTAAAGCAGGTGATAGCCCTGCGTAGTATGCTCGGCACGCAGTCCGGCTGTAAGTTCTGTGCGTCCGGTGGCGAGCTTGCCTGTTACATAACCCGCTCCCACCTGTTCGGAGGCTTCGTAGTTCAGCGGGTCGCTCAGGTTGCCGAACCGCGGGGCTGCGAACAATATCTCATCGAAGTTTTGCCAGTCGGTGCCTCTCACCAGGGTGCGCTGGGCAGCATCGGCCTTGAAGGTGTAGTCGTTGTAGAACGAGCTGCGCTGCTTGTCGCGGTACATGCCGCCCAACTGTAGGTGTAGTGTGCCGGTACGGCCCAGTTCGACCTGTTGCTTGAGGTCGATGTAGCCGGCCAGGTCCTCATCGTCATTGTGCTCCCACTTACGCAGGGCAGCTGGATTCACACTGACGGTCTGAAGGCCCGTTGAGGCTGTGGTGAGGTAAACTTCGGCATTGTCGGGCGTGCGGTTAGTGGCTTTGGCATAGACGGCCCGCCAGATCAGTTGCAGGCTCTGTTCGCTGCCAAAACCGTGTTCGCCCATGAAGGTGGAGTTGACGATGCTTTGCGTGTTCAGTTTCAGGCGTACGGCCTCTTCCTGGCTCTTCTCGGTGTCGCGCACTTGCTGGTTGCGGAAGTAAAGCCAGGCGTTGTACCAGGCTATCCGGTGGTGCGGAGCGAGTGCGTAGTCTAATTTGGCATGCGCTCCCAAGCGCGACTGTTGTTCGCTGGTGTAGCGTTTGGTCAGCGTGCCGTCGTTGCTTGATGAACCCGTGAGCCAGTAGATGTCGCTGTCCTTGCCGCGGTGAAGGTTCTGCGCGCTGAATGCCAGCATCACACCGAGCCGCTTGTCAAAGTAGCGGTCGCCATAGGACAGGCCCAGTGTGAGGTCGGGGACAACCTGCTTGTGCTTCACGGCCAGGTTGTGCAGCGTAAAGTCGCTCATGCTCACTGCGTAGTCGTTGCCATAACGTTCGTTGGGCGACTTGGAACTGATACCTGAAGTGCTGAAGGTGGAAAAGCTGTGGTCGAAGTAGCGGGCGCTGTAGCCTGCCGAGGCGTTGGCTGTGAATTGTCGGCGGTCGGGAGCGTCCTTCATGACTAAATTCACGGCTCCTCCAATTCCATCGCCTTCCAGGTCGGCGGTCAGGCTTTTCGACACTTCGAGACGGTCGAGCATTTCGGCAGGGAAGATGTCGAGTGGTACAAAGCGGTTCTTGTTGTCGGGCGAAGGTATCTTCACTCCGTTTACTAAGGTGTAGTTATAGCGCTTGTCCATGCCGCGCAGAATCGCATATTGTCCTTCGCCACCATCGCCCCGTTCGAGTGCGACGCCTGACACGCGTGCCAAGGCGTTGGCCACAGTGAGGTCGGGTGAGAGTTCGATGGCTTTGGCACTCATCACGTTTACCACGTTCATGGCCTTGCGCTCTATACCTCGTGCGCCAGCTTCAGTGCGTCCGGGATTGTGGGCGGTGACGACTGCTTCGCCCAGTTCAAGGTTCTGCTCTTCCATGGGCAATGCAAGTTCCTCCGCTGGATAGGTCTCGCTGAGCACGTATTCACCGGCCTTGTAGCCCAGATAGGTGTAACACAGCGTGCCGGTTCGTCCGCCAGTATCGAGGATGAACGAGCCGTCGAGTCCTGTTGTGGTAGCAATACGTGGATTTTCTTTGAGATATACGCTGGCCCCTACCATGTGCTCGCCTGTACGGGCATCGACCACCTTGCCTTTGAGCAGGTGGCTGATGGGTTTGACTATGGGTGTTGAGGGGGCAGGCGTATGGCCGTCGGCCAAGGCGTGTAAGGCGCAGCTACAGCTCAGTAGAGCCAGGCCGCAGACACGGATGGTTGAATGCATGGAAAATGTAATTCTTTCGTTTTCGCTGCAAAAGTACGGGCCTCGTGTGTCGTGTTTGTTGCGTGTGGGTTAAGAAACGGTGAACGGAAGCCCCAACTCGTCACTTAGAAAAACCAACTCGTCACTTAGATCGAACCAACTCGTCACTTAGACCGAACCAACTCGTCAC
>JBJEAF010000020.1:0-5776 GCA_051868755.1 Alloprevotella sp.
CACGGGTGGAAGCACTGCGGCAGGGCACACAGATGCACAAGATTGTCATGCAGTTTGTCGGTTGGGAACTGCTGAGAATGGAGGAGGTTTAAGGTTTCAAGTTTCAGGTTTCAAGTTCCAAGTTTCAAGTTCCAAGTTTCAAGTTCCAAGTTCCAGGTTTCAAGTTCCAAGTTCCAAGTTTCAAGTTCCAAGGTTTAGAGCTTAGGGGTAAAGTCGGATGTTTTGAAACTTGGAATAGGCCACATTACCCAGCCGGCTCCCGCCCTAATTCAAGACGCTAAGTCCTAAACTCCTAAACTTGAAACTTGAAACTTGAAACTTGAAAACTTGAAACTTGAAAACTTGAAAACTTGGAACTTGAAACTTGAAACTTGAAACTTGAAACTTGAAACTTGGAACTTGAAACTTGAAACTTGAAACCTGAAACTTGAAACCTGAAACTTGAAACCCTAAACCCCTAACCCCACATATAATATATAGGTATCATGTCTGACGGAAACTACAACCGCAACCTGCTGCCCTACAAGCCTTACGAAAGCGGACTGAGGGCAGGACGCGCACAAATGCGCGAAAAGGCACTGAAAGCCTTTGAGAACTGGATGGAAGAAATCGGAATGGAGGCTGAAAAGCGCAATGACTGCCTGCTCGGTTTCCGAAAGCACCTCCTTGAATAACCACAACCGGCAAACCTGCACTTTTCCTCAAGGCCTAAGGCCGTATGCACGCCCAGCCTGTGGCATGCACCCTGCATCACACCCTCTTTCTCCCTGTACATACCAAGCATTCCTGACCAAACCACAGATTTCTGGAATGCCGTCCGCACCCCGATGCTTAATGAATAAAAACATCGGGGAGTTTTTTCGGCGTTTTCTTTCAACTCCTAAAGTTTTTGCGTACTTTTGCGCGCAATAAAAACATAATTGACTTTGTTATGACCTCTGATTTTATTGCTGACAAGATTGTGATGGACGGTCTTACGTTCGACGACGTCCTTTTGGTTCCCGCCTATTCAGAAGTGCTTCCGCGTGAAGTTTCGCTTGCCACGAAATTCTCGCGCAACATCGACCTGCAAATCCCCTTTGTCACTGCTGCCATGGACACGGTGACAGAGTCGCAGATGGCCATTGCCATTGCCCGTGAAGGCGGCATCGGTGTGATTCACAAGAACATGAGCATCGAAGAACAAGCCCGTCAGGTAGCTATCGTGAAGCGTGCCGAGAATGGCATGATTTACGACCCTGTTACCATCAAGCGTTACAAGACCGTGCGCGATGCACTCGAACTGATGCACGAATATCACATTGGCGGCATACCCGTTGTCGATGATGAAGGTCATCTGGTGGGCATCGTGACCAACCGCGACCTGCGCTTCGAACGTCATCCCGACAAGCGTATTGACGAAGTGATGACCAAGGAGAATCTGGTGACCACCACCACACAGACTGACCTGCACGACGCTGCACAGATTCTGCAGGAAAACAAAATCGAGAAGTTGCCCGTAGTCGATGCCCAGGGACACCTGGTCGGCCTCATCACCTACAAGGACATCACCAAAGCCAAGGACAAGCCCATGGCCTGCAAGGATGCCAAGGGCCGTCTGCGCGTGGCTGCCGGTGTTGGTGTAACAGCCGACACCATGCAGCGCATGGAGGCACTCATCCAAGCCGGTGCCGATGCCATTGTCATCGACACGGCCCACGGACACTCAAAGTCAGTTATCGAAAAACTGAAGGAAGCCAAGCTGAACTTTAACGGCGTAGATATCGTAGTGGGCAACGTGGCCACCGGCGATGCAGCCCGTATGCTGGCCGAAGCTGGTGCCGATGCCGTGAAAGTGGGTATCGGTCCCGGTTCCATCTGTACCACCCGCGTTGTGGCAGGTGTAGGTGTGCCGCAGCTCTCGGCCGTCTATGACGTGGCCCAAGCCCTGAAAGGCACAGGCATACCCTTAATTGCCGATGGCGGTCTGCGCTACTCTGGCGATGTCGTGAAGGCTCTGGCTGCCGGTGGCTACAGCGTGATGATCGGTTCGCTGGTTGCCGGTACAGAGGAGAGTCCGGGCGAAACCATCATCTTCAACGGCCGTAAGTTCAAGACCTATCGCGGCATGGGTTCGCTCGAAGCCATGGAGAACGGTTCAAAGGACCGCTACTTCCAGGGTGGCGTGAGCGATGTGAAGAAGCTGGTGCCCGAAGGCATTGCCGGACGTGTTCCCTACAAAGGCTCCGTCCAGGAGGTCATCTATCAGATGGTAGGCGGTCTGCGCTCTGGCATGGGCTACTGCGGTGCACCGACCATCGAACGGCTGCACGATGCCAAGTTCACCCGCATCACGGGTGCCGGTGTACTCGAAAGCCATCCGCACGACATTACCATTACCAGCGAAGCCCCCAACTACAGCCGCCGAGGCGAATAAACACGCTGGAAAACATACATAGGGGTGTCCTGTAAATCAAGATGGGGAGTTGCAGTATGGTGTCCTATGAGACTCTCACTGACTCCTGCCCGACCTACAGGACACCCGTCCTACAGAAAAACATGAAAAAGAACATCCTTTTATCATCCTTTTTTGCCCTGGCACTGAGTGCCGGGGCACAATCGGCTTCTAACCCTGTGCTGATGACCATCAACGGCAAGCCTGTGACCAAAGCCGAATTTGAATATTCCTTCCACAAGAACGGTAATGTGGAAGGAGCTGTCGAAAAGAAAACGGTACAGGAATACGTGCCCATGTTCATCAACTACAAGCTGAAGGTGGCCGCAGCCGAAGCAGCCGGTATGGACACCCTGTCGAGCTTCAAGAAGGAGTTCCACACCTACCGCGACATGCAGCTCACTCCCTACCTGATCGACCAGGCCTTCATCGACTCCATCGCCCGCATGGTCTACGACAACACGGTGAAGAAGCTCGACGGCAAGGACCTGATTGAGACGGCACACATTCTGATCAGACTGCCGCAGAACGCTACCGAGAAGGACAAGGCTGCCGCCAAGGTCAAGGCCGACTCCGTCTGGCAAGCCCTGACACAGGGTGCTGACTTTGCCGAAATGGCCAAGAATTATTCGGGTGACCCGGGCAGTGCCGAAAAGGGCGGACAGCTCCCCTTGGTCGGCCCCGGCGCTTTTGTCAAGGAATATGAAGAAGCTGCCTACGCCCTGCAAAAGGGTGAAATGTCGAAGCCTGTCCTTTCGCCCTTCGGCTACCACATCATCAAGATGACCGACCGCAAACCGCTCGACCCGTTCGAAACAGTGAAGCCCGAAATCATGGCCATGCTGAAACGGCAAAACATTGAGGAAGCTTCGAGCCAACACCGCATACAGCAGATTGTCGAAGCCTCAAACGGACGACTCACCCGAGAGGCTGTGCTCGACAGCGTGATGAACGTACACATTCAGGACAATGCCGAACTGCGCTACCTCATTCAGGAATACCACGACGGCCTGCTGCTCTATGAAGTGAGCAAGCAGCAGGTGTGGGACGTGGCCGCTGCCGACAGTGTGGGACTCGAAAAGTGGTACAAGGCCCACAAGGCGCAATATGCCTGGGAAAAGCCCCGCTTCAAAGGCTTTGTGATTCATGCCAAAGACCCCAAACAGCTGAAGAAGGTGCAGAAGCTGCTCAAGAAACACGCCAACGGCGAATGGAAGAAGGAAGTAAAGCAGCAGTTCAACAAGGACTCGGTGACGGTCAACGTGAGCGGGCCTTACCTGTGCCAGCAGGGCGAAAACCGCTTTGTCGATGCCTACGCCTTCAAGACCGGCAAGAAGGTTGAACCTCTGAAGGGATATGCCGCCACTGCCGTCTATGGCAAAGTGCTGAAACAACCCAAGTCATACTTAGATGTGAAAGCCCAAGTCACCAACGACTATCAGGTCGAAATGGAAAAAGCCTGGGTGGAAGGCTTGCGGCAGCGTTTCAGCTTCAGCGTAAACGAAAAGGTGCTCGAAACCGTCCAGTAGTCGAAGGGGTGTTCTGCCCGTCAGCAGTCAGCCCCATTAACCCAACCAACGTATATGTACAGATTCCTCATTCTCCCCCTGCTCGTCCTGTTGCCTCTGCCGGCGTCTGCCCAGAAGAACGTGGTAGACGAAATCATCTGGGTCGTAGGCGGTGAGCCTATCTTGCTCTCCGATGTCGAAGAGGCACGCATCAGTGCCGAACAGTCGGGCACGCCGGTCGACAACCCCTACTGCACCATTCCCGAAATGTTGGCCATCAACAAGCTGTTCCTCCACCAGGCACAGCTCGACAGCATCGATGTGAGCGAGGCCGACGTGATACAGATGGTCGATGCGCAAATCAGCGACTTCATCCAGACCTACGGCTCACGCGAAGCCGTGGAGCAGATTATGCACATGAAGCTGTCGCAGGTGCGCGAATTTTGGAAAAAGCAGGCCCGCGAAGGGGAAATGATCAATCAGGTGAAGCAAAAAATCTCGGGCGACGTGAAGGTCACTCCCGCCCAGGTGCGCGAATACTATAAGGACATGCCCCTCGACAGCCTGCCCTTCATCCCGACACAGGTGGAGGTGCAGATTATCACCTACACGCCCCAGGTGGCCCGTGCCGAAGTAGAACGCATCGAAGCCCGCCTGCGTGACTTCGCACACCGTGTGAACAGCGGCGAAACAGAGTTTGCCACGCTGGCCAAGTTCTACTCGCAGGACGGTTCGGCACGCAATGGCGGTGAACTGGGTTATGCCGGACGCAACCAGTGGGTACCTGAGTTTGCCAACGTGGCCTTCAGCCTCAACGACCCGAAGAAGGTGTCGAAGATTGTGCGCACCGAATTTGGCTTCCACATCCTGCAGCTCATCGACAAGCGCGGAGACAAGGTCAACGTGCGCCACATTCTGCTGAAACCTGAGATTGACCCTGCCGAGCTGGAACACGGTGTGGCCCGACTCGACTCGATAGCCGACGACATCCGGGCCGACAAGTTCACCTTTGAGGCCGCAGCCCAAGCACTGTCGGACGACAAGGACACGCGCAACAATTACGGACTCATGGCCAACCACGTGAACCGCTCTATCACTTCGCGCTTCGAGATGAAGGACTTGCCGGCCGATGTGGCCAAAGTGGTCGACACGCTCCAAGTGGGTGAAATCTCGCGCGCATTCACCATGGTCAACGAAAAGGGCCAAACGGTGTGTGCCGTGGTACGCCTGAAGAGCCGCATCGACGGACATCGCGCCAGCATCACCGAAGACTTCCAGACGCTGCGCAAGACTGTCATCGAAAAGCGGAGCGAAGAGAAAATCGAGGAATGGCTCAAAAACAAAATCAACTCGACCTATGTGCGCATCAGCCCGGAATGGCGTGGCTGCAACTTCAAGTATGAAGGGTGGATTAAATAGCAGATATACTTCACCCGCCATAGAAGTTATACTTCATCGGCCACAGAAGATATACTTCACCCGGTATAGAAGATATACTTCTCTGAAAAGTGGATAATATCGCATCGTACATGAGACATCGCTTGTGACAAGCAAGCTATCATAAACTGGAACGCGCTGACCGAACTGTAAAGGTTTGGCCAGCGCGTTTCTACGTAACATTTCTAAATCATTGCTACGGTTGATACGAGGCCGATGTTATTTTTATATCATTTGGGGCGTGCCCAATCCGGTACTACCATACAACAAGAAGGCTCAAGCCGATGTTTCATGCAATGATTCAAATAACCTGACAATTTCCCCATCCCTATATACGCATATTTAGGCTCAAGCCGAAATCCCGGTGCATTTATAGAAATCGAGAGGATAAAGTGTT
>JBJEAF010000021.1:0-5666 GCA_051868755.1 Alloprevotella sp.
AAACTGGCTGAAGGGTTTTGTTTTCAAACCCTTCAGGAAGTTTCAGCCGTGACGGCAACCCTTCAGCCACGATAAGGCCAGGTGCAAGCAAACAGTCTCTTCACCAAGTTGGGATTAAGTAAAACAGGGTCTGGCCCAGACGTGACAACTCGGCGAGTTGTCGCGCCAAAGTCTGGACTTGTTTGCATGAAATCAGGGGGACAGGAAAACGGAATCATGCCTGAAAGGAAAAGTCACGGCTGAACCTTCCTGAAGGGTTTGAAAACAAAACCCTTCAGCCAGTTTCCTTCTGAGAATCAACGACAATGAAGGGGCGGCTGAAGGGTTGAACGATTTTCAGAGGGTAAAATAGGTGTATATAGAGAGTGAGAATTGTCAGGTTATTGTGATTTTGTGCAAGGGCAAAAGCGTTAGACAACATCATGACAGACACACGCTTTTGCCCTTGCACGGGCTTTCAGCCCGCAACTTGACCCCTTGCTATCCAACAGCAACTACTTGCAAAACCGGGATGGATATTTGCTTCTGGGAGAGCAATGTACTGCTCGGCCAAAGAAGTAGTACTTACTTTCCAGTAGAAGATATCTGAAACTCCAGTATCAGTACTACTGAAACTGCAGTTTCAGATATCTTCTACTAAAAAAGAGACTGGCAGCTGTCCCGATGAGCATAGACAGCCATGCTCCGACAAGCACCTTGAAGGCTTCTGCCTTGCCGTTCGAAGTGGTTTGAGGTGGCGAATGCAGGTCCCGTCTGAGATGTTGTTTCCCGGGAATGTATGGGGTGGGCCATGCTTCGTATGCTGATTGCAGTCCGTCCGAAAGCGGCTTGCAGGCCGGTGGCAAACCCACTTCTTTGGTTTTCTTCCCCCACCTTGAAGAGAAAATAATTTTAGGCAAAAATAGTCGATGAAAACGCGGTTTTTAGTGATTCATCACAGAATTGCATCGTGCGGTAAAGAAAAAAAGTGTTGGCGGAGTGGGGAAATGTGGGGAATAATCTCTACTTTTGCGGTCTATGAGATTTACGGGTACACAAGAAGCCAAGTTAGACGCGAAGGGCCGTGTGTTCTTCCCGTCCGATTTTCGTCGGCAGCTGCAGGCCGACGACACCCGCTTGGTGCTGAAGCGCGATGTGTTTCAGCCCTGCTTGGTGCTGTACCCCTATGCGGCCTGGTTGGCTGAGGTCGATGCTGTCAAGGCAAGACTGAACCGTTGGGACCCTGTCCAGGCCATGCTGTTCAGGCAGTTTATGGCCGAAGTAGAGGTCTTGAACCTCGATGCGGCAGGCCGTCTGCTGCTGTCGAAACGCTGGCTGCAGCAGGCCGGACTGAGCGGCAAGGTGCGCTTTGTGGGTGCTGACGACCGGGTGGAACTCTGGAGCGCTGAGGCAGCCGACCAATGCTTCATGCGGCCCGAAGAGTTCGCCCTGGCCATGCAGCGGGCCATGAACGGCGGCGAGGCCGAAGCACACACCCCGTAGGCACGGCAACGAACAACCTTCAAGGGGGGCGTTTGACAAATAAAGCTGCATGGGGGCGGGCATGATGACCTCGTCGGATGCCCCCAAGCCAGCCGAATTTAACAGCACCCCCATCATTCATCAGCATAGAGAATCATGTATCACATTCCCGTGTTGTTGCAGCCGACCGTCGACGGCTTGGCCGTCCGTCCGTCGGGCACCTATGTCGACGTGACCTTTGGTGGCGGCGGGCATAGCCGTGAGATATTGCGCAGGTTGGGCGACGACGGCCACTTGTATAGCTTTGACCAGGATGCCGATGCCGAACGCAACGTGCCAGAAGGCGATGCCCGGTTCACCTTTGTGCGCAGCAACTTCCGCTACCTGCGCAATTGGATGCGCTATTACGGAGTCGAGTCAGTCGATGGCATCGTGGCCGACCTGGGTGTTTCGAGTCACCATTTCGATGAGCGCGAGCGCGGTTTCTCGTTCCGCTTCGACGCTCCGCTTGATATGCGCATGAACGGACGTGCCGGCATGACCGCGGCCGATGTGGTGAACCGTTACGGCGAAGAACAGCTTGCCGACCTGATGTGGCTGTATGGCGAGCTGAAAAACAGCCGCCGGCTGGCAGCCGCGATCGTAAAGGCCCGCGCGGTGCAGCCGTTGTTGCTGACGGGCGACCTGATGCACACGGTGCAGCCCCTGTTGCCCCGAGAGCGCGAAAAGAAGGACCTGGCCCGCGTGTTTCAGGCGTTGCGTATGGAAGTGAACCACGAAATGGACGCCCTGCGGGAAATGTTGCAGGCCGCCTTGCAGGTGTTGCGTCCCGGTGGCAGGCTCGCTGTGCTGACCTACCATTCATTAGAAGACCGCATGGTGAAGAACTTCATGCGGGCCGGGAGAATGGACGGCAAGGTGGAACAGGACTTCTACGGGCGTCGCCTGACCCCTTGGCGGGCCGTGACAGGACGGGCTGTGCAGCCTTCGGCAGAAGAACAGCAGGAAAATCCGCGAAGCCGTTCGGCCAAGCTGCGAGTGGCTGAGAAGGTTCAATAACGACTAATGACAGATATGGCGAAGACAGATAAAAACATCGGTGAAAGCGGGGAAAATCAGCAGCCCGTCACTGAGCAAAGTCCCACCGGGCAGGCGGCTGAGACCGAACGCGAAAAGGCGATAAAGGCTTTCAAGGAACTGACTGCCGAGGAAGACAATACGCCCGACACGCACAGCCGCATGACCTTGGCTTCGATACTGGGCGGCGACATATTGGGCGGACGCTGGTTCCGACGCCAGTTTTGGTATATGGTGATGATAGTGGGTATGCTCATTATCTATGTGAGCAACCGCTATTCGTGCCAGCAAGAGATGATACGCACCAAGGTGCTGAGTGACACCCTGCTCGACCGGCGTTACAAGGCACTGACACGTTCCAGCCAGCTGAAAGAGCGGATGAGGCGCAGCAATATCGAGGAGGCACTGACCGACACCACTTTGCAGACAGCCAACACGCCCTCGTTCAACCTGAAGGTGGGGCGTTGAAGTCCGGGCGAGACAGGTCAGACCTGAGACAAGTTGTTAAGGCTGCTGCTATGGGAGGTGAATCTGCCGTCCGTTCAGGAGGCATCCTTCTAAACAAGGGCTCTTCAGCAATTCGACTACTTACAAAAAACAGAACTATAAACATTTAAACATTCACAAAGACAATGAACTTTCCCGCCAAACAAGTAGCCAAACGATATGCCTTCGTGGCTTCGGTGCTGGTGCTGGCCGGCTTTGCCATATTGGGCAAGGCCATGTACACGATGACAGTAAAAAAGGATTATTGGCTGGCCGTCGGCGACCGCTTTGTAAAAGAAAATGACACCGTACCGCCTACGCGCGGCAACATTCTGGCCGACAACGGCGAAGTGCTGGCAGCCTCACTGCCAGAGTATAAGCTCTTTATGGACTATATGTCGTGGGAGAAGGACAGTGTGCGCAGGGAGAAAGAGCAAGCCAAACGCGATACCCTGCTGACCGCAAAAGCCGATTCGATCAGCGAGGGAATGCACCGCATATTCCCGGACATAGACCCCGTAGCGTTCAAACAACACCTGCTTGAAGGAAGGGCAAAGAAAAGCCACCACTGGCCGCTCTACAAGAAACGCGTGACCTACATACAGTACAGGCAGTGCAAGGAACTGCCCCTGTTCAAGCTCTCGCCCAATGTGGGCGGTTTCCATGTGGAGGAAATCAAGACACGCAAGAATCCCTATGGCCGTCTGGCTATCCGCACCATCGGCGACCTCTATAAGGGGAAGGACTCGGCCCGTACGGGCTTGGAGCTCAGTTTCGACTCGGTGCTGAGAGGCAAGCCCGGCATCGCCCACCGCCAGAAGGTGTTGAACCGCTACCTGACTATTATCGACAAGCCCGCCGAGGACGGCTGCGACATCATGACCACCCTCAATGTGGGTATGCAGGACATCTGCGAGAAAGCCCTGGGCGACAAGCTGCGCGAGATAGAGGCCCAAAGTGGCGTATGCATCCTGATGGAGGTGGGAACGGGCGACATCAAAGCCATGACCAGCCTGCAGCGCATGGCCGACGGTACCTATGCCGAAGTCAATCCCGATGCCGTGAAGAACCTGTACGAACCAGGTTCTGTGTTCAAGCCCATGTCATTCCTTGTGGGCATGGACGACGGTTTCATCAAGATGACCGATGTGGTCGACGTGGGTTGCGGCATCAAGGAGATGTACGGCCGCAAGATGCGCGATGCCAACTGGCGTTCGGGCGGCAGCGGCGTGGTCACAGTGCCGCAGATCCTGCAAAAGTCGCTCAATGTGGGTGTGAGCACACTCATTGACCGGTATTACCACAACGACCCGCGCAAGTTTGTCGAGGGCATTTACCGCATCGGCGTGGCCGAAGACCTGAAGATACCCATACCCGGCTACGCCAAGCCCCGCATACGTATGCCCAAAGAAGACGGTTCGAACTGGTCGAAGACCGCATTGCCCTGGATGAGCATCGGTTATGAAACACAGATTCCGCCCATCACCACCGTCACCTTCTACAACGGTATTGCCAACAACGGCAAACTGGTGCGTCCCAGACTGGTGAAAGCCATTCTGAAAGGCGGTGAATTGGTGAAAGAATTCCCCGTAGTGGTGCTGCGCGAGCAGATGGCACGCCCTGAGGCGGTGAAGAACATCCAGGACTGTCTGGAGTCGGTGGTAAGCGTGGGACTGGGCAAGAAGGCCGGGTCGAAGTACTTCCACACTTCGGGCAAGACCGGTACGGCCCAAATCTGGACCAAAAACGGCTTCTGCTCGGAATACCTGATTTCGTTTGCCGGATATTTCCCTTCAGAGAACCCGCTGTATTCGTGCATCGTGTGTATCAGGAAGGGAGCTCCCGCCTCGGGCGGCGGCATGTGTGCGCCTGTGTTCAGGCGTGTGGCCGAAACGGTAATGGCCCAGCGTCGCAGCAACGACTATTCGACGGCGCGCGACACGCTGAACTGCATGCAGCCCGTGGTGTGTGCCGGCAACCTGCAGGCAGCGGAAACGGTGCTCGACGAGTTGCGCATAGCGCGAGGCGGTGACCTGCCCGAACAGGAAGGCGCACTGCCATGGGGCGTGTGTCAGACTCGTCCGGACGGACTGACGCTGGCCACTGCGACCGACGAAGTGCCTAACACGGTGCCTGACGTGAAGGGCTACGGGCTGCGTGACGCCCTGTTCCGGTTGGAGAAAGCCGGCATGAAGGTGAAGGTGAAAGGCGTGGGACGCGTGAGCGCACAAAGCCTGAAGCCGGGCACAGCTATCGAAGCCGGGCAGGAAATTGAACTGGTGTTGGGCAATCCCGATGACATTCCCAAGGCAGAGCGCAGCGACACCTTGAAGCGCGACACGGTTCAGACGGTGCATGAGGAAGGCGTTGTGGACCACGAATTGAACCCCAACGCACCGGCAACAGGCGGTCAGGAAACGCCTCCTCCCGCCCAGCCTGCGAAGAACAGCAGGCTGGAAGCCTGCCCTCCCAGTGGGCCGCAGAACGAGGCGGCACGGAAGGGCAGGGCCGACAACAAGAAACGTACGGACTCGCTCAGATAACGGGGCGGGTGTTCCACCCACACGCGCGGCACAAGCTTTCGCGCCGTGCAACCCGTTCCCCAGAGTAGAGGCCCGTTCATCATACAGAGTCATACATAA
>JBJEAF010000022.1:0-1519 GCA_051868755.1 Alloprevotella sp.
GGTACACTGGGAGGGCGGGCAAAGGCCCGCTTAAATATATTTCTGGCGGGCTAGAAGCCCGCCCTCCCAGCTTGAGCGCTTCAATCCACCCGTTATCAAGCCAATCTGAGGCGATGGCGCTTACTCCGCCAAGCTCCAGCCATGGTCGCCGTGGTAAATCATCTGTCGGGTCATGCCACCGTCGATGCAGATGTTTTCGCCTGTAATGAATCCGGCCTGGTCTGAACAGAGGAACAGCACCATGTTGGCAATGTCCATGGGGTTGCCCACACGTCCGGCAGGTTGCTGCACGGCATCCGCTCCTTCGTATAGCTTAAAGTCCGTGTCAATCCACCCCGGTGAGATAGAGTTGACCCTGGCCTTGCCCCGAAGCGTAACGGCAAGGGCATGGGTGAGGGCAGCGATGCCACCCTTGGCAGCCGTGTAGCTCTCCGTCTGCGGCTGGCTCATGCGGTCGCGTGAGGAGGATATGTTGACTATCGAAGCTCCTTCGGACAGATAGGGAGCCAGCAGTTTGACCAAATAGAAGGGTGCCGTCACCCCGACAGACAGGGCATACTGAAATTCCTCCCACGTACAATCATCCAGCCCCTTCATCAGCGGCAGGGCATTGTTGACGATATAGTCCACCCGGCCGTATTGGCTGACGATACGCCCGGCAAAGGCTTCCAACACCTCCTTTTGGGAGATGTCGCCGACGAAGTGGTCGCCTTCGCGCAGGTCGATGACAGCCACCGACGCGCCTCTCCTGCGGAACTCTCCGGCGATGCATTGGCCGATTCCGTGTGCGCCGCCTGTCACGACGGCTACTTTATCCTTGTATTCCATAGATACGGTGTATATAAACCATCAGCGCGACCTGCAGGATGATGATGGCGGGTATGCCAAACTTGAACTTCTTGTGCATCGTCTTGTGGTGCCATAGGCGCATACCGGCCCAGGCCCCTATGCTGCCGCCGATGACTGCCATGGTCAGCAGGGTAGCCTCTGATAGGCGCCACTTGCCCTTCTTGGCCTTATATTTGTCAATGCCATACAGGACGAATGCCACGATGTTGACGGCAAGCAGGTAGTAGAGTGAGTATGAATGTATCATTGTTGTTATAGGAAAGGGGGGGCGTGTGTCCACGCTTCTTGGGGCCTGGGTCAGGTTGGGGAATACAAGCGCTCCAGGGTGAACCGGAAGCAAAAGTAACCATATTTGTTGGACTGACAAGTGAAACGACAGGGTATGACAGGTAGGGGTAGGTATCGAAACGCCCGTATCGGAACGACTGCTGAGGCTTCTCGGACTGGTGGCGTAGAGGTGAGGAAAAATGGGCTCAAGCCGAAATCTCGGTGCATTTATAAAAATCGAGAGGATAAAGTGTTAAGGGGTGTTCTATAAATTAGATTTTAAAGTTTCGCGGTAGTTGCAGATAGTTAACAAGCGTTCAAGGCACGCCCCGAAGGGGCAACGAGCGCATAGCCCAGGGCAACGCCCTGGGTGGGTTAACCGCCGCAAATGCGCCCTGTAAGG
>JBJEAF010000023.1:0-5584 GCA_051868755.1 Alloprevotella sp.
TGAGGCGCTGGTGCACTGGGAGGGCGGGCAAAGGCCCGCCTGTTTATTATATTTAGGCGGGCAGGATGCCCGCCCTCCCAGTACACCGTCGCTACGGGCCGGCAGGCTACATCCGGCCTTTTGGGTTTCAGCTTCAGTTTCACCTTATCGTAGGGAACGACTATGGAGATTATATTCCCATAATAGATTGTCTTCTCCAACCCCTGGTAATTGAAGAGTACGCCTTCCTTGGTCAGTGCCGGGAAAGGGAAACACCTTTCCTTATACAACTCCCAATGCGGGGGAGTCATTCTCGAAGGATCGTTCGTTATATCAGCCCCTTTCCAGCTACGCCTATCCTCTTCTGTGAATAAGGGATCCTCGCCAGGCGGATCCGTGAATTCGGGCATCTGACCTGCCACTAACTTCAGGCAGCGCTCATAGTTCCTATCGGTAAAGAGGTCCTGATGACCCAGGACATGGCCCGTCTGCCAGTCGAAAGTCAAATAGTATTCGTAGAGATTCACCCAATCCTCGCCATATCGGATCAACTCACAGAAGCGGAAAGTCGCTAACCTCCCGTCTGAATCCTTCCACACGGGATAGGCCAGCAGACCAGTGGCACAATACATGGATGAGTCGCCTACGTCCGACTCATCGTCGCTGTCCGTCCTGAAGGTGCTGGTCTGTTGTGCCAATTCCTGCAGGAGCTTGTCCAACAAAGTGCTCGGCCGACGCGCCTCAGCACGCTTGGTGTACTGTTCGTACCGGCCAAAACGGACGCTGGAATCCCAACCCTCGATAGAGTCGCCCTCTACAACACCTCCAAAATGGATAATGAAATAGTCGAGCCATTCGGGATGCTCCTCAGGCAGGAGTGCGATGAAGGAATTGGTGCTCCACGCTGACTTGGGACTCATCTTGAAGGGGTACAGGTGCCGATAGTACTTGTAGCCCTTCACGGGCACTTCCGCAATGGACTTCGGCAAATGTTCCCAAGACAGCCGCAACGTATCGACACCCACGTCCACGAGCAGTGCCTCGTCGGTTGCCTTCCAGCGCAAGCCGCCTTCCAAGAAGAACATGCCGGCAGGCTTTCCCTCTTTGAAAGTGACGAAACGCATGGGCGCACAGTTGAAACCCTGGACTTCGTAACAGTCTCCTTTCAGGTCGGTGCACACCATCACCGTGCCGCGCTGATACACCGTGTCCACTATCGCAACTTGCCCGAAGTCCTCATAAAAGGACTTCAAATTGTTGTCGCCCCCTTCCTTGGTTTCTTGATTCGTAACAATCTCTGCATAGCTGCACAGCGCAAAGGAGGCAAACAGTGCCGCCAGGAGGTAAAAAGCTTTCTTCATGGATAGGGAATGATTAGGGATTACTGAACGTTACCACGCTTACCGGGCAATCCGTTGCCCCGGACAAAGGATGTGTTCACCGAAACTAAAGACGCTCCGGCCATAGGCTTTCTTACACCCATGGAGGAAAAAACAATGCGCCCCGCTGCGCCTCAACGGTGCAAGCGGGGCGAATGGTGGAAAGGAAGGCAGGCAGGACGCCTGTACTCCCAGTGACTTTATGCCTGATAGTCGGCCACATCGGCCGGCGTAAGGTTCATTACGAATGTGTGGTGGCGGGCTATCTCGGCCTCAACGAAATTGGCATACACGCGCACGCTCTTGCCGAAGAGTTCGGCGTTGGCGTTGGCATTGTGGAGCAAGAGGTGGAGCATGATGATGTCGGCAGCCATTTCCATGAGGTGACGGGCGCAAAGGTCGTGGTAGGCGGCATCGCCGGCTTCCTTCACGCGGGCTACAGCCTGCTCAAACTTGTCGGCCATGCTGCGGGCACGTTCCTGAATGGAGGCCCATTCGGGTGCCACTTCGGCCTGCTCGAACTCGCGCATCTGGGCCAGGTAAGAGCCGTTCGTCACGTAACGGATAGCGGCCACTACCTGCAACTGCGTGGTGCCTTCGTAGATAGAAGTGATACGGGCATCGCGGTAGTAACGCTGGATGGGATAGTCCATCATGAAGCCCGAACCGCCGTGAATCTGCAACGCGTCGTAGGTGTTCTGGTTGGCATATTCCGAGTTCATGCCCTTGGCCAGCGGCGTGAGGCTGTCGGCCAGCTTGGCGTAGAGCTTCTGCTCCTTGCGCTCCTCGGGCGTGAGCTTGCGCTCGCGGCTGATGTCGTCGAGTGCCTTGTAGACGTCTACATAGCGGGCGCACTGGTAGAGGAGGGCGCGTCCGGCATCGAGCTTGGCCTTCATGAGGGCCAGCATGTCGTAGACGGCGGGGAACTGGATGATGGGCTTGCCGAACTGTTCGCGCTCGCGGGCATAGGCCAGACCTTCGTTGTAGGCTGCCTGGGAGAGACCCACGCTCTGTGCGGCAATGCCGAGACGTGCGCCGTTCATCAGCGCCATGACGTACTTGATGAGTCCGAGCTTGCGGTCGCCACACAGCTCGGCCTTGGCGTTCTTGTATACCAGCTCGCAGGTGGGGCTGCCATGTATGCCGAGCTTGTTTTCGATGCGGCGAACGTTCACGCCGCCGTCACGCTTGTCGTAGATGAACATGGAGAGTCCGCGTCCGTCGGTCGTGCCCTCTTCCGAACGGGCCAACACGAGGTGGAGGTCAGCATCGCCGTTGGTGATGAAACGCTTCACGCCGTTCAACCGCCAGCAGCCCTCGGCTTCGTCGTAGGTGGCCTTGAGCATCACGCTCTGAAGGTCAGAGCCGGCATCGGGTTCAGTGAGGTCCATCGACATGGTTTCGCCGGCACAGATGCGCGGAATGAAACGGGAGTGCTGGTCTTCGTTGCCGAACTCGTAGAGTGTCTCGATACAGTCCTGCAGGCTCCAGATGTTGCCGAATCCGGCATCGCTGGCAGCCACGAGTTCGGCACACATGGTGTAGGGGGTGATAGGGAAATTCAAGCCGCCATACACGCGGGGCATGGTCATGCCGTTCAGTCCGGCCTTGACCATGGCATCGAGGTTGGCTGCCGTGCCGGTAGCATAGCGCACGCGGTCGCCTTCGTGGTGAGGTCCTTCGAGGTCTACTCCCTCGGCATTGTCGGCAATGGTGGTGCCGGCCAGTTCGCCAGTGATGTCGAGCACACGGTCGTAGTTGTCCATGGCATCGTCGAAGTCGAGCGGCGCGTAGTCGTAGGTGTCCTTGTCGCGGAAATCCCTTTCCTTGAGTTCCACGATGCGCTTCATGAGCGGGTGGTTCAGCTCAAAGCGCAGTTCCGGGTGGTCAGTATAGTTGTTTGCCATTGTTTACTTGCTGTTTTGCTTGTAGTACTTGATGAGTTTGGGCACGACATCCTCGACCGAGCCGGTGATGACGTAGTCGGCCAACTGGTTGATGGGGGCATCGGGATCGGTGTTGATGGAGATGACGATGCCGCTCTCCTTCATGCCGGCCACGTGCTGGATAGCTCCCGATATGCCGCAGGCGATGTAGACCTTGGGACGTACGGTCACGCCGGTCTGTCCGATTTGGAGGTCATGGCTGCAGAAGCCGGCATCGACGGCAGCACGGCTGGCACCGACCTCGCCATGCAGCTCGTCGGCGAGCTTGCGCAACAGGTCGAAGCCTTCCTTCGAACCTACACCGTAGCCGCCGGCCACAATGATAGGCGCACCCTTGAGGTTGTTCTGCGACTTTTCCACATGGCGCTCGATGACCTTCACCACATAGTCGGCCTCCGTCACGTACTTGGCCACGTCTTCATAGATAATCTCGCCGTTGTAGTATTCGGCCACCTTCTCGGCCTTCATCACACCGCTGCGCACGGTTGCCATCTGCGGACGGTTGTCGGGATTGACAATGGTGGCCACGATGTTGCCGCCGAATGCGGGACGAATTTGATAGAGCAGGTTGTCGTAGTGGCGGCCGGTCTTCTTGTCATCGTAGTCGCCAATCTCAAGTGCCGTACAGTCGGCGGTCAGTCCGCTGGTCAATGAAGAGCTGACACGCGGACCGAGGTCACGTCCGATTACCGTTGCACCCATGAGGCATATCTGCGGCTTTTCCTGTTCGAAGAGTTTCACCAGGATGCTGGTGTGCGGTTTCGAGGTGTAGGGATAGAGTCCTTCGGCATCGAATACATGGAGCTTGTCCACGCCGTAGGAGAGGATTTCCTTCTCCACCTTTCCGGTAATGCCGCTGCCTGCGGCAATGGCCTCAAGCTGCACGCCGAGTTCGTTGGCCAGCTTGCGTCCTTTGGTGAGGAGTTCGAAGGAGACTTCCTCTACCGTGTATTTGTCAATTTCGCAGTATACGAATACGTTGTTCATAATCTCTCAAAACTAAATAAGCGCGCTACCCAATGGTATGGCTGTCCAACAATTCTTTTACGAGTCCCTCGACATCAGCGTCCGATGCGGTGAGGCGCTTGCTCTCCTTGGCCTTGAACACGATGTTCTGCACGGCCTTCACCTTGGTGGGCGAGCCGGCCAGACCACACTGCTGCAAGTCGCCGTCGACATCGGCTACGCTCCACTGTGTGAGTGTGAGGTAGGGTTTCTTTTCATACTCTTCGGCGTAAGGCAGCGAACCGTCGGCGGGACGCTCCATGGGTGCCGAAGCGCGCTTGTACTTCATGACCAGCTTGGCATTGCGCGGCCGGCAGGGGGCGGCATTGCCGTTGACGGTGAGCAGAATGGGCAGCGGAGCCTGTACGCGCTCTACGCCGCCGTCGATGTGGCGCGTCACGGTGACCATGCCGTCCTTCACACTCTCGATGCAAGTCACGTAGGTCACCTGGTTCAGGTCGAGCTTCTGTGCCACCTGCGGTCCGACCTGTGCGGTATCGCCGTCGATGGCCTGACGACCGCCCAGCACGATGTCGGGCATACCTATCTTACGGATAGCCTGCGACAGTGCATAGCTCGTGGCCAGCGTGTCGGCACCGGCAAAAGCGCGGTCTGTGAGCAGGTAGCCGCCGTCGGCTCCCCTGAACAGACCTTCGCGAATCACCTCGGAGGCGCGGGGAGGCCCCATGGTGAGAATGTGTACTGTGGAACCCGGATGCTGTTCCTTGAGGCGGAGTGCCTGCTCCAGCGCATTCAAATCCTCAGGATTGAAGATGGCAGGCAGGGCAGCACGGTTGACCGTGCCCTCAGGGGTCATGGCATCTTTACCGACATTGCGGGTGTCGGGCACTTGCTTGGCAAGCACAACTATTTTCAGACTCATTGTATATAGATTTTTGATTGGCTTCTGGCTGACAAGCATTCAAGGGGCTGGCTGAAAGGACTGGCAAGGGCCTGGTCCTACAGTGCCGACGGCACCTCCACAACTTGAATGTAGACCGAAAGCAGACTACAGAAAACTGCGACAAAATTATACTTTTATCTTTTTGTTGCAAAGCAAAGTTGTCATTTTTTAGGCATCTTGCTGTAAGAGCAGGCTTCCTGTCTGCTATTATCAAGTTAATCTGACTGGGAGAGCAGGCTGGATGCCTGCTCTCCCAGTGTCCACATTTGAGAAACCGTCACCGTAGAAGAGGTTACTCCGCCAGTTTCTCTATCTGGCACGCATGGCGCTTGGTGGCCTTGTCATAGGTGATGCCCACCAGCAGGACTTCG
>JBJEAF010000024.1:0-1504 GCA_051868755.1 Alloprevotella sp.
CCCCTCACACCGCCGCATAAGCCTTCAGCAGCAGCCAATAGCGCAGGTACTTGCCCACTGCCACGGCGGTCATGGCATACACCAACTTGACACGCAGGAAACCCATGGCCACGGTGATGACGCTGCCCAACAAGGGGAGCCAGGCCAGCAGTCCGGCCCATGCACCATAGTTGCGCACCCACCGCTTGCCGCGCTCCAACTTCTCGGGCTGTACCTTGGTAAAGCGGGTTATCCACTCTTCGCGCCCCAACGAACCTACACCGTAATTGAACAGCGAGCCTAACGTGTTGCCCGCCGTGCCCCACAGCAAGAGGTCGTTGGGCGAAGCACCGGCAGCCAGCAAACCCAACATCACGACTTCCGAACTGAATGGGAAGAAGCTCCCGGCCATGAAGGCGGCGGCAAACATGCCGACTCCACCATAGTCTACAAGCATTTCGATGATAGCGTCCATGTATTCTATATATATAACGGAGCAGGCCAAGGAGAAGCGGACAGTTTCTCTCCCGCAGCCTAAAACACATAGTTCAACACGCCCAACGCGGCCACCAGCAGCAGCGACACATTGAACCACGCATCGAAGAAGCGGCCCTTGGCCACCGCATAGTAGTGCCCGGCCAGCAGGGAGGAGTTCAGGATGAGCAGTGCCATCAGCACGTCGACGTGGGCGGGCAGCAAGACCACACCCGCCGTGAGGACTAACTGTTGCGTCACCACGACATAGAAGAGCATACGTGTGCGTATCTTGTCGTTGTAGGAGGTGCGCAAAAAATGGCACAGCCCCAACCAGCCGAACAGCCCCACCAAGCCTATGTTGGCCCACTGAAGCCAGCTCACCGCCGCATAGTCGGGTGTCTCGTAGCGGGTGAATGCAAGCAGGAAGTTGAAGGAGGTGTCGAGCGTGTGGGTGGTCAGCGCGTAGGCCAGGCGGAACCAGTAGGGAACCAACAGGCCCAGCAGGCCGGCCATGAAAATGCGCCAGCTGAAGTTGCGCAGCTGGAATATCAGGCTGAAGTAGAACAGGAGCGCCATGGCCAGCATGGGCGGAAACAACAGACTGCCCACGCCCATAAACAGAAAGGCGTGGAACACATAGCCTTCGGCCCGCACGCGCTGGTATACACTGAACAGCATGGCATAGCTCAGCGCAAAGCACAGGGTGCAGAGCTGGCGCGGATGCCACGCATGGAAGGCGGGCATGACTGCCATGAACAACAGGTAGGTGGAACTGACCAAACGCGAACGGATGCGCAACAGGGCGAAGCGGTTGTTCAGCTCCATCACCACATAGGTCGTACAGCCCGTCAGCAACAGGCCCACCCACAGGGTCCAATCGAACACACCCCACACTGGCCACAGCAGCAGAGTGGCAATGGCCATGACCGGCAGGGTGAACGAGCCGGACACTACTTTCGAACGGAACGAATGGCTGTACACGACAATTTGAACTTAAGGGGTGTTCTATAAATTAGGTTTTAAAGAACGCCCCATGAGTGAACTCATT
>JBJEAF010000025.1:0-1502 GCA_051868755.1 Alloprevotella sp.
GAACCCTTGTTGACTATCTGCAACAACTTGCGAAACTTCAATAATTTGATAACCTCATAACCCCATAACCTGATTCTCCCGCTCCCCCTCCCCCAAAATCTCCTTACCCATGACCATTCTCACCTTTACCCTCATCCTCTTGCTCGCTGCCTACTGTGCGGGCCTGCTCGGCTCGCTCACGGGGCTGGGCGGCGGCGTAGTCGTCATCCCCGTGCTCACCCTGGGCTTCGGGCTCGACTTCCACTACGCCATTGGCGCCGCACTGGTCTCCTCCATCGCCACCTCCAGCGGTTCAGGCTCCGCCTATGTCAAAGAGGGCATCACCAACATCCGCTTGGGCATGTTCCTCGAAATCGCCACCACCCTCGGAGCCGTATGCGGTGCCGCTGTGGCCATCTATCTCAACAACAACATCATCGCCGTTATCTACGGCGGCGTACTCCTCCTCACCGCAGCCATGCAGCAGCGGCGCAAGAGTGACCACGACGGCGTGGTGGGCAGCGAAACGGCCCGCCGCCTCAAGCTCTTCGGCACCTGGCCGCAGAAGGACGGCACACTGAAGCCCTACGAGCTGCGCAACGTCGGCGGCGGTTTCAGCGTCATGTACGTGGCCGGCGTGCTGTCGGGCATCCTCGGCATCGGGTCGGGCGTGCTCAAGGTGCTGGCCATGGACGGCCTGATGAAAGTGCCCTTCAAGGTGAGCACCACCACCTCCAACTTCATGATGGGTGTCACCGCCTGTGCCTCGGCCGTCGTCTATATCCAGCGTGGCATCATCGTCCCGGGCCTCGCCTGTCCCGTCATGATAGGCGTGTTGCTCGGCGCGCTCACGGGAGCCCGACTGCTCAAAAGCATGAACGTGCGCGTGCTGCGCCAGATATTCTGTGTCGCCATTACCCTTGTGGCCCTCAACATGATTTGGCAGGGCTTCAGCGGGGCCTATTGACAGGAAACTTCGCATTCATCGCCGGTTTGCCGCGCGTCACGACGCGCAGCCTTTCTTTCACCATAGCTCATTCCCCTTATGGACATACAGTTACTCATCTCCCGCACCCTGCGTTGGGGTGTCACGATAGCCAGCCTTGTGGCCTTTGTAGGCGGCATCCTCTATTTGTCGCAGCACGGCAGCGAGCCGTTCGACCTCGCCCAGTACCGCCAGTTCAGCTATGCGGCGGCGCATTCGGCGGACTACACCACCTTGCCCGGCATCCTTCAAGGTTTCAGCCGTTTCACGGCCGTCGGGTGGATACAGACCGGCGTGTTGGCGCTCATCCTCACGCCCATCCTCCGCGTCCTTCTCTCCTTTTTTGATTTCCTGAAGGAGCGCGACTGGCTCTACGCCGTCATCACCGCCCTCGTCTTGGCGGTAATCGTCTCCAATTCGCTCAGTTTCTAAGGGGGTATAGTAATCTATAGCCTCTATGGCTATCCCAGCGTTCAAGCCACTTAAAGTAGGGGCAAAATCACATAGCCCGGGACATCGTTAGGAATGCCGTTTAGGT
>JBJEAF010000026.1:0-5528 GCA_051868755.1 Alloprevotella sp.
CTGGGCTTGCCATGTCCACCATTGCACCATGCTGGTTTGACTTCGGGCGGGCTGGCAGCCACGCCCTCCCAGTGCACCGCCGCATCTAATTGGCTTGACATTGGGCGGGCCTTTGCCACGCCCTCCCAGTGCACCGTCGCCTCAATTTCAGCTTCTGTTATGTTTTTGGGAGGGCTTTATTCTACACAGGGAGCGAAGCGACAATGACCTGACAACTCTCCATATATACGCAAAATAACCCTCCGAAAATCGATCAACCCTTCAGCCAACCCTTCATTCTCTTTGATAATCATAGGGAAACTGGCTGAAGGGTTTTGTTTTCAAACCCTTCAGGAAGGTTCAGCCGTGATGTTTTCTTTCAGCGTGAGTCTACTATTCCGTTCCCCCTGATTTCATGCAAACAAGTTCTGGCTTTGGCGCGACAAGATGCCGAGTTGTCACGCTTAGTCCAGACCTTGTTTTACCTGAGACAAGCCTTGTGGAGAGTCTGTTTGTTTGCATCTGAGCTGATCGTGGCTGAAGGGTTGCTGAAGGGTCTGAAGGGTTTGAAAGTCAAACCCTTCAGCCAGTTTCCCCATGAGAATCAGCGATAATGAAGGGGTGGCTGAAGGGTTGAAGGGTTTTTGCGACTTTAAAAATGCGTATAGAAAGGCACGCCGAAATGTTCTTAGGCGGGACTTTGCCATGTCCTCCAGGTTTGACATCGGGCGGGCCTTTGCCACGCCCTCCCAGTGCACCGTCGCCTCTTTTCTGGTTTCTAATTCAAGTTTCGCAAGTAGTTGCAGATAGTTAACAAGGGTTCAAAGCACGCCCCGAAGGGGCAAAGATTGTGCAAGTGAGCGCAGAGCCAAGCTTGCTTGAGCTATGCCGAACGCAGCCAATCTTATGTAACGAGCGCATAGCCCAGGGCATCGCCCTGGGTAGAACGAGGCGATAAAGTTCGCCCTGCAAGGGCAAAAGCGTTAGTAGACAAGCGTTGCGAACATACGCTTTTGCCCTTGCAGGGCGCATTTACGGCGGTTAACCTACCCAGGGCGATGCCCTGGGCTATGCGCTGATGCCCTTGCAGGGCGTGCCTTGAACGCTTGACAACTAACGGCAACGACCTGCGAAAGTTGAATTATAGGGGGGCAGCTACATCTCCCCGACCCTACCCCGACACTTTTACACCACAAACTTCCGAGACCTTTCGGCATATTCGACAAATAATGCCTAACTTAGCCCGCTGATTGCGATGCGCTTAACGCTTCGCCCCAGCAAGGCACAGGGGACACGTGCACTCAAACGGCTGTATGACACTGCCGAAAGCAGATGCGGGACAGACCGGACAGACCCCGGATGACTGACCGCCGGCCAGACGGCACAACGACCCTGAAACGCCTGCATCACTCCCTAACCAGCATATAACAAAAATGATATATCAGCATGAACTACAAATGGCACTACGAGGCTCCCGATGCGGCCACTGCCGCTGCCGAAGCCTCCTTAGCCGGCGAACTGGGCATTCACCCTGCGCTGGCAGGGCTGCTCTGCGAGCGGGGCATCCACACGCCGCAGCAAGCCCGCCACTTCTTCCGGCCTCAGCTGACTGAACTGCACGACCCTTTCCTGATGAACGACATGCAGTTGGCTGTGGACAGGCTCAACCTGGCCATGGGCAGAAAGGAACGCATCATGGTGTATGGCGACTACGACGTGGACGGATGTACGGCCGTAGCACTCGTCTACAAGTTCCTGAGGCAGTACTACTCGAACATTGACTTCTACATTCCCGACCGCTATGACGAGGGCTACGGCATTTCGCGCAAGGGCGTGGAGTATGCTTCGCTCACGGGTGTGGGACTGATCATCGTGCTCGACTGCGGCATCAAGGCCATCGAGGAGATTGCCTATGCGAAGACGCTGGGCATTGACTTCATCATCTGCGACCACCATGTGCCCGATGAGTCGCTGCCCGAGGCGGTGGCTATCCTGAACCCCAAGCGGCGCGACAACCGCTATCCCTACACGGACCTGTCGGGCTGCGGCGTGGGCTTCAAATTCATGCAGGCTTTCGCCCTGAGCAACGGCATTGAGTTTAACAAGCTCAACCAGCTGCTCGACCTGTGTGCGGTGAGCATCGCCTCGGACATCGTGCCCGTGATGGGCGAAAACCGCATTCTGGCTTACCACGGCCTGCGCTGCCTCAACTCGAACCCGAGCATCGGCCTGCAGGCTATCATCGAGGTGTGCGGACTGGCTGACCGGGAACTGGCGATGAACGACATTATCTTCAAAATCGGGCCACGCATCAATGCCTCGGGACGTATGCAGAACGGACGCGAGGCTGTGGAACTCTTGGTCGAGAAGGACTATGCCGCCGCGCTCGAAAAGGCGGGACGCATCAACCTCTACAATGAGGCGCGCAAGGACTTGGACAAGCAGATGACCGAGGAGGCTATCGAACAGGTAAAGGACCTGCCCGGACTGGAGGACCGCCGCAGCATTGTCATCTACAACGAGGACTGGCACAAGGGGGTAATCGGTATCGTGGCATCGAGGCTCACCGAACAGTATTACCGTCCGGCCGTGGTGTTGACGCGCTCGGAGGGCATGGCGACGGGTTCGGCCCGCTCTGTGTCGGGCTTCGACGTGTATAAGGCGGTACAGAGCTGCGAGGACTTGCTCGAAAACTTTGGCGGCCACACGTATGCAGCCGGACTGACCTTGCCCGTGGAACACGTGGAGGAGTTCAGCCGCCGCTTTGAGGAGTACGTGGCCCAGCATATTCTTGACGAACAGACGGAGGCCACTATCGAGATCAAGGCCGAACTGGACTTCAAGGACGTAAGCTTCAGGTTTTACCAGCAGCTGCGCCGCTTCGCGCCCTTCGGGCCGGGTAATCCGAAACCGGTGTTCTGCACCAAGAAGGTGTATGACTACGGCACGAGCAAGGTGGTGGGACGCGGACAGGAGCACATCAAGCTCGAACTGGTGGACAACAAGAGCAACAACGTGATGAACGGCATTGCCTTCGGGCAGAGTTCGCAGGCCCGCTTCATCAAGACGAAACGGGCCTTCGACATTTGCTACACCATCGAAGAGAACTCGCACAAGCGCGGCGAGGTGCAACTGCAAATCGACGACATCCGCCCTTCGGCGGAATGAGGGATTTAAGTTGAAAGTTTATGATTTAAGTTGAAAGTTTATGGTTGAAGAGTTTATAAGGTCGCAATGAAGCGTTGCCGTCAGCCGCTCAGTGAGTTTTATTAAAAATTCAAGTTTCGCAAGTAGTTGCAGATAGTTAACGAGCGTTCAAGGCACGCCCCGAAGGGGCAAAGATTGTGCAAGTGAGCGCAGAGCCAAGCTTGCACAATCTTTGCCCCTTCGGGGCGTGCCTTGAACGCTTGTTTTTCATACGTGATAGTACCTGCGAAACATGAATCTTATTACAACCTAATCACTCATACTTTATCACTAACACTTAAAAACCCTCCATGCAAGCATTCAGGGACATTCTGCACAAATACTGGGGCTATCCCGACTTCCGGGGCATTCAGGCCGACATCATAGCCAGTGTGGCCCAAGGGCACGACACGCTGGGCCTCATGCCCACGGGCGGAGGAAAGAGCATCACCTTTCAGGTGCCGGCATTGGCTATGGAGGGGCTGTGCCTGGTGGTCACGCCGCTCATTGCGCTCATGAAGGACCAGGTGGACAGCCTCAACCGGCGGGGCATCAAGGCGGCGGCTATCTACTCGGGGCAGAGCCGCGAGGAGATAGGACGGCATTTGGACAACGCCGTGTTCGGTGCCTACAAGTTCCTGTATGTGTCGCCCGAACGTCTGGCTACACCCTTGTTTATGAACAAGGTGCGGCGCATGAAGGTGTGTCTGCTCACCGTCGACGAGGCCCATTGCATCTCGCAATGGGGCTACGACTTCCGTCCGCACTACCTGCGCATTGCCGAGCTGCGTCCGCTGCTGCCCGGTGTGCCGGTGCTGGCACTGACGGCTACGGCCACGGCTACTGTGGTCGATGACATCTGCCAGCGCTTGGGCTTTAGCGAGGGAAACGTGTTCCGCATGAGCTTCGAGCGCACCAACCTGCGCTATGTGGTGCGCCACACCAACGACAAGAATGCGGAAATGCTGCACATACTGCGGGCGGTGCCGGGTTCGGCCATCATCTACACAAGCAGTCGCAACAAGACCACAGACCTGGCTGCCGAGCTGCGGCAGGAAGGCATCACGGCCCTGAATTACCATGCCGGGCTCACCTCGCTCGACAAGGACCTGCGGCAGCAGGCTTGGGTGAAGGGCAGCGTGCGGGTGATGGTGGCTACCAACGCCTTTGGCATGGGCATCGACAAGCCCGACGTGCGCCTCGTTATCCATGCCGATGTGCCCGAATCGCCCGAAGCTTACTATCAGGAGGCGGGACGCGCAGGGCGCGACGGCCATACGGCCTATGCCGTGCTGCTCTGCAGCCGGGGCGACGTGCGACTGCTGCACAGCAGGCTCACGCAGGCTTTTCCTGACCGTGCGTACATCCGCAAAGTGTATGAGGACCTCAGCTCGTTCTACCAGATTGCCGAGGGCGAAGCCGAGGGGCGCACTTTCGACCTGCCCCTCGAACGCTTCTGCCGGGTGTTCCACCATTATCCCGTGCTGTTGGTGAATGCACTGCAACTGCTCAGCCGCGCGGGGTATATCCACTTCAGCATCGAGGACGAGCACAGTTCGCGCGTCATCTTTCTGGTGCGGCGCGACGATCTGTACGACGTGCACTACCTGAGCCGCGAGGAGGACCGACTGGTCAACGCGCTGCTGCGCACCAGCGGCAGCCTGTTCACGGACTATGTGCCCATCGAGGAGGACCGACTGGGCGAACGCTGCGGGCTGACGGCTGAACAGGTGTACGAGTCGCTGTGCCAGCTCACACGCTACCGGCTCATCCACTACATTCCACACAAGCAGATACCGCAAATCACCTACACCATGCGCAGGGTTGACACGTGCTATGTGGAGATTCCGCGCAGCATCTACGAGGACCGCCAGGAGGTGTACCGCCAGCGGGTGGAGGCGATGGTGGACTATTTTCAGCAGACTTCGTTGTGCCGCAGCCGTTACCTGTTGCAATACTTCGGCGATGACGCGCCCGACTGCGGGCACTGTGATGTCTGCCTGTCACGCCATACCGACAACGCTGCCGAGGAAGAACAGGAAGATGCTTGCTGCCAGTGGATGCTCCAACTGCTGGGCGACGGCGCGCCGCACCGCATTGACGAGCTGAATCAGGCCCCGTTTCCCCGCAAGTGCATAGAAAAATCCCTCGACTATCTGATAGAGAACGAGCAGATTGGTCTGAGGGACATGTTTGTTTCCTTGGCGGGGAGGGATTAGGTATTAAGTATTAGGGATTAGTGATTAAGTATTAGTGGTTAAGTATTAGTGGTTAAGTATTAGAGATTAGGGATTAAGTAATAGTATTATTGGCTCAAGCCGAAATCCCGGTGCATGATTTTTAGATAAATGTGTGAATGCAAG
>JBJEAF010000027.1:0-5479 GCA_051868755.1 Alloprevotella sp.
GGGCCGCGCGCTGACGCACGCGGAACGGGGGCTGGGGGCGAAAGGGGGCGGACGCTCGGCCCGGCGGCTGAACCGCCGGGAACGGTGGTCGAGGGCGGGGGCTGGAGGACAAGCGGCTCGCCGCGCGCTGACGCACGCGGAACGGGGGCCGCTGCGGAGGGCTCTCTACGCCCGGCGGTGAACCGCCGGGGACGGGGGCCGGTTTTTAAGATTGGAGGTTGTATGGTTAGTTCTTTGAGCGCGGGGCTTGTTGTCCGCGGGTTGCTTTGCTCGGATGCGGGTGTCAGGGGGATTGCACGGAAGGTGTTTCCTGTGGTTGTCGGGGAGGCCCGGCTGCCTTATGTGGCGTACCGGCGTGTGGGTCTGGAGCAGGATGCGGTGAAGGGTTCTGCGGGTAGTGACGCGGTTCGGGTCGAGGTGCTGTGCTTCGCGGAGTCGTATGAGGGCAGCCTGGAGCTGGCTGAGGCTGTGAGGCGTGTGCTGGACGGGGCCCGGGGGGTGAGGGACGGTCTGGTGATGCGCAGTTGTGTGCTTGTTGACGCGGAGGAGGGTTATGAGGGTGACGCCTTTGTGCAGAGTCTTACTTTCAGGATTCGCCTCGGCAGTTAGTTTTTTGTGAGTTTTAAAAGTTTATTGTTGTTATGGAGAATTACATTAACGGCAGTGATTTGCTGCTGAGTGTCGGCGGCAAGGCTGTCGGGCATTGCTCGAGCCACACGATTACGTTTAACAGTGAGACGAAGGACCGCGCCGTGAAGCCTCTGGCCTCTCAGGGCAAGTCGGCCGGTCTGTGGAAGAGCAAGGGTGTTGTCGGGCTGTCGGTTTCGATCAGTGCGGAGGGCCTTCGCTTCTACAATGAGACGGAGAACGGTTTTGAGGAGATTTCGGCGAAGTGGGGCGCCGGCGCGAGCGTGGACGTGAAGGCGTTTGAGCGCGAGGGCGACGATGCGCCTTACTTGTCGGGCAAGTTTGTGATTGCGAGCATTGAGGAGACGAGCCCTGCGCAGGATGACGCGACTTACAGCATCTCGTTGGAGAATGACGGTGAGCCTGACGTTTACCCGGGCAAGGTGTCGGATGTTTCGGGTTCTTAGACTTCGGGTTCTGACTTATGGGCAAGATTGAGATTGAGGTGAACGGGGAATCGTTTCCGTGCCGCCCTACGATGGGTGCTTTTCTGCGGTTCAAGCGTGAGACGGGCCGCGAGGTGACGGAGATGGGCGAGGGTTCGTTTACGGACTTGTGTACGCTCCTGTGGTGTTGTGTGGTTTCGGCTTCGGCGCATGACGGTCTGAAGTTCGGCCTGTCGCTGATGGAGTTTGCGGACAGCGTGAGCCCTGAGGACGTGAAGGCGTGGGCGGACGCGGCCCATGGGCAGAAGGCGGGTCCGGATTCGGCGGAAGGGCCGCAGGATGAAAAAAAAAGCCCGGTATAACCGAGCTGTTGGGTTTCGCGCTGGGGTGCGTGGGTATGTCGCTTTCGGACTTTTGCGGTTTGACGCCGGAGGAGTTTGAGTGTGTGTGTGATGCCTACCGCCGCCAGCGCGAAGCCGATTACAGGGACGGCTGGGAGCGGATGAGGATGCTCGCCACTGTCTGCATCCAGCCGCACGTGAAGAAGCGGATTTCGGCCCGCGAGCTGCTGCCGTTTTCCTGGGACAAAGCGGGAAGGGTCGCGGCCCATGGAGGAGCACCGCCGAAGAAGACGGTCTCGGCTGCGGAGAGCAAGGCGAGGCTTGAGAAGCTGGCCAAGAGGATCAACGGAAAGAGTCATTCATCTTCTCCGTAGATTTCTTCGATTGTTTTGTCGCCGCTGCATAGTCCTGATGTAATAATGGCCCCTACAAGAGAAGCGAAGCCTAAGCCGGCAAAAAACAGTGTGAGGCAGACGGGGCCGAAGAATAGCAGTATAACGAATGCCACGGCGGATATGCGGGCCAGATTCAATAAGATATTGGTCGCTATTATTCTGTGTTTGCGCATGGGATTGATTTATTTAAGTTGTCGCTCGCAAAGATATGTGATTGATACTAACATTTCGAACAACGGGGGTTAAAAATGCCAAAAGACATAAAATTCAACATACGATTGTCGGTTGACGGGAAGGACCAGCTTGTTACGGCATCCGTCAACCTGAAGGAGCTGAGCCGGCAAATGGATTTGGCACGCAGCAGTTCGGGCCGAATGCGCGATGAGCTTCTCATGATCACGCAGACAGGCGCTGCTATCCAAAACACGGTTTCGGGCATGAGGCAACTTGTCGGCGTTGTCAGTTCGTATTCGGCGGCGAACCGTGTCCAGGTAGAGGCGGAGACGAAGCTGGCGAACAACATGCGGAACACGATGGGTGCCCGGGAGGAGGAGATTCAGAGCATCAAGGACTTGTGTTCGGCGCAGCAGGAGCTGGGCGTGATTGGGGACGAGGTGCAGCTTGCGGGTGCGCAGGAGCTGGCGACCTACCTCGAGAAGAAGTCGAGCTTAGAGAAGCTGATTCCCGTGATGAACGACATGGTGGCGCAGCAGTATGGCTTCAATGCCACGCAGGAGAGCGCGGCGAACATAGCCACGATGCTGGGCAAGGTGATGGACGGGCAGACGGGTGCGCTGTCGCGTTACGGCTACAAGTTTGACGAGGCGCAGGAGCAGATTCTGAAATTCGGCACGGAGGAGGAGCGCGCGGCTGTGCTGGCGGAGGTTGTGGAGAGCGCGGTCGGCGGCATGAACGCGGAACTGGCCAAGACCGACGCGGGGAAGGCCGTGCAGATGGCGAACGCCATAGGCGACCTGAAGGAGCAGATGGGCGCGCTGTTCGAGCGCATTGAACCCGCCGTGGTGGCTGCGGGTGAGCTGGGCATGGCCTTTATGGCAGTCGGGACGACGTATAACGGCATCAAGGGGCTTGTCGTGGGCTTGACGGGCCTGTCGAAGGCGGTCAATATGGCCACTGTTTCGACTTATGGCCATGCGGCGGCCTCGAAGGTATCGGCGGCGGCGCAGCGGCTCTGGTCGGCGCAGCTGTATTACGGACGGCAGGCCGCCCTGGCGTGGACGTTCGGGGCGAAACTCGCGACGGTGCAGGCGGTGGCGATGAGGGCGGCGATTATGGGCCTGATGGCTGTGACGGGTGTCGGGCTGGCCTTCATGGCCGTTTCGTCGGTCCTGTCGCTGTTTGCGGGCAAGACAGACGATGCGGCGGAGAGCATGAGGAAGGCTAACCGCGAGGCGCGGTTGGCGGAGGAGGAAGGGAAACGCCTGAAGGATGTGGAGCAGGCCGCAGCGGACGCTTACACCAACTCGTCTTCGGCACTCGAAATCAACAAGGAAAAGCTCAGGAGCCTGATTGCCGTCAAGAACACGGGCAAAGACACGAGCCGGGAGGAGAAGGAAATCGTCGGGCAGCTTAATGACACTTACGGCGAGACAATGGGCTACTTTGGCAGTGTGGCAAAGTGGTATGAGGCGCTGGTGCAGAACAGCGAGGCCTATTGCCGCCAGATGGTGGTCGAGGCGAGGACACGGCAGCTCGCGAACCAAATCGCCGAGAAGGAAGCCGAAACGCGCGGCCTTATCTACGACGACAAGGGCAACAAGAGAAAGTACAGCACGAAGCGGGACAGCCGGCAGGTGGCCTCGGGCCAGATAGACGCGGGCGACGGAAAGCTCCTTCCAATCTATGAGACGCAAGAGATCATAGGGACGAGCGAGATAGAGAAGATTAACCGGCAGGTCAAGGACAACCGCGCCGTGGTCGCTGACCTGCAACGGCAGATGCGCGACGCCGTGGCTGAGGCGGGGCGGATTGAGTTTAAGGTCAAGGGCAGCGCCTCGCGCCCCGGCGGCGGAGTTCCGGGCGGCGGCAGCGGCAGCGGCGGCGGCGGCAAGAAGGAGGAGCTGAAGCTGGTTGCCGATGCGGGTACGTACAAGGAGCTGAAGAACAATGTGGCGTATTACCAGCAGGAGCTGGAGAAGGCGGACATTACTGACACGGAGCACATCGTGACGCTGGCGAGGTCGAAGAAGGCAGCGGAGGATGCTGTCGCGGCCTTCATGGATCTGGCGGAGGCCGCCAACGTGCCGGCGGAGCTGAACTCGCTGGAGGATTACGACAAGAAGCTGGGACACCTCCGCAAGCAGAGGATGACGGCCAACAAGGAGGCTCTGGCGGGAATCGACGCGGAGATCGAGCGGACGGAAGCGGCCCGGCAGGCGCTGGAGGACGAGCGTGTGGCTGCGCTGAAGGATGACGAGATAAGGAGCTATGAGCAGCTGAACCAGAAACTGGCTTACTATAACCGCCTTCTGGACAGCGGAGACGAGCAGCAGCGGCTGTTCGCGCAGAAGGGCATCAACGCGCTGAACAAGCTGAAGGGGGCTTGGGACTTGGCAGTGGACGAGGCGCGGCTGCCGGAAACGACTGACACGGCTGAGGATATAGACGCGGCGATTTCCTTCTACTCCGAGAGGCAGCAAAGGGAGGATGCGGACCAGATACAAAAGACGCAGGCTGTCATTGACGAGCTGACGGCCAAGAAAAAGGTTCTGCAGATAGGCATCGAGCTGTCGGGGATGCGCAAGGAGATGGCTGAGGTCGAAGGGCTGGAGGGCCGTGAGTTCCGCGTGAAGGTGAGGGGCATGGGCTTCGAGGCTCTGACGGAGAAGATCAGGGAGCTGAACGGGCTGCTGTCGGACATGGAGCACCCTGTGACGGAGAGCCAGCGGAAGGAGATCGAGGGGATGATTGCGACTTACGAGCGGTGGCGCAGGACGGCGGTGCTGTCGATGGACACGTTTAAGAACGGCTGGAACGGCGTGAAGGGCGTGGACGGCGGTATCAGGGGCATCACGGAGGCTTTGGAGGGCAACAGTACTGCCTGGGAGAAGGCTATGGCTGTGGTGGACGGCTTCATCGCGCTGTATGACGGCATTCAGGCGATAGTGGGCGTGGTGAGGATGCTGACTGTCGCGACGGGGGCTGACACGGTTGCGCACAGCTCGGACGCGGCTGCGGCGGCTTCGGCGGCCGCGGCGAAGGGGGCTGACGCTGCGGCCTCGGGGACGGCGGCTGCGGCGTCCGTGCCGCTGATTGCGGCGAACAAGGCGGCTACGGCGAGCTTTGTGGAGTTGGCGAGCGCGTCGTACTATGCGGCGCACGCGTTTATCCCGTTTGCGGGCTTCGGGATTGCTTCGGGGTTTTCGGCTGCGGCGGCTTCGGCTGTGAAGGCTGTCGGGCTGATGCCTTTCGCGAAGGGCGGCATCGTGTCGGGGCCTACGGTGGCACTGGTGGGCGAGTATGCGGGGGCGGGCAATAACCCGGAGGTGATTGCGCCGCTCGACCGCCTGCGCGGACTGCTGGCGGACAGCGGCGGCGGGGGCGGCGGAGAGGTTGAGTTCAGGATTAAGGGACGGACGCTGGTCGGGATTCTGGAACGGGAACGGGAGGTCTCGCGGAGGGGATGACCGAGGCGGGGCGGCTCTCGGAC
>JBJEAF010000028.1:0-5473 GCA_051868755.1 Alloprevotella sp.
ACGGTGGTTCCCAGAAAGCAAAGGCCCAGACCGGCGGCTTCGGCGAGGTCGCAGAAGCGTTGGCAGAAGAGCAGCGCGTCGGTGGCTGCGTTCATGAAGGAGAGCAGGTTGCCGTAGCCGGGATGTCCCTTGCGCTGCAAGGCCCACTGCGTGGTGCGGTGATAGTCGGCACAGAAGGTCAGCACGACGGGAGCCTGTGTGACCATGGGCTGGTTGAAGTGGGCCGGGGCGAGCTGCCGTTTCATTTCGGCAGAGCGGGTCACTACCACGCTGTAGAGCTGCAGGTTGCCCATGGTTTGGGTGCGTTCGGCCTGTGAGAGCAGGTCGTTGAGCAGGAGGTCGTCGACCGGGCGGTCGGCATATTGGCGGATAGAGGTTCGCAGTCGGGTCATAATCTTAGAACTTGAAGTAGATGAAGGGTTGGATTTCGGAGCCTTTGACCTGAATCACCCAGATGATGGTGAGGGCCAGCAGGACAGCCAGCAGGATGGAGGGCGTGCGGCCCATGAGCGCTTCGGTGCGTTCGTTGAGGCGGGTGGGCAGGAAGTGGAGCACGAAGCCGAGCACCATGAGTGACGTGACTTCGGGATAGCCGGCCACAAACTGCGTGATGAGTTGCGGCTGGAAGTTGGTGAATATCTGGGTGAGCATGGCGGCCGATGCCTCAAAGCTCGAACCGGCGAAGAAGAGCCAGCTGAAGCAGACTAAGTGGAAGGTGAGCACGACGGCCAGCACGCGGCGCAGTCCTGTGGGGTGGTAGTGTTTGTCGTGGCCCAGCAGCTGCTGCCAAGCCTTGTGCAGGCACAGGGCTATGCCGTGTACGCTGCCCCAGATTACAAAGTTCCACGAGGCACCGTGCCACAGGCCGCCCAGCAGCATGGTCATGAACTGGTTGAAGTACATGCGCCAGCGCGAGCAGCGGTTGCCGCCCATGGAGATGTAGAGGTAGTCGCGCAGCCAGGATGACAGCGAAATGTGCCAACGCCGCCAGAAGTCGGTGATGGAGTCGCTCTTGTAGGGTGCGCGGAAGTTGGCCGGCAGGCTGAATCCCATCCACAGTGCGATGCCGATGGCCATGTCGGAGTAGCCCGAGAAGTCGCAGTAGAGCTGGAGCGCGTAGCCGTATACGCCGAGCAGGTTTTCGAGTCCCGAGTAGAGGGCGGGATTGTCGAAGATGCGCGACACGAAGTTCTGGCTGATGTAGTCGGATATGATGCACTTCTTGAACAGGCCCATGATGATGAACCAGGTGCCCGAACCCATCATCTGGTGTGTGATGTGGATGGGTTGGCGCAGCTGCGGCAGGAAGGTGCGTGCACGCAGTATGGGGCCGGCCAGCAGGGTGGGGAAGAAGCTCACGAAGAAGGCGAAGTCGGTGAGCGAACGGGTGGCAGGCATCTGGCGGCGGTAGACATCGATGATGTAGCTCATCGACTGGAAGGTGAAGAACGAGATGCCGATGAGCATGGGGAGGTCGAGCCGGGTGCCTTCGGGCAGCAGCGTGAAGCCGGCGAGCGTGGAGAGCACCCAGTTGGTGTATTTGAAGAAGGCGAGCTGTGTGAGCATGAAGCCGACAGCCGCCCACATCCACCGCTTGCGTGCTTTCTGGCTGCCCGAACGTTCCATGCCGATGGCGCAGAAGAAGTTGACCAGCGTGATGACGGCCAGCAGCATGCACCAGGCACCGGCATTCTTGTAGTAGAAGTAATAAGAAAAGGCCGTGACATAGAGCAGCCGCAGGGGGACGGTGTGGCGGCTGCTCAGCAGGGTGTAGCCGGCGATGAATGTCAGGAAGAAGAAGATGAACAGCCCTGTGTTGAACAGCAGCGGGTTGGCGGGGGAGTATTCGAGGATAGAAAGCATGTCGGGGTGGTGGGAAAATACGGTGGTTGAAACGTCACTTAGGGCTTGACAAACGCCGTGACGAGCGCTTCGGCCAGCAGTTTGCCTTGCAGCTGGTAGCCTGCGGGGGTGAAGTGTATGCCGTCGGGGCGCAGGTAGTGGCCTGCCGACCAGTTGCGCTGGGCGGCCTGTTCGCCGCCGCATATATTGAAGAGGTCCCAATAGGGCAGTTCGTGGCTCTGGGCGTAGTCCACTAACAGGCTGGCACAGCGGCTGCTCATGGGATTGGGCCGCTTGGTGTAGCGCACCTGCTTGGTCTTGTGCTTCGAGCGGGCCATCTGCCGGTAGTTCACATAGGAAGAACTCAGGTAGTCGCCTGGCGGTGTGGTGAGCAGCACGGTGGCTTCGGGACAGGCCTTCTGGAGCGACTCCATGAAGGTGTCGAGCTGCCTTTGGTGGAGGTCTTCGCGGTAGCCCATGCCGTGGGCCTCGTTGGTGCCCAGCGAGAGGATGATGAGGTCGGGTCGCTTTTGGGCAAAGGTGTTCATGTAGGTGTCGTTCAGGAAGGTTTGCGTGGTGGCCCCGTTCTTTGCCACATAGCTGTAGTCGATGCCTCCGCAGGCATCGTCGGTGGGGTCAGGACAGCCCAGGCAGCGTGTCAGTTCGGCCTTGACGGCAGCGGGGAAAGTCTTGCCTGCCACATGCGAATCGCCTATGTGCAACACCCGCAGCGGCCGTTCGCCGTCGGCCAGGATGCGTGCCACGGGCAGCAGCACCTCTGCCTGTCCCAGCACATTGGGTCGGCTGGCCCTGAAGCTTCGGGGCATCGACTGTCCGGGCTGTGCCAACGGCGTGATTTCGGGGAAACCGTCGAGCGCAGCTGTGGCGTTGAGCGTGTCCTCTTCGATGGCTGTGCAGAAGGCGTTGCCGGCTCCCGGCTGGGCAGGAGCCTCACCCGCATCGCCATGCGACAGGCTGGCAGCTACGGCCACTCCGAGCAGAATGGCCCAGCCGGCCAGAATCATGTAGAACTTGCGGCTCGAACTCTGCGACCCGCTCAGCCCAGTGCCCGACGAGGCTTGCCAGCGGGGCAGCCCGGTCATGCTGTCAGTCGTGTTTCGTTTCAGCCTCATAAGCCTTACGCTTCTTGTGTTGCTCATATCCATAGACCATCGATTTGAACAAAGCCTTGGCCACCCTTTCGCCTCCGCGCAGGTTGATGTGCGTGTAGTCCTTGCCCGCCTCGGCCGGTTTGGCCTCAGCCATGCGTCGGATGCTGCCTTCGCCACCCATGCCCTCAAAGAGGTTCCAGTAGGCCACGTGGCATTCGGCGGCCAGATTTTGCTGGTATTTGTTCAGGGCCAGAATGCCGGGCATGGTGCGCAGCTCGCCGTTGATGCGGTCTTCGCGGTCGCCCACGCCCACCAGCAGGATGCCGGCTTGCGGGAAGCCCCGTTTCATGTGTTCAATCACCTCCTTCATCTGCTTGGCATAGCGCGAGTAGTCCTGCTGCTTCTTGTTGGCCACGTTCAGCCCGTACTGCACCACAATCAGGTCGTAGGGCCTCACCGCGTTCAGCTCGCAGAGGTTGCGCTCGGGTATGGCAGTCAGCACGGTGCCGCTGCTGCCGCGCAGCGAGAAGTTGTCGACCACGATGCCCGTAGCCCCCTCTTCGGCCACGCCCCAGCAGGTAAGCCCAGCCGTGGCAGGCACTTGCCAGCGCACCTTGCCGGCCCTGCCCTGGTAGCTCAGTGCCTCCATGACCCCTGTGCCGCCGGAGCGCATGGCCAGTGTCGGACCGTTGTCGAGCTTGATGCCGGCTTCGATGCCGGCGGCAGAACGCAGGTAGAGCGTGTGGACATCGGCCGAGTCGAGCCGGGGCTGCTTCACGCCGCTCAGTTCGGTCCAGGCCGTGCCCTGCGGCACGAAATAGCGGCCGCTCAGGGCCAGCCGGTTGCTTTCATATTTGCCCTTGTCGAGCAGGCAGAAGGTGTTCCAACCGCCCGAACGCTGGCGCACCGTGCTGCGGTTGGCTGCGTAGGGAGGGTCCATTTCGACAAAGCCCACGCCTCGGCCGCCGAACTTCTGTTGCAGCATGGAGCGCAGTGAGGAGGTCAGGATGTCGACTTCGATGAACGAGTCGCCCAGATAGGCGATGCGCACGGGGCGGCCCAGTGCCTGGCCTTGCAGCAGGGCTTCGTAGAGCGCGCTCATGCCCCGGTCCGTTTCGTCGGCATAGTCTTCAATACACACCACGCCCGGCGGACACGAGTCCTTGAATGCGGGTTTTACGGCGGGCAGCTTGCGTTGCAGGCTGTCGGCTGAGGACAATGCGGTCGTGGTGGGAGCGGGCAGCACGTCGTCGAGCAGGGCCACGCGTTTCACTTCATAGCTGCCGATGGTCAGGTCGGGCAGCCATTGTAGGGGCAACAGCAGCAGCACTACGAGCAATACCAGGAGGAATATTTTGAAGGGAGACGATTTCATTTTATTCGTGGGGAGGTTCTTATAGGCATCGGGGTCGGCCGGACCGGCCGCCACCTAATATATAATAAGGAGTGGCCCGGCGGCCTATATATAATAAGGAGTGGTGTTATGTATAAAAGGAGCGGGCTGCAACTAGGTCGGGCAGAAGGTCACTGGGCGGCGGCCAGCTTTTCCTTGATCTTGAACAGGTGGTTGATCTGTCCGCTGTAAGTAGGGTTATCGCCGTGCAGCCTGACAATGTCAAAGTAGAGCTTGACCGTTTTGGGCAGGTCTGCTATGTAGGTGGCCTTGTCTAACTGCAACGAGTGGGGCAGATGTTCCGCCTGTGCTTCAAACCATTCGAGCAGCTCTTTCAGTTCAGCCTCAGTGAATTGCTTTTTGTATGGCATGATGATGTGGAGTAATGGTATATTCGAAGCAAAAGTACGGCTTTTTGTCTAAAACTCATGACGAAACCTTGCTTTTTGCACTCGCGGCCCCGTTTTGTGTAGGGCAGAACGTGGCTTTTATGCACAGCAGTTGGCAAAATACGATGAAACGGTGCGCCAGTCTGGCTCTCGGGCAGCAGGCTTTGGCCCGGACAACTCGGCACTTAGAAAAAACAATTCGGCACTTAGGATTGTCTGGGCGGCACTTCAAGCGCACTGTAGCGCTAACGGCTGGGAGGGGGCAAAGACCCGCCAACGCAGGGAGCGAAGCGACAATAACCTGACAATTCACCCTCTCTATATATGCAAAATTACCCTCCGAAAAATCGTTCAACCCTTCAGCCAACCCTTCATTATCGTTGATTCTCAGCGAGAAACTGGCTGAAGGGTTTGGTTTTCAAACCCTTCAGGAAGGTTCAAAAAACGGTCAACCAAAATCAGGAAGGTCATTCGCTGAATAGCCTGAAGGGTTTGCAAACCAAACCCTTCAGCCAGTTTCTCTCTGAGAATCAACGACAATGAAGGGGCGGCTGAAGGGTTGAAGGATTTTTACGGCTTTAAAAAGCGTATATCATATGACAAGAAAGGGTTGAACGGATGTTTCATCCAATGATTCAAACCGGGATGAAGCGCTAATGGCTGGGAGGGCGGGCAAAGGCCCGCCAGAATATGAATAAGCGGGCCTTTGCCACGCCCTCCCAGTGCAGCGTCGCCTC
>JBJEAF010000029.1:0-5448 GCA_051868755.1 Alloprevotella sp.
AGGGAAAATATTTTCAATACTTTCCCTTGCACTGCTTTCGGTTTGCACTAACTTTGTCCCCCTAAACAAAGGAGTATATGAAACAGACACTTCTTACAAGTGCGTTTTTACATAAGGCTTTCAGCTACATCCGGCAACGCGTCCACACACCTACACGCTGCACCTATGTCACAACTGCCCGCCACAACATGCCCCCGACCCAAAGGGACGCTTCCATGAAGCTTCACAAAAGTGTGCTGTACCTGCTGCTGGCTTTTGCCGTCAGCTCGGCTTGGGCCTGGCACAAACAGCCCGACAACCGCAAACCGGCGGAACAGCAGAAAGAACGCATCGTGCTGAAACATGCCGACAACCTGCGCTTTGACGAAAACATCATGAACGGTGCACAACGCCTGAGCGGCAACGTGGTGCTGGCCCACGCCGGCATGGTGATGTACTGCGACAGCGCGATGCTCTACGAAATGTCACAAACCTTTGATGCCTTCGGCCGGGTACGCATTGTACAGGGCGACACGCTGACCCTCAAAGGCGACAAGCTGCACTACGACGGCGACACCCAGATTGCCGAAATGCGACACAACGTGGTCATGACCCACCGGCAGCAGGTGCTGAAGACCGACAGCCTGAACTATGACCGACTCTACAACGTGGGCTACTACTTTGAAGGAGGCGAACTGTTAGACGGCGACAACAAGCTGAACTCTGACTGGGGAGAGTACCACACCGACACGCGGTTGGCCACGTTTAACTACAACGTGGAACTGACCAACCCGAAGTTCAGGCTGCTGACCGACACCATGCACTATGACACACAGACCAAGTGGGCCGAAGTGGTCGGGGCGTCAAACATCTATTCGGGAAAGGACCGCATCTACACCGAACACGGCTTCTACAACTCCGACACGGAACAGGTCAAGCTGTTCGACAAGTCGCAGGCCTTCGGCAAGGACCGCGTGATGCAGGGCGACACGGTATACTACGACAAGAAAACGGGCATCATGGAGGCCTTCGGCCACGTGTCCTGTTTAGACGAACGGAACAAGAATATCCTGACAGGCGACTACGCATGGTATAACGAACTGACAGGCGAGGCTCTGGCCACACAGCGGGCCTTGGCCCGCGACTTCTCGCAAGGCAGCGACACACTGTATGTACACGCCGACACGCTGCGCATGTTTACCTTCAATCTCGACACCGACTCGGTCTACCGCAAGCTGCACGGCTATTTTCATGCCCGCGCCTACCGCAAGGACCTGCAGGCTGTGGCCGACTCGTTGGTGTTCACCACACTGACCCGTCAGGTCACGCTATACCGCGACCCCATCGTGTGGAGCGACAACCGGCAGATTGTAGGCGAGGAAATCAACGTGTTCCTGAACGACTCGACCATCGACTCCGTGTATGTCGACAGGCAGGCTCTGATGATTGAGCAGCTCGACTCGGTGCACTTCAACCAGGTTGGCTCGCAGCAGATGCGCACCTACTTTGAGCAGGGCGAGGTGAAGGAGAACCAAGCCATAGGCAACGTCATGGTGGTAAACTACCCGTTAGAAAAGGACAGCCTGATTCTCTACCAGAACTATGTGGAAACGGCCAAGGCCCGCATGTTCATGGAGAAGCGCAAGCTGACCAAAATCTGGGCACCTGCCTCCCACGGCTACTTCTATCCGCTGGGTCTGGCACCAGCCGAACGCACCAAGTTGCCCGGCTTTGCCTGGTTCGACTACATCAGGCCCACCGACCCCGAAGACGTGTTCAACTGGCGGAGCAAGAAGGACGGCACCACGCTGAAACCCTCTATCCGTCGCCAGGCTCCGCTGCAGAACCTGTAGCCTGTGCTACAACGGACAGCCCTTCCCCACCCTCTCCCCATCACCAAACAACTGTTTCATGTCTGACATCATCCATTTGCTTCCCGACTCCGTGGCCAACCAGATAGCTGCCGGCGAGGTCATCCAGCGTCCCGCTTCGATCATCAAGGAGCTGGTGGAGAACTCGCTCGACGCCCAGGCCACGCTCATTCAGGTGATTGTAGAAGATGCCGGCAAGTCGCTGGTACAGGTCATCGACAATGGTTGCGGCATGAGTGCCACCGACGCGCGACTGTCGTTCGAGCGCCATGCCACGTCAAAGATACAGCAGGCCACCGACCTCTTCGCCCTGCGCACCATGGGTTTCAGGGGCGAAGCCTTGGCCTCGATTGCCGCCGTGGCACAGGTGGAACTGCGCACCCGCACGGCCAACGACGAGTTGGGCACGCGCATACGCATCGAAGGCTCCAAGCTGGTCGAACAAGAGGCGGCCAGCTGTCCCGTCGGCGCGAACTTTGCCATTCGCAACCTCTTCTTCAACATACCCGCCCGACGCAAGTTCCTGAAGTCGAACCAGACGGAACTGACCAACATCCTGACCGAACTGGAACGTGTGGCGCTGGCACATCCCGAAATCAGTTTCACCCTCCATTCCGGCCAGAACCTGATGCTCGACCTGCCGGCCGGAAACTTCAGGCAGCGCATCATGGGCATTTTCGGCAAGCGGATTGACAGCCAGCTGATACCGGTGGAGGTCGAAACCACGCTGGCACACATTCACGGCTTTGTGGGCAACCCTTCGGCTTCCAAGAAGAAGAATGCCCACCAGTTCCTGTTTGTCAACGGGCGTTACATGCGCCACCCCTATTTTGCCAAAGCCATCCAGATGGCCTACGAACGCCTGATTCCCGAAGGCCAGCAGGTGCCCTTCTTCCTCTACTTCGAGGTTGACCCGGCCCGCATCGACGTGAACATACACCCGACCAAGACGGAAATCAAGTTTGAGGACGACAACGCCATCTTCCAGATTCTGCTGGCCGCCGTGCGCGAGTCGCTGGGCAAATACGGCGCGGTGCCCACCATCGACTTCGACGTGGAGGACAAACCCGACATGCCCACCTTCGGCCAGCCCCTGATGAATGCCGCCGCACCGCCCCAAATTCATCTGAACAAGGATTTCAACCCGTTCGACTCGCCTGCCCCCCAAGACCTCCCCACCTTTCAGCCCGCCACGGGACATACGGCCCTTGGCCACACCCGGCGTTCCGCCATCGACTGGCAGCAGCTCTATGACCATGCCACCCACCGCCCGGAGGAGACTACCGCAGATACCAACCACGAAGCCGAACCGCCAACTACCGTGCAGTCGCTCTACCAAGACCTGCCCCTGCCGGAACAACAGGAGTGGACGAGCCAGGGGCGCAGCAAGGAGTTCATCCAGTTTCAAGGCCGCTATATCATCACACCGCTCAGCTCCGGGCTGGCCCTCATCGACCAGCACAAGGCCCACATACGCATACTCTACGAGCAGTATCTGCGCAGCCTCGACCGGAGGCAGAGTGCCTCGCAACGCCTGCTCTACCCCGAGATGCTGACTCTCTCGCCTTCTGAAAGCACCGTGCTCGAAAGCATCATGCCCCAGCTCACCACCGTGGGCTTCGACATTTCGGCACTGGGCGGAGGCAGCTTCTCGGTGCTGGCCACGCCGTCGGGCACCGAAGGGCTGGCGCCTTCGGCCTTAGTGACATCTATCCTGAACGATGCCATCAGCGGACAGGCCGACGCGGCAGGCACAGTGAACCACATCGTGGCCTTCGCCCTGGCCCGCAAGGTGGCCATGCCCGTAGGCCAAGCCTTGCAGCAGGCCGAAATGGCCCAGCTCGTTGAAGACCTCTTCACGTGCACCACGCCCAACCTCACACCCGACGGAGCGGCCACCCTGACTATCATCCATCCCGAGAAACTGTTTTAGTCTGCTCACGGCAGCAGGGCGGCGCATCTGTCTCCCTGACACACAGGTGCCCGCAAGGCCGCCCGATCTTCTCTAAAAATCAAGAGAAAAAGCGTTATTTCTTGATAAAGCACTTGCACGCCCCGCAGCATAATGCGTACATTTGCGACCATAACCACCCCCAAGTGTCTCACCCCCGTGCAGGCACACAGCCTTCCCCCATCGGGAAAGCACCCAACCGACAATATTCACCCTCTCAAATATGCTTCATCATGAAAAAAACTGTGATTGCACTTGCCATGGCCGGCCTTGGCTTCACGACAACCATGGCTCAGGACACCGAGATGCCCACCAGCAAATATAGCGTAACGACGAACTTCTTCGGCGACAACTGGTTTGCCGGCGGCGGCATCAGCCTGAACTCCTTCTACTCCTCACAGGAACAGGACGTCGACAAACTCCCCTTCAGCGACAAGCGCGGCACGCTCGGGCTGAACGCCTTCATCGGAAAGTGGGCCACACCGGGTGTAGGTTTCCGTCTGAAACTGGAAGGCGTGTGGGGCAAGCAGGTCAACACCGACAGCCACCACCCGCTCTACAACGCGCTGGGCGGCCACTTCGACGTGCTGTTCAACACCTCCAACCTGTTTGGCGGCTATAGCGACACGCGCGTATGGAACTTCATCCCCTACATCGGCGGCGGACTTATCCACCACTATGACAACCACCTCGACAACCTGACGGTCCACTTCGGTCTGCTCAACAACTTCCGCATCAGCAGCCGCTGGCAGTTCTTTGCCGACCTGAACTTTGCGGCGACCGACGGCAACTTTGACGGAGCTGCCGGCGACCCCTGGGGCGGCTATGACCACATGCAGATGCGCCACTGGGACAAGAAGGTCGGGCTGGACCTGGGCGTGACCTACAACTTCAGCTGGCGGCGGGGCGGCACGACGACCTGGGAGAAGAAGCCCAACATCGAAGACCTGATGGCCATGAACCGCGAACAGATGGATGCCCTGAACCTGTCTGTCATGGAACAGCAGGAAGAGAATGCCGAACTGCGCCGGCTTCTGGCAGAGAAGCAGACGCCGCCCGCAGCCGAATGCAAGCAGGTGTTTGCCGGTACGGTAGCCAGCGTGTTCTTCAACATCAACTCCTCCGTGGTGGCCTGCCGCAAGGACTTGGTCAACGTAAAGGAAATGGCAGAATATGCCAAGGCCCACAAGACCCGTATGCTGGTGACGGGATATGCCGACAGCAAGACCGGCTCGCCCGAACGCAACCAGCAGCTTTCGCTGGAACGTGCCGAGACAGTGGCCAACGAACTCGTCAAGATGGGCGTTGACCGCGACAGCATCCTCATCGAAGCCAAGGGCGGCGTAGACAACCTCTCGCCCTTCTCCTACAACCGCCGGGCTACAGTACAAATCCGGTAACATCCTTCCCCACACACCAACCAACAAGTAGGAGGTATACGCCGTCACAGCCGTCTGCCTCCTACTTTTGCAAGCCACTTGGCCAGCATCTCACATCTCCGTACCTTTCAACATACGCCAGCCCCATTGGGGGCAATCCAATTATGTCACAAAAAAAGAATTCATTTCTACCCGACAGGGTATAACATATTTAGATTACATACGTCCAAGGCACGCCCCGAAGGGGCAGCAAGCGCTTAGCCCAGGG
>JBJEAF010000030.1:0-21359 GCA_051868755.1 Alloprevotella sp.
TTCAGGGCGCATTTGCGGCGGTCAACCTACCCAGGGCGATGCCCTGGGCTATGCGCTCGTTGCCCCTTCGGGGCGTGCCTTGAACGCTTGCATTCACACATTTATCCAAAAATCATGCACCAGGATTTCGGCTTGAGCCCTTTTGCCCTTGCAGGGCGCACTTCATCGCCTGGTTCTACCCAGGGCGATGCCCTGGGCTATGCGCTTGTTGGGCTTTCAGCCCGCTCCTTGAACGCTTGTCAGCCAACAACAACTTGCTAAACTTCAACTACAGGTTTCATACGAAATAACCCAGGCGTATTCGCCTGGGTTATCTACTATGTGACCCCGTTGGGATTCAAACCCAAGACCTTCAGAACCGGAATCTGACGCTCTATTCAGCTAAGCTACGGGGCCATGGCCAGCCTTCTTTTGAAAAGCTGGCGCGAAGATAGTGCTTTATTTTGGAATGCGGGTCAGCCGCACGCCTTTTTTTGCATCATTCGGCCTGTTTGGCCAGCTGCGTAACGGTGATGGGCGTTTCTACACCATTGGAACAGAGGGTGAGCGTGGCCGTGCGAGACTCGGTAGCGGGGTTGGGCTGCACGTTGAGCTCTACGCTCTGCGCTTCGTACTTGGCGAAGCCCGATGCCTGAACCGGCTCTATCCAGTCGGCCGACGAGCGGAGGGTAGCACCCTCGGCATAGACGATGAACTTGATGTAGGGCTTGGTGCCGGAGGGTGATACGCCCTGAGCAGGCACGCTGAGCGGATAGGTCACGGCATAGTCAGTGCCCGTGCCGGAAGCCACGCCGTCGGGATGGATGATGTTGAGGTTCGGATACTGCACGAGCAGTTGCGAAATGGTGCCCACCTTGCTGTAGGAGCTGACCACGTCAATGCGGTTCGTGCGCAGCTTGCCCGTGGTGTTGGGCTGCAGCTTGAAGTCCAAGCGGGTGGAGGCAATATAGCCTTGGGGAATGTTGATGCTCAATGGGGCCTGCTGGCCGTTGGAGCTGACGGTGCACCATGCCGAGCTGTTCTCCAATGTCCAGGAGTCGCTGCTGATGACGCGGATGGAGTCGACCGACTGGTCGGCGTAGGTTTCGATGCCATAGGTACTCATGGGATAGAAGTAGGTGGCATGGTACTCGTTGGAGTTGTCGTCATCGCAGGCTGCGAGGGCCAATGCCGACAGGCAGAGCGCAGCCAAGCTGGCCGCAGAAAGCGACGGGAAGTGAAAGGATTGTTTCATGTTGTATAGGTGTTTGATGGATTGGTTTAGTCGGAATGTCCGGAGTTTCCGGAGTTTCTGGAGTGTCCGAAGTTTAGTACCATTCGACATTGGTGGAGTAGGAGCTTCGCTTGTCCCACTTCAAGGCGTCGGCCAGCTCGGAGGCGCGGGCACGGAAGGTGAAGTTGAACGAGGTGTAGGGCTGCAGCACCACCGAGGCTGTCATCTCGAAGCAGTGGAGGTCGCGTGAGAGCGACATGGTGGTCATCGAGAGCTTGTGGAGCTGGAAGTCATAGCCCGACGAATAGCTGATGTTCCAGCCGTCGGATATGCGCAGGTAGCCCGAAGCGTTGAGCGAATGGGTGAACTTGTAGGGATAGCGCATGTTGCGCACGTTGATGGGCTTGGTCCGGTCTTCGGCCATGGTGATGCCATACGACAGGGTGAGCGACCAGGGTAGGGTGAAGGTGAGGTAGCCGTCTTCATCGACCTTGGCCTTTTCCTTCTTCTTGGCTGATTTGCCCTTGCGGGCCGCCAGCAGGTCAGGGTCGATGTTGGAGTCTTCCAGGTCGGCCGCTTCCTCTTCGTCAGCGGGTTCGCTGCCTGTGGAGCTGCCGCTTTCGTCGCTCTTTCGCCCGTGGAGCAGGTCCATCCACTTTCCCCACGTCTGGTTGTTGAAGGTGTAGGAGATATTCTGCGAAGTACCCTGAAAGCGTCCGAAGCGTCCGTAGCTCCACTCCGTGCGGTCGGAGGTCACCACCTGTCCCTTTTCGTCGAACTTGTAGGCGTAGGTGGCAAACACGGCAGCCATGGAGAAGGTGTAGTTCTTGCCCAACTTGAGGCGCAGGCGGGTGCTGAGGTTGCTCCAGGGCTGCGTCTGGGCCGCGAAGTTGTAGGACATGGAGGCCGAGAGCTCGTCGATAATCGATATTTTGCGCACTCCCGAGGTGTCGCGGTCAGACTTCACCTTCATCTCGACATTGTTCGACACCGACATGGTGAGCATACCCTGCTTGCTGCCCGAGGGGTAGCCGTAGAGGTTGCCCGAGTAGGGCGAGTACTTGACACTGGTCACGTTGCCTGCGGCATCGACCTTGTCGTAGTACTTGGTATAGCCATAGGACGGGGCCGTGAAGTCGGGCGCATAGCTGAAGCTCACCGTCGGCTTGAACACGTGGCGGATGGCAATAATCTTGTCGCCGAACAGCCGCTTCCAGGGTTTGTAGAAGCCATAGAGCGTGGTGTTGGCCGAGATGCCCACATTCCAGTCATAGAGGTTGTAGAAGCCGTAGGTGGTGTCGCACACCTCCTGCTGCTTGTCGCGGTCCCACGAGCGGTTGATGCGTGTGGCATACATGAGGTCGCGGAAGGAGAAGGAGGGCGAGATGTTGATGAACTTGAAGAGCTGGAAGGTGGCGTCGATGGGTATGCGGTGCTGCATACCGTTGCGCCAGTCCTTGATGAGGTTCGACTTGAGCAGCTTGTCTTCCTTGGTGGTAATGGAGTTCGACATCTGTCCGGTGTAGGACATGGATATCTTTTCATACCACCTTTCCTTGCCCACCTGATGCTTGCGTCTGAAGGGATAGAAGCGGGCCACCGACACACTGAGGTCGGGCAGTGTGACCGCTATCGAGGAGTCGCGCATGTTCTGGGTGAGGTTGCCGGAGCCGGATATGGTCATGCCAATGCCGGGCAGGGTGTGGCTGAAGCTCACCGAACTGGCACGCGTGCTCTGGGTGAATGAGAGCGGGTTGTACATGCTCTCCAGATTCTTGCGCTCGTAGTTTTCGGAGGCAAAGTTGACACGGGCGGTAAACGTGGTGTTGGGATTGCTCTTCGAGTCCTTCGTGTGCGTCCACTGCACCTTCAGACTCTTGGTGACGGCATAGTCGGGCATGTTCTTCTCGCCCTCGACGGTGCGCAGGTAGCTGAAGTAGATGTTTCCGCTGTACTTGTAGCGGCGGTTGTAGTTGGTTTCGGCACTGATGCCCCACGACCCTTTGGTGTAGAGTTCGCCCAGCAACTTGAGGTCCATATAGTCGCTCAGGGCCAAGTAGTAGCCGCCGTCGCGCAGATAGAATCCGCGTGAGGTCTCGTCGCCGTAGGAGGGCATGATGAAGCCCGACGAATATTTCTTGTTGAAGGGGAAGAAGCCGTAGGGGATGGCCAACGGCAGGGGTACGTCCTCGACCACGAGGTAGGCAGGACCGAAAACGCTCTCCTTGCCCGGCCGCACCTTGGCGCGCGACAGGCTGATGTAGAAGTGCGGATGAGCCGCATCACAGGTGGTGTACTTGGCGTGTTGCAGGAAGAGCGTGCCGTCATCGGTGCGCTTGGAGTTGCGGCTTTGCAGGTAGCCGTTGCCCTGCGTGGTGGCTACGTTCTGTATGAAGCCCTTCTTGGTCTTGAAGTTGAACGACATGCGCTCGCTGTCATACTGGTCCTGTCCCTGCTTGTAGACCGGTTTGCCCTTCCAGCCTCCTGCCTGGGTGCTGTCGGGCCTGCCTTGGGCATGTACCAGACTCGAATCCATGTTCATGGCTATATGGTCGGCCTCTAACTGCATGTCCAAGTAGTTGACCTTGGCACTGCCATAGAGCAGGGCCAGCCCGGTCTGCGCGTCATACACCATAGAGTCGGTGGCCTGATATTCCACCGGCGAATCGATGCCCGCCTTGCGCTTCTGGACCGTGTCAGACGGTACGGAATCGGTGGCTGCCCGAAGCGAATCGGCCGTCGGGCTGCCTGACCGTATGCGCTGACGCGGCTGGGTCGAATCGGTTGGCTGTACGTCGGCTGCCGAATCGGCCGGCACGGTGGCCTTCAGCGAATCGGCTGCCACTTCCCGGAAGAGCGAATCGACCGGCACAGCGTTTTGTGCCGAATCGGCCTGCACGGCATCCGTCACCAGCTGGCGGGCGGCCAGAGAGTCGGTCCCATCAGGCACATCGGCTGCCGAATCGGCCTGTGCCTCCACGTCGGCAGGCTGTTCATGCCGCAGTTCGAACGGACTGCGACACGCCGCTATGCACAAGGCGACAAAGAGCAAGACTATGATGAAAGTCGGGAAACGCATGTATAGTTTTTATCGGGAGAGCAGGATGAGCGTCGTGGCGCATGGTCCCTTACCCTTCGTTGTCAAACAATTCGGCCCATTCCAGAAAGGTGCGTACACCCTCTTCGCCGAACTTCTCCAAGCTACGGGCCGTTTCGGCCACTGAGCGCACCCGTTCGGGATGGCTTTTCGAGAAGAACTTGTCGGCATAGCAGATCAGTTTCTCCTCGATGGTTTCGGGCCGGTAATCGGCCACCGGCAGTGGCAGGTGCTGCTCGATGATGTTTTGGGCCGTCAGTCCCGTTCCGGTGTGTCTTTCACACACGCGGGCCACGCGGTCCAAGCCTTCCTGCCTCATCAGCTGTGCGCCCAGATAGCCGTGCAGCAGATAAGGGTGTTCGCCATGGCAGTGAATGCCAGGTGCATGGGTCATGAAGATGCCGATGTCGTGCAGCATGGCAGCCTGTTCTACAAAGGCCGTGTCGAGATGCAGTTCCGGGTGACGGCCTGCAATCTCCAAAGCCCGCTGTGCGACCTGTCGGCTATGCAGCAGCAGCAGTTCGCGCAGCGGTTCATTGTCCGCATAATATTTCCAAATGAGGTCAGTCGGGTTCATTGCGGTGCAAAGATAGTGCAAGGCGAGAGAATAAGAAAAACAAAGCTGAAAGTTTTGCTTTTCTTATTCCGAGCCGCAGCCTATCTTCTGAAAAAGAGGCGACGATGCACTGGGAGGGCGTGCAAAGGCCCGCCTAAATAATATAAGGCGGGCTGGAAGCCCGCCCTCCCAGCCGTTAGCGCTTCAAGCCGGCGGTTATCAAGTCGACTTGAGGCGATGGTGCACTGGGAGGGCGTGGCTTCCAGCCCGCCCGTTGTCAAGCCAATTGAAGGCGTGATGCACTGGGAGGGCGGACAAAAGCCCGCCCTCCCAGTCGTTAGCGCTACATGCGCCTTGAATCATTGGATGAAAACCAGCCTTGTACTATCCAAAGGCAGGCTTCGTCCCGAGCCTCACTCCTGTTCGGGAGCCTCATCAATGAGGTCCATGAACTGGTCGAGTTTGGGGGTGATGATGATTTGGGTGCGTCGGTTGCGCTGCTTGCCCGCTTCATTGTCGTTCGATGCGACTGGGTTATACTCGCCCCGTCCGGCTGCGGTGAGTCGTTTGGGGTCAACACCATACTGGTTCTGCAGAGCCTGTACCACCGACGAGGCACGCAAGGCCGAGAGGTCCCAGTTGTTGCGGATGTTCTTCTGCGAAATGGGCACATTGTCGGTATTGCCCTCTACCAGCACGTCATAGTCCTTGTAGTCGGCAATAATCTTGGCAATCTTCTGCAACGTTTCGCCGGCCCGTTCGCCGATTTCGTAGCTGCCGCTCTTGTAGAGCATGTTGTCGGCCAGCGAAATGTAGACCACGCCTTTGAGCACCTGCACATCGACATCGTTCATCTCCTCACGTGTGAGCGAACGGGTCAGTTTGTTGGTCAAGGCCTGGTTCAGTGAGTCGCTCTTCGACTTGGCATCGACCAGCTGCTTGATAAACTTGTTCGAGGCATTGATTTCGTCCACCAGTTTCGAGATGTTCACGTTGCCCTGCTGCACATTGCTCTGGTACGACCTCTGCAGTTGGGCATAAGCCTCCTTCATTTCCTTGTTGCGCTGCTGCTCCTCGGCCAGACGGGCAGCCAGACTCTTCGAGTCGCTGGTGTATTCGGCAATGCGCACCTGGGCCTCGTTGTAGTCCTTCTGCAACTGGGCGTGTTCCGCCTTCAGGTTGTCGTAGCCGGCCTGCACTTCGGCCAGCTGCTTCTTGCTGACACAACCCGCAAGCATGACTGCGGCGGCCAGCGGCATAATCACTTTCAATGTCTTCATTGTCTTCATTGTATGTTTGGAGAGTGAATAATCCGTTTTGCGGCGCAAGTTAGGCATAAAGCCCCACTGCACCAAGGTTCGTTTGCATAATCTTGGACCATACAACCGTGGCAGCGTTTAATCATCTCTGCTTTTTTATGACAATGAATGAAATATTAAGAGTCTCTATGGCCGCTCACTACAGCGAAAGATTCAGGCGCAGCAGTGCTGCCACCTGTTCGCGCCCATTCGTGCGCATCAGGTGGAGTGCGGGCTGCACGCTCAGCCACTGGCATACAGGCCACTGCCCGTTCAACTCAATGGCCGTTTCGTGTGCATCGCGATAACAGGCACGTCCCAGTCCCAGTGCGACCAGCACGCCTTCACGTCCCGGCGGCTGTACGGCCAAGGCCGCATTCCAATAATGCTTGGCCGAGGACGCATCGTGCATTTCATACGACAAGGTGGCGGCACCCGTCAGCTGCCAGCCCGCCAGTGCGCCCAACCACTGTTCGCCGGTGAGCCAAAAGCCGTATTGCGTGTGTCGTCCGCCCGTTTCGACAGGATGGTTGCCCACGTTCCAACCCAACTGCACGATGTTCGGGAAGGGAGTCTGCCGCCCTGGCCGCACGGTGGTGTAGGTGAGCGAGCCCAAATGCAGCACGCCGTCGGCGCGGGGCCTGAAGCGGAACTGTTCGCGTGGCGAACTGGCCGCACGACCGTTGTACACACTGGCGCGCAGCAGGAGCTTAGAGGCCAGTTCATAGTCCGCCTGCACGCCCAGGGCGGCAATCGGAAACACGTTGATCTCGAAGTTGTCGGCCATGGTGGGCAGGCAGCCGTAGGAAGCCCCCGTAAACAACGACGCAACCTCGGTGATGAAATATACCTCATCGGCCTGACACAGTCCCGCGAAGACCTCTAACCTCGGCGTGAACTGCTGCCGCAGTCCGGCATGAATCAGCCGGAACGCCCTTGTCGGCGCGTTGATGTTCGAATAGTCCTGACACACGGCATCGTCCTCATTCGGCGCATGGCCTGCCGTCCAGGTGGCCATACCCGTCATTTCGGCCTGTGCGCCTCTCCAGAGCCGGCCTTCCACACCCACGTCGAGGCGGTTCACCCAAGCCCCCACGTGGTGAGTCATGTTCCACTGCCCTTCGGTGACATAGTCCACACCCACGCTCCAGCCCTTCTCGGCTTGTACGGTTGTGTCAGGACACACCCCGGCCCCTTCTTCGGCCCTGTATCCGGCCCGTATCTGCGCGGCGCAAAACACCGCTACCAAGACAGTCCACACGCGCTGCCGCGCTGCCGTCTTTCTCCTGATCTTATAGTTCATAATCTCTGAATCACTTGTCGCCTGTGCCTACACAGCACAGGCCGTCTCACAGTTTTCCCTTCACCTCGCCGATGTCTACAATCTGGTTGACAATCGCATAAATCGTCAGTCCCGCCACCGAATGGATGTTCAGCTTGCGCGCAATGTTCTTGCGGTGGGTCAGCACCGTGTTGAGCGAGATGAACAGCTTGGCCGCAATCTGCTTGTTCGACAAGCCGCACACCACCCAGTGCACAATCTCGCGCTCGCGTTCTGAGAGTGAACCGTCGGCCGTGCGCTTTTCGTCCTCTACTTCCTCCCTGTCCGCTTCGTCGAGGGCCACTTGCGCTTCCAGCATGGTCACGGCGGGCACAAACAGCTCGTCTTCCACGCTGCAGTGCACGCGCAGGTCTGTCTCGCAGGTGAAGATGTCGAACAGCACCGTGTGGAGCAACTCCACCTTTTCGGTCGGCGCGTAATACTTGATGATGATATTCTTCAGCTCAAACAGCTTCGCGTCGATGCTGCTGTGTCCCCGCGCGAACTGCGCAATCGAGTAGTCGGCCGGGCGGCGGCCTTGCAACAGCTGCTCCACGTAGCCGAACACCTTGCGGTTCTCGTGCTGCATGTGCTTGCGCACCTCACCCATATAGTCGTCGTAGAACTTGAGGATGAGGTAGGCCACCTCGCCCGTTTGCGAACAGTCGAGCGCCTCCAGCAGCTTGCGACGTATGGCGGGCAGCTGGAAGTCGAGGAAATAGCTGTGAGCCTGCTTCAGGTAGTCAGTCAGGCAGCGCACCGACACCCGTTCGAGCGAGTCGGCAGCACCGCGGGCACCGCGCTTGATGAAGTTGGCTACGGCCAGAAAAGTGCCGGCATCCACCCCGTGCGCCTCGCAGACCTGTGCGACAGTCTGGTCGCCCACGCCGAGGGGAATGCCGAAGCGCGACATCATTTGCAGCAACGAAGGCTCGTCGCATATCAGGTCGCACACGGGGTCAGATTCTTTATAGGACTTGTACTGCATAACGGGGGAAAATAACGGTGCAAATATAACACATTCCGCACATTGCTTCCCGTCACCCGAAGTGGGTATTTCGCCACCCAAACAGGTGATTCCGCCCCCAGACAGGTTCACAAAGCCCCCCGTCAGTATGCTCCGCCCGGGCTATTACCCGCCCGACACGCTGCCCGTACCTTTGCATTCCCAAACAAACCCAAACAAACCACCACATGACGAAGAACAAACTACACGCGTTCACACTGGGCCTCTGTGCCCTGTTCCTTTTTCCCGCCCAGTCGCGCGGCAGCGAGGCAGCCGACAGCCTGGGCCGCCTGCAGGTGGGCGGCTACGGCGAAGCAGTGTTCAGCCGCAACTTCTACAGCGACAACATCTACCGTTACCAGAATCCCGCTGCCTACCGCCACGACCCCGCGCACAGCCGCATGGACCTCCCGCACGCCGTGCTGAGCCTGAGCTACGACTTCGGCCACGGCTGGAAGTTCTACAGCGAAATCGAGTTTGAACACGGCGGCACGGGCGGCAGCTATGAGCAGGAGTATGAGGAAGGTGGCGACTGGGAGCAGGAGCTGGAACAGGGCGGCGAGGTCGCACTCGAACAGTTCTGGCTCGAAAAGGCTTTCTGCCCCCAGCTGCACCTGCGTGCCGGCCACCTGATTGTGCCCGTGGGGCTGACCAATGCCCGCCACGAACCGCTCAACTACTTCACGGTCTACCGCCCGGAGGGTGAAAGCCGCATCCTGCCCTGCACCTGGCACTCCACGGGCATCAGCCTCTGGGGGCGTACCGGCAACTGGCACTACGAGCTTCAGGCTGTGGCCGGGTTGAACGCGCTGAACTTCACCCGCGACAACTGGATTCAGGGTGGGGCAGACACGCCCTTCGAGTTCACGGTGGCCAACAAGCTGGGGTTAGCCGCGCGCATCGACAACTATTCGCTGGCTGGCCTGCGGATAGGAATGAGCGGCTACTTCGGCCACTCCATGCACAACAGCTACCCCAACGACCTCTCGGGCACGGATGCCGGTGGTACGCCCAAGAAGTACGCCCACCTCAAAGGCCGGACCTTAGTGGCCAGCCTCGACTTCACCTGGCAAAGCAGTAACTGGCGCATCAGCGGTTCGGCCGACTATGGGCACCTGGGCGATGCCGCGGCTATCAGCCAAATCAAGAAGAACCTCACCTCGAACAATGCGCCCACCGACAAGAGCTTTGTGGGCGAACAGGCTTATGCGCTGGGCCTTGAAGCGGGCTATAACGTGGCGACCTGCTGGCGCGCACTCAGCCAGAGGGGACAAAAGCTTTGGCTCTTTGGCCGCTATGACCAGAGCGACAGCTATGTGGCTGCCACCGGGATGCAAGGCTACAACCAGACGCTGCGGCGCACGGTCACTGCCGGCGTGAACTATCTCCCCGTCAAGCAGATTGCCGTCAAGGCGCAATATGCCTACACCTTCCTGCACCACACGCTCAACAACGAGCCCAGCCTCTCGCTCGGCATTGTCTATCAGGGCCTGTTCCGCACCGGTCGCAGCTGACTCCATGCTCTGCCGCAGGCGAGAGATGAGGGTGTAAGGACGCTGGGAGACACCTGCCCTGTCTGAACGCCCCACTGGGGAGAGCAGGCTTCCAGCCTGCCCAATCCGCTAAGAAGGACAGTCCTCCAGCCTGCCTTTACCCGTCCATCATTCCGAAGCGGCAGAGCCTTTTTCTTGACCTTCCTGCTCGCGGCCAAGTACCGCGACACTCCTTATATATATTATATACTCAACTTATTGCTCTATGAAACTTTTCAAACGCCAAACCCTGGCACTCGCTGCACTCTTGCTGGCCGGGGTATTCACGGCCTGCAGCGAGGATGATTCCCAAACGGTGACGGACAATGATGCCGCACAGGAAGCGGAGCTTCAGGCCGTCACTCGGCAGTATCTCACTGCCACCGTCCACCCGACCTACGCCCAGCTGGCCGACTCTACCGCCCAGCTGTTTGACGCGCTCCACGCCATGAAGCTCAAACTGCAAAATGACCCCATGAGCCTGACCGATGACGACGTGGCGCAGGCTTGCCGCATCTTCATACAGGCAAGGGCCAACTACGAAACGAGCGAGGCCTTCCTGTTTGGAGCGGCCACTGATTTCGGCATCGACCCGCACATCGATACCTGGCCTCTCGACCTTCAGGGACTGGCCGTCGCGCTGAACAACAGCACGCAGATTCAGGAGATGGATGCTTACGAGGACGGACACATGGGCGACCCCGCCTACTACACCGGCGACGTCTATGCCGGCAACAAGCTGGGTCCTGAGCTGCTGGGCTTCCACGGCATCGAGTTCATTATCTTCCGCGACGGTGCCCCGCGCACAGCCGCCAGCCTGCGCGGCACAGACCGCTATGAGGGTACCAGCCTCGAAGGCCGCTACAGCGTGACGGGCCTGAACGAACTGATTTTTGCCACAGCCGTTGCCGGCGACCTGCGCAACAAGTGTTGGCAGATGGAAGTGTCGTGGAACGAGAACGCGCCTGCCGACCACCTCGCCAAGGTGGCCGACGAGATGGAATGGCCGTGTTCGGTGGCCGGTACGGGACTCTCATACGGCCGGAACTTCCTGGCTGCGGGACAGCCCGGCAGCACCTACGCTTCGGTGCGCAAGGCGGTCGAAGCCATCCTCGACGCGGGCTGCGCCAGCATAGCTGACGAAGTCGGAAACACCAAGATGGGCAAACCCTTCACGGGCGAGGACAAGAACTACATCGAGTCGCCCTACAGCGAGCGTTCGCTCTACGACTTCTATGACAACATCATGAGCATCGAAAACTCCTATATGGGCGGCCGGCCCGAACTGCGCAATGAGTCGCTCAGCCTGCACGCCTACTTGGGTCGCTACAATGCCGAGCTTGACGCCAAGGTCGTTCAGGCCATTGCGAACGCCAAGCAGTGTATCGAAGCTTGTCCCAAACCTTTCGTCCTCTACTACAATGCGCCCCAGGTGGAGACGGCCATTGCCGCCTGCAACGACCTCGATGCCGCACTCAGCGAGGCCAGCCAATGGATTTTGAAGAACTGACAAAAACTATAATTGTTATGCACCGACATCAGCTTTACATGTCCGCCCCGTTCCTCTGCCTGCTGACGCTGGCAGCCTGTTCCGACAACGAGGAACTGATTCCCACCTCATCGCCTAACCACGAAGATGCCAACTACGTGGGCCAGGCTGTGGGCAACTTCACGGCGGACGAGTGGTATCCCGGCGGCCAGCTCGGCACCACCCTCAACGTGAGCCAGAGCTGCTATGAGGACGAAACGCCGGCCACTACCGCACAAGGACTGGCACAAAATTTCAAGAACGGCGAAGCCTTCTTCGAACGCACCTACAACTTCAGCACCAAGCCCTTCAACGGCCTCGGCCCTGCCTGGGTACGCCAGTCGTGCATGGCCTGCCACCCAGGCTACGGCCACGGACAGCGGCAGGATTCTTATCAGGCCAACACCTACGGCAACGGCTACTTGTTGGTGGTCTACCACCCCACAGCCGGCACCGACGCCAACGGCAACGCCTATGCGGCCAACAGCTATGTGACTGAACTGACCGGCATGCCTCAGACCAAGGCGGCCGACCCCTTCCTGCCGCCAGTCGATGAGAGCGGCATCCACATTAGCTGGCTCGAAGCCACTGACGGGGCTTTGCCCCTGGAGTTTGCCGACGGCGAACGTTACAGCCTCATCTATCCCGAGGTGCGCATCGATGCCTCAGCCTTCCATACGCAGCCCGTGCCCGACAACTACGAGGTGCGGCTGGAAAGTACCATCGGTATCTATGGTTCAGGGCTGCTCGATGCCATTCCCGACGATTCGCTCAAGGCGCAATATAGGGCGGCAGCGGCCCACGCCGCACTGAACCCTGCCATGTGGGACGCCGCAGCCAACGACTGGGCTCCCGGTGCCTGGTATACGTTGGCCGACGGTACGAAGGCTATCAAGCGGTTCACCTACGCCTTGACCCGCGCCTCTCTGCAGGACGGAGCGGGGGCCAATGCCATTTGGAACATCACGAATGTGACCCGCGCAGACCGCCGCAAGCTCTACACCACCCAAGCCTGGGCGCAGGCCATGAGCCAGAACGAGCAGGTGCTGCAGGCCATATTGGGCAATCCAACCTCGCCCTACTATGCCGACGGCACGCGCGAGGGGGTGGCTGAGGCTGTAAAGACACTGCTCTCGCCCACTACCGACCAAAGCGACAATCCCTTCTTCAACTTTGAGGATGAAATGGCCGACCGTGACTTCTACGACTTCATGGTGTGGCACCGCGGGCTGGCCGTGCCGCGTGCGCGCAACCTGAACTCGCCCACTGTGCAACGGGGCAAGGAGCTGTTCCGGCAACTGGGCTGCACGGCTTGTCACCGTCCGTCGTGGACCACGGGCGACGACAACTACTGGGCACCCGCCATCATTCAGGCGCAAGGCGAGCTGCCGCGCTATCCGCGTCAGACTATCTGGCCCTACACCGACATGCTGCAACACCGCCTCTTCATGAAGAACGACATACGTACTGGCTGGTGTCGCACCACCCCGCTCTGGGGTCGTGGGCTGTCGAGACAGAACACCGGGGCCGACGACCGCCTGCACGACTGCCGTGCCCGCACGGTTATCGAAGCCATCATGTGGCATGGCTACAGCCGCGAGAGCGATGCCTTCACCAGCACCGAAGCCTTCTATCAGCTGAACAAGGAAGACCGCGATGCCGTGGTGGCATTCATCGAGGCTATCTGACGACAAGGGCTTGGCGTAGTTTGCTTGGAAACTACGCCAAGCTTTAAACTTATACTCTCAGCTCAAGAACCTATGAAACTCTTCCAATGGGCATTTGCCCTGCTCATCGTTCTCATGCTCTGTATGGCAGTGGCCACCGGCGTTGAGTCAGCAGCCGGTACCGACTGTGTGCTGCGCCACATCTACCACTCCTCCTGGTTTGCCGCAGGTTGGGCACTCACCGCAGTGCTTGGCTTGGCCGCACTCTGGCAGAGCCAGGCGAGACAGGGGCGGCTATGGCTGTGGCACGGTGCACTGGCCGTCATTCTCGCCGGTGCAGGCCTCTCGGCCCTCACCTCGCAGAGCGGCAGCCTGCACCTGCGCCAGGGCATGGCCACAAACCAGTTTGTCGGTGAAGGCGAACGGCCCGATACCTTCACCCTGCCATACACCCTGCAACTGGAACATTTCAAGGTGGTCAACCACACGGGCACCCTGACACCGCAGGACTATGTGAGCCACCTGCTGGTCGATGGCCAGCCGCAGACCGTAGGCATGAACCGACCGCTACAGGCGGAAGGCTACACGCTGTGTCAGGCTTCGTTCGACGACGACGGATGCGGCACCGTACTGTTAGTACGCCACGACCCTTGGGGCTGGCCCGTCACCCTGTTGGGCTACGTCTTGCTGCTGGCGGCTATCCTGACCGAGTGGTTAGCCAAAGACGGCGGATTGCGCCGCACTGGGCGGCAGCTTCGCCGGCTGTCGGCTGTCGGGATGTGCTGCGTCGGTGTCTGCGTGGTGCAGGCTCACGATGCGCCACGCACACTTCCGGCCGATGAGGCTGAGGCTATGGGACGGCTCTATGTGGCCTACGGCGGGCGCATTTGCCCCATGCAGACTTTGGCACAGGACTTCTGCCGCAAGTTGTCGGGGCGCACGGCCTACGCCGGATTCTCAGCCGAACAGGTCATGCTGGGCTGGCTGCTGTGGCCCGATGACTGGAACAAAGAACCGCTGATTGCGGTGAAGAGCAGTGCGCTCCGCCGCCGGCTCAATGTGAAGCGGCGTGCCTCGCTGAACGATTTCTTCATGAACGGCTACCGGCTGGGCCCGTTGTTCTCAGCCGACCGGCAGTTGGCGCGGGCGGCAGCCGATGTCGACGACCGCATACAGCTGGTCTACCGCCTGCGGCGAGGTGAGTTGTTCCGTATGTTTCCCGTGCTTGGAAACGAAGGCATCGTCTGGCAGTCGCCCGTCGAACCGCTCGGCCCTTCCCTGCTCGCGCCAGCCGACAGCGCGCTGGTGGGCCAATGCTTCAGCCTGCTGCTGCGCCATGCGACAGCGGAAGACCGAAACGGTGTGATGCGCGACATCGAAGCCATGGCTTCCTACCAGCGGCGGCTCGGAGGCCACACGCTGCCCGACCCTCGTAGGGTGAAGGCCGAACGGCTGTATCAGGCGGTGGACCTGCCCTACTGGCTCTGCCGTATCAACTTGTCAGTGGGACTGGTAGCCCTGCTCTACCTGTTGTGGCGGCGCAGAGAGAGCTGTCAAGCTGGGAGAGCTGGCCTCCGGCCTGCGCTGGCCGGAAGATTCGGCAAGGGCCTGCGCCTTTACCATTTGGCGGCCTTTCTGGCCCTGACCGTCTTTCTGGCCCTGCGTACCTACGTGGGTGGCCGGTTGCCCATGGCAAGCGGCCACGAAACCATGCTCTTCGGCGGCTGGGCGGTCATGCTCTGTGGCGTGGCCCACAGGTGGCTGCCGTCGGTAGGGCTGTCGCGGTCTGCAGCGTGCGCGTTCACGCTGACTGCTTCAGGCTTCTTTCTGTTAGTGGCCTCGCTGGGAGCTTCTGATGCCGGCATATCGCAGCTGCAGCCCGTGTTGCAGTCCCCTCTGCTCAGCCTGCACGTGAGCCTGACCATGTTGTCGTATGCCCTGCTGAGCCTCGTTGCGTTGCACGCCATCGGTGAACTGCTGCGCCCTTCGTGTGTGACGCAGGCGGGGGTGTGGCGTGCACGCCTGCTGCTCGTTCCCGCCGTGGGACTGCTGGGCATGGGTATCTTTCTGGGAGCTTGCTGGGCGCGCATCACCTGGGGCCGCTACTGGGGCTGGGACCCCAAGGAGGTGTGGGCACTGATCACGTGGCTGCTCTATGCCCTGCCGCTGCACAGCCGCAGGCTGCCGCTGCTGCGCCGGCCCCGCGTCTTCCACGCCTATGTAGTGGCAGCCTTTGCGGCTGTGCTCTTCACTTATTTCGGCGTGAACTGCCTGCTGGGCGGCATGCACAGCTACAGCTGAATGGGTCTACTTCTTTGGGCGTTTCGTCGATTCGGTTTGGCCCAATTGCCGCCAAACGCTTTAATTTGCACCTTCCAAGCTGCCTGCGGGGCAGCTGTATAACGCAAAACATTCTGACAGATGAAACGCATGATGACGGGAGGGCTGCTGGCCCTGTGCCTCACGGCTACGGCGCAGTCGCTCCATGTGAAGAGCGGCCAGACGGTCTATGCCTTCCGGGCAGCCGACCTGGGCGAAATGACCTTTGAGGCGAACGGCGGACAGGTGTGCGTCATGGGCCACTGGTTCGACGTGGACAGTGTGGACTACATCGTCACTGACCCGTCGGAGGTGGCCGACGGTGTGGTGCTCGTGGACTATGCCGCCGACGGCCCACACGTGACGGTGGCCGGTGACCTGGCCGACTATGTGGCGGTAACGGTAGAAGGGGCACATGTGGCGGTGACGCAAGCCGACAACGTGGGTGAGGCTACCTGTGGCGAAATCACCTACCGGCTGTCGGGACAGGCGGACGACGGCGGCTTCCTGCTGACGGGCAGCTACAAGGCGCGCATCGAACTGGCCGGTCTGTCGCTGGCCAACCCTGCGGGTCCCGCACTCGACATCCAGAACGGCAAGCGCATCGAACTGAGCGTAGGCAGCGGCACGGAGAACACGCTGGCCGACGGTGTGGGCGGCGACTGGAAGGGCTGTATTGCCTGTAAGGGACACTTGGAGCTGAAGGGAAGGGGAACGCTGAACGTGCGGGGGAACACGAACCATGCGGTGTATGCGAAGGAGTACGTGACCGTGAAGAACTGTACGCTGAACGTGCTGGGGGCTGTGGCCGACGGGGTGAACTGCAACCAGTATTTCACCATGGAGAGCGGCACGCTGAGCATCGCGGCGGTGGGCGACGACGGGGTACAGGTATCGTTTAAGGACGCGACCGACCGCGAAGCCGAGGACACGGGCTCGCTGACTGTGGCGGGCGGCACGCTGACGGTCGACGCGCCGGCAGCTTCGGTGAAGGGGCTGAAGGCCGAAGGCGATGTGTTGATTGCGGGCGGTGACGTGACGGTTACGGCCAAGGGCAGCGGCAGCGAAGGCATAGAGAGCAAACAGACACTGACGGTGAGCGGAGGCAGCGTGACGGTCACGGCCCACGATGATGCGCTCAATTCGGGCCAGGACATGTATCTGAAAGGGGGAAGCATCGTGGCTATGGCTGCGAACAATGACGGCATAGACTCCAATGGCAACATGTACATCAGCGGCGGAACGGTGCTGGCACTGGGCGCAGGAGGTGCGGAATGTGGTCTGGACGTGAACGACGAGAAGGGCTGTCTGCTGCATCTCACGGGCGGAACGGTATTGGGTGTGGGCGGACGCAATTCGTTGCCCACCTCGGGCGACAGCGACAGGCAGGCTTATGTGAGCGGTTCGCAGTCGGTGACGGCCGGGAGCGTGGTGACGCTGCTCGATGGCAGCAGCCAGCTGGCCGCCTTCACCATTCCAGACAGCTATGGCAGCAGTTCGTCGTGGAACAACGGCCCGAACTGGGGACCGGGCGGAGGCGGCGGGAACAACCGGCCTGGTATGGGAGGCGGCTCTACGGGCGGCGGTCTGTTGCTCTCTTGTCCGGGCCTGACGCAGGGCAGCAGTTATACGCTGACTGTGGGCAGCGCGTCGGCTGCCGTCACTGCCCAATGAGGTTATAAGGCTTGTTCCCGGAATGGTACAATCCTAAGTGCCGTGGCGGTTCGCTGCCATGCCGTGGCGGTTCGCTGCCATGTCGTGGCGGTTTTCTGACATGCCGAGTTGTTTTTACGAAGTGCCGCTTAGGAAATTCTAAGTGCCGAGTTGTTTTTACGAAGTGCTGAATGGTGGCAGGACTTTTCAGCCCTGCTAAAAAACTCTGAGCTCCAAGCTCCGTTCTCTAAGCGAAATTGCGTACTTTTGCGCGCAAGGACATTCACTAAAACAATCATAACATGTTAAACACCAAAGTAGAAGAGGCGCTGAACGCCCAAATCAATGCCGAAATGTGGTCGGCTTATCTGTATCTGTCGATGTCGGCCTGGTGTGCTGCCGAAGGCAAGCCGGGCATGGCCAACTGGTTCGAAATTCAGTTCCGCGAGGAACAGGACCACGCCCGCATCTTGTTTAACTACGTGCTGCAACGCGGCGGACGCGTCAACCTGCGCCCCATCGAGGCTGTCCCCACCGAATGGAAATCGGCCCTCGACGTGTTCGAGAGCACACTGGCCCACGAGCAGAAGGTGACAAGCCTCATCAACAACCTCTTTGCGCTGACTACGGCTGAGAACGATTACGCCACGCAGAGTATGCTCAAATGGTTCATCGACGAACAGGTCGAAGAGGAGGAGAACGCTCAGAACATCATCGACAACCTGCGCCTGCTGGGCGAGAACAGCGGTTACGGCCTCTTCGTGCTCGACAAGGAACTGGCCGCACGCACCTATACGCAGGCTTCGCCGCTGAACAAGGCGTGACTTGTATGATATTATAATGAATAATGTATAATGTATAATGAGGGCTACGCCGATGTCAAGGCCGTAGGCTTCATTATACATTATACATTAATTACACCTCCCCTCCTCCCATGATTTCCTTTACCCTTTCGCTGATAGCCCTGGTGTTGGGCTACTTTTTTTATAGCCGCCTGCTGGAACGCCTGATGCAGCCCGACGGAACACGTCCCACCCCAGCTATGGCCCACCCCGACGGCGTGGACTACCTGCCACTGCCCGGCTGGAAGGTGTTCATGATTCAGTTCCTGAACATTGCAGGCACGGGCCCCATATTCGGGGCTATCATGGGAGCCAAGTTCGGTCCTTCGGCCTACCTGTGGATTGTGTTGGGCTGCATCTTTGCCGGAGCAACCCACGACTACCTGAGCGGTATGCTCTCGGTGCGCCACGACGGGGCCAGCCTGCCCGAACTGGTGGGCCGCTATCTGGGGCAGAAGGCCCGCGTGTGTATGCTGGTGTTCAGCATGCTGCTGTTAGTTATGGTGGGCGCGGTGTTTGTGTACAGCCCCGCCCTCATTCTGGGGCACATCTGCGGCAGTACGCTGCTGTGGGTGCTGGCCATTTTTGCCTACTACGTGCTGGCTACCATGCTGCCCATCGACAAGATAATCGGCAAGATTTACCCGCTGTTTGCCCTCTCGCTGCTCTTCATGGCCGCAGGCCTCTTGGTGTGCCTCTATGTCAAGATGCCCGTGTTGCCCGAACTCTGGGACGGACTGGGCAACTGGGGCGCAGCGGCCGATCCGGGCTTTACCGACAGCATATTCCCCTGCCTCTTCATCACCATTGCCTGTGGGGCTATCAGCGGGTTCCATGCCACGCAGAGCCCGCTCATGGCGCGCTGCATGAAGAACGAAAGGCTGGGCCGCCCCATCTTCTACGGTGCGATGATTACCGAGGGCATGGTGGCCATGGTGTGGGCCACGGTGGCCATGTACTTCTTCTATGGTGAACCGGCCGCAGGCTACACGCTGCTTGACGGTGCGGGAAACAACGGCTTCCAGACAGCTGCCCCCACGGTGGTGACGTTGGTGTGCAACCACTGGTTGGGACTGGCAGGCGGCATTCTGGCCATGCTGGGCGTGGTGGCTGCTCCCATTACGAGCGGCGACACCGCCTTTCGCAGTGCGCGCCTCATTCTGGCCGACTTCTTGCACCTCTCGCAAAAGCCCATCAGCAAGCGGCTGTTGGTGAGCGTGCCTCTCTTTGCCTGCGCCATTGCGCTGTTGGTGTGGCAGATGGACAATCCGAACGGTTTCAACGTGGTGTGGCAATACTTTGGCTGGGCTAACCAGACGCTCTCGGTCATGACGCTGTGGACGCTGACGGTCTATCTGGCCCGACAGGGCAAGTGCATCTACGTGACGCTGCTGCCCGCCCTGCTGATGACCATGGTGTGCACCACCTACCTGTTAGTGTCGCCCACAGCTTTCGGACAGCCCTACGGGTGGGGACTGGCAGGCGGCGCGCTTGTCACGCTGTGCGTCCTGACGGCCTTTGTGCAATGGTTGAGGAAGCTCCGCATCGGACTTCAGGCTTAGCTTACTCGGTTCCGCCTGTCCTGCGCATGGAGCGAAGCCCATCTTATTACATAAAAAGTGCAAATCGTTTGGCTGTTCCGATTTTTTGAAGGAATATTGCACCGGGGTTGCGACCCCAAACTACTAACAAACTATCTAACACATAACATGAAAGCTTTAGTCAAGAAAGAGCCCGCCAAGGGCATCTGGATGGAAGACGTGCCTGTGCCCGAAGTGGGTGTGAACGACGTGCTCATCAAAATCAAGAAAACCGCTATCTGCGGCACGGACCTGCACATCTACAAGTGGGACGAATGGAGCCAAAAGACTATCAAGACTCCCATGACCATTGGCCACGAGTATGTGGGCATTGTTGAGAAGGTCGGCGTGGGTGTGCGCAATATCAAGGTGGGCGACCGCGTGACGGGCGAAGGCCACATTGCCTGCGGACACTGCCGCAACTGCCGCCGCGGCTTGCAGCACATTTGTGAGAACAGCATCGGCGTAGGCGTGAACCGCGACGGTGCCTTTGCCGAATATCTGTGCATTCCCGAGAGCAACGTGGTGAAGCTTGACCCGCGCATCAGCGACGACATGGCTGCCATCATGGACCCCTTCGGCAACGCCACCCACACGGCCCTGAGCTTCCCGCTGCTGGGCGAGGACGTGCTCATCACCGGAGCAGGACTCATCGGCACCATGGCCACAGCCATTGCCAAGTTTGCCGGTGCCAAGCATATCGTGGTGACTGACTTGAGCGACTACCGTCTGGAGATTGCCCGCAAGATGGGAGCTACCTGCACCGTCAACGCCAAGCGTGGCGAAACGCTCGACGAGGCCATGAAGAAGCAGGGCATACGCGGCTTCGACGTGGGTCTGGAAATGTCGGGTGCTCCCGTAGCCTTCCGCGACATGGTGGCACACATGTACAACGGTTCGAAGATTGCCCAGCTGGGCATCCTGCCGCCCACCACGACGGTGGACTGGAGCGAAATCATCTTCAAGGCACTCACCATCAAGGGTATCTACGGACGCGAAATGTGGGAAACGTGGTACAAGATGGAGCAGATGCTGGTGTCGGGCCTCGACCTGTCGCCTGTCATCACACACCGCTTCCCTATCGACGACTTCCAGCAGGGATTCGACATCATGGAGTCGGGCGAGTGTGGCAAGGTAATTCTCGAATGGAGCTGACACGCGGCAGCCGACCAGATGCTGCGGGCCGCAGGCTCGCTCCCTAACGACAACAGATAGTGTCTGGCAGATATTTCACGCGGTCTGCCGGCATGTACGCCTCATATATCTAAAAAACATATCACAGCTGAAGGGTGAAAAGACAGGGGCATCGCCGCTACGGGGGATGCCGTCTTTTCGACCCTTCAGCTGTATGATTCTATATCACTTCATGCATTATGAGCAATTCAACCACCCAGTCATCCAACAACATTTCCAGACAACGAGAGGTCAACTGGCTCTTCAAGTACAAGCACGTCTGGACTTTTGTGCAAATGCACCGGCGATACCCTTCGCGGCATCATCCCGAAGAGCACGTGTTGCTCAACTGGATGAAGTACAACCGCAAGCTCATCAACAGGGGCATGCTGAGCGAAGAACGGGTCAAGCTGCTGAAAAAGCTGGACGAGCTGCGCAGAAGTTTTGATGAATTTTAGTGCAAGCGAGCGCAGAGCCAAGCTTGCTTGAGCTATGCCGAGCGCAGCCTAAAATCTCAAAGAATTTTAGTGCAAGCGAGCGCAGAGCCAAGCTTGCTTGAGCTATGCCGAGCGCA
>JBJEAF010000030.1:21459-21638 GCA_051868755.1 Alloprevotella sp.
GCCTAAAATCTCAAAGAATTTTAGTGCAAGCGAGCGCAATAGAGCTTGCTCATATTGCCGAGCGCAGCCTATCTCCTGCAAAGCAATGGGTCGTGGAATAAAGCAAAGCCCCTAATAGCAAGGTCGTCGCTTCAAGTTGGCTTGACAACGGGCGGGCTGGAAGCCACGCCCTCCCAGTG
>JBJEAF010000031.1:0-5439 GCA_051868755.1 Alloprevotella sp.
GCTTGAGCTTTTTGCCGAGCGCAGCCTGTCTTATGGAAAGATAGTGCAAGTGAGAGCAAAGCAAAAAGAAAATAGCTTGAAAACCGCCGGCTTGAAGCGCTCGGACTGGGAGGGCGGGCTTCCAGCCCGCCTTATAGAATGATAGCGGGCGTCAGCCCGCTTATTTTCATTGTTTGTCAACGGGCGGGCCTTTGCCACGCCCTCCCAGTGCCCCGTCGCCTCAATTTGGCTTGATAACAGCCAGCCGTTAGCACCTCAAATTAACATGAATAATTGGATCCGGCCAAGCAGCCAGTCTCTTTTTCGGTTTCAGTTATCTGAAACTGGAGTTTCAGCCTACTGAAACTGGAGTGTAAGTACTACTTCTATTGGCATTGAAGTACTACTCCTTCGGCAGAGTAATGTTTCTTGCTTCATGCCTGTAACGTTTGCCATGCCCAAGTGTATCTATAGTGAGGCGGCAACCTTAGCCTGTATGCTTCTCCTTAACATACCCCAATGATGATACACATGCATCCTGACTCTTATGCCTGCGTCGCGAAGAAGCGTGCGGGCCTCTGGCTCTGCGCAGCCGATTTCGCGAAACTTTTTCTTCTCCTCCTCCTTTTCTGTCCGGCAAGCCTGACGGCCAAGAAGCGCAGTGTCACTGTGCCGACTCCCGGCATGCTCCCTGTGCTCATCGGTGAGCAGCAGAAATACAAGGTGACGAACCTGTGCGTTGAAGGCCGGCTCAACGGCACGGACCTCCGCTTCCTGCGCGAAATGGCTGGCAGCGACTACCACAGACAGCCCACGGCAGGCCGCCTGCGCACACTCGACCTGAGCCGTGCCACCTTTGTCCCTGGGGGTGAAGCCTACATCGACAAGGACGGGCCGCAGCAGGTACAAGGCGGTTCTCTCACACTCCCGCCTTTTGTCTTTCGCGAATGTCAGATAGAGCAGGTCATCCTGCCCGCGCGCATAGACACCCTCGGCACGGGAGCTTTTGAGCACTCCGCCCTGCGCTGCATCCGCCTCCCGGAAGAGAGCGTAGTCATGGACTGGGCGTTCAACCATTGCGAACGGCTCGAAGAGGTGGCGATGCCGCAACACTTGGTGGAACTGGGCCAGAACTGCTTCCGCGACTGCGGCAACCTGCGCAGTCTCCGCTTGCACGATGTGGAATACCTGCCCTACCATGTATTCGAGGAGGTCACGGGATTGGAGGAAATCGTCATCGACGGCGCACTCCTGCACGCTGACGGCTGGTTCTGCCATGCCTGTCCCCGTCTGCGCCGCATCGAGTTCAGCGGCGTAGTGCTCACCACAGGAGGCCAGCCCATCGCCTCCCATTGTCCGCAGCTCCGCGAAATCCTCTTCTCGGGCATCTGCCTCCCTCTGGGTTTCGGCTCCGTCGAGGACTGTCCGCTCATGGAGCGGTGTCGTGTGACGGGCTGTGTGATGGAGAGCAGCAATGAGGATTTCATCCCTTACCGCCACACGATTGACCACATCTCCTCCGACCGTGCGCGGGACTTGCTGCAAGCGGCGGGCCGTTATCTCGAACCGTCCCACCTGAAGAACGAATGGGTCAGCGAACTGCTCTCCGGCGGCAGTATAGCCTACAACCTGGCCTGCATTCTGGCCCTGAAGGGATTGAAGGAGGAGGCCCTGGCTGTGCTCGGAAAGGCAGTGGAGCAGGGCTATGCCAACTACCGTCATGCCCGGAAGGACAGCGACCTCAACCTCCTGCACGACCATGCCGGCTTCTCTCGGCTGCTCGGGCAGATGGAGGAAACGTGGAAGCGGGACTACGACTACCTGAACATCCTGCGCCAAGCTCCGGCCTATGCCGCCGAACCTCTCCGCGATGCCCCGTCCTTCACCTATGCTCCGCCTTCCGACCCCGACCTGCGGCGTGTGCGCGAGTACTTCCGTCTCGACAGCATAGCGGGTTGTGGCGATGAGATTTCGCAGATGAAGCGCATCATGTACTGGCTGCACGACGAGATACCACACGACGGCTCGGGCGGATTTCCCAGCCGGACTCCGCGCAACGCCATAGACCTCCACCAAGCCTGCAAGGCCCAGGAGCGCGGACTCAACTGCCGCGGACTGGCCCTTGTGCTCTCTGAGATGTATCTGGCCATGGGGTGGCCGGCGCGGGCACTTACCTGTCAGCCCCGGCGATACCGCACCGACCCCGACTGTCACGTCATCACCATGGTGTGGAGCCGTGACCTCCAGAAATGGGTGTGGATGGACCCCTCGTTTGCTGCCTTTGTGACCGATGAGCACGGACTGCTGCTGCATCCCGGTGAGGTAAGGCAGCGGCTCATCGACGGCAGGCCGTTGGTGCTCAACGAGGATGCCAACTGGAACCACCAGAGCCGGCAGACCAAGGAGGGCTATTTGGAGAACTACATGGCCAAGAACCTCTACTACCTCAGCGCATACCTGCACAACCGCTTCGGCGTGGAGGCTCCCGACACGAATCCCAACGGCTACTACACCCTTGCTCCCGAAGGCTGCGAAGCCCCCAACCAGCCCGCACTGTCCGACGAAGCGTGGTTCTGGCAAGCTCCGACGGAATGAAACTTGGTGGGAGAAAAAGTTTATAGTGGAAGAGTCTACAGTTTGTCGTCTTCCCAGAAACCCTAAAGGAGTTATATCATATCCAGAAGAATAACCCAACAACACATCTCTATCATGCCCAAACACTTACTAACCCTTCTCCTTCTGCTGTGCTTCACGGTTGCCTCACTTCGGGCGCAGGTGATTCGGGGCCGCGTGGTCTGCCCTGATGACAGCACGGCTGCAGCCTTTGCAGCCATCACACTGGTTGACACAACACGCACCTATTATATCGCGAAGACCATTGCCGACAAGCACGGCAAGTTCGTCCTGCACTTGGGAAACCACAAAGAAATGTATGCGACGCTGGGGGTGGTGCCCTCGCTGTTGGGATATAAAAGCGTCGTATTGGACGTAGACCTGACACAGTTCCCCAAGGAGATCGCCATCATGCCCAACGAGCAGCAACTGGGCGAGGCAGAGGTGCGCGCACGCTATTTCACTCCCACACCTTCCGGCTACACCTACGACATGAGCCGCTTCAAGAAGAACCTGGGCCAACATGGAGCCTTCGACGTGCTGGCCCTGCTTCCCGGCGTGATGCGGGACGGGAAGGGAGAATACGGACTGACCATCAACGGAAGGCCTTTCACGGAGATATATGTCAACGGCCAGCGCATTATCAGCATCGAAGAGCTGCGGGCCATCACTGCCGACATGCTCCAAACGGCAGAAGTGGACTTTTGGGAGGGCGGCGAAATCACCGATAAAGACCGCTCGGCCACCTTGCGCATCAAACTGGGCAAACTGGAACGGGGAGGCTACTACGGAAGTTTCATCAACAACTACAACCTGCCCCTTGCACAAAGCGGCGACAAGGGGAAGGACCGCTTCCAAGAGTTCTTCTGGTGGAAGTCGAACGACGGGAAATGGAACGTCAAGAACGTGGCTCTGTACAACTATGACGGCAGTGTGAACAAGAGCACCGACACCCAGGAACATCCGTCTTTCGCCCGGAAGGAAGAGAACCGGACCCGCGAACAGCGGCAAAACCACCGCCTGAACCACCAGCTCTCGACGGTCTACGAGTTTAACCGCAAGACCAATGTGGGCTTGGGTTACAACTTCATTTACGACTACTCGAAGCCCGGCTACCGCATCGACAACTCGCCCAGAGACACCTACGACCGCTACACGCTCAGCCGGCGCAACCCGCAACACCAGCTGACGGCCACCTTCTATACGGAATGGGGCAAGCGGAACAGCCGCTTCGACATGGCCTTCGACTACCTGACCTCGCGGGAGACGACGCACCACGATGCCTACAGCGGCACGGTGGCCCGCGCCGACACGGGCCACACGGCCTTCCGCTACCGCTTCGCCAACGACATGGTGAAGAACACCATGCGCCTGCACCTGCCGTTGTCAAAGGCCCTGACCCTGCGTCTGAGCGATGCCATCCAGTGGGTTGACAATTCCTACCGTCCCCTCTGGTTGGAACAGGGCGAAGCCCCTGCGCTCGGCACGCAGATAGAGCCGAGCACCACCCAAGTGCTCACCCACTATTCGGCCGCCTATCTGCTGGGGTCGCACCGCCGCACGTACTACTCGGCCGGCTTCAATGTGCGTACGCTCGACTCACGCTACCGCACCGTCATCGACACCACGCACTACACGCAGTGGGCCTTCAACCCGCGCGCCAGCCTGAAGTTCGTGCTCGACGACACACAAGAGAACTCCTTCGAGCTGGCCTACTACCGCGAGCTGGGCAACGTGCCCTATGTGGCCATCTCGCAGAAGAAGGTGTGGAGCGATGCCAACCACTACACCATGGGCAACCCCAACCTCAAGGCCAAGGTCGAACACAACCTGCGGATGCAGCTCATGCACCTGCAAGGGAAGCTGAGCCTGACGGGCGAGGTACAGAAGACGGAGGACGACATGGTCTACCAGACCTTTGCCGACCCTTCGCTGGAGAATGTGTACTATGTGCAACCGCGTAACATCTCGGGCGAATGGGCCTTTGCGCTTATGGGCACTTACAGGTCGCTCGTGGCGAGCAGCATCTGGCTGTCTGCCGATGTACAGGCCAAGCTGCGCCGCGAGAAGCAGGAGGTGAGCGGCATCAACTACAACGGTTGGGCGGCATCGTCCTACTTCGGCCTGCGGGCTACCACAGCCTTCCAACGTCCCTGGAGCTTCGCACTGGGTGTGTCGTGTACGCCTACCCACAGGGAGTATAACAGCACGCACCGCCATGTGGAGCGCATCAACCTCAACTACTTCATCAACATCAAAGGAAATTTCACCGTCTCGGCCGACCTGAACTATGCCACCCCCGCACGCACCGACACCCGTACGGCTTCGGGCTATCGGCTGACCTACAAGAGCCGCAATCCGCAGTTCGAATTCGGCTTGCGTCTGGGCTACCACTTCCGCAGCAAGCGGCAGGTTAACGTGAAGGAAGTGGAAACGCAACAGAGGTACGGTGAATAAGGGTTTCCATTGGTTATGTGGTTCTTCCTTTTGGGCTATAAGGAATAAGGTTATGAGGTTATAAAGTTACTTCGTAACCCGGTTATCAGGTTATGGGGTTATAAAGATTGTGCAAGTGAGTGCAGAGCCAAGCTTGCCCCAAGCTATGCCGAGCGCAGCCAATCTTATGTAAAGTAACGGATTAAAGTAAATGGAGCGCTGCCCCAAATAACAACAACTGCGGCTAAGAGGCGACGGTGCACTGGGAGGGCGTGGCTTCCAGCCCGCCCGTTGTCAAGCATACTTGAGGCGACGGTGCACTGGGAGGGCGAGCAAAAGCCCGCTTAAATATATTCCTGGCGGGCCTTTGCCCGCCCTCCCAGCCGTTAGCGCTACATCCCGGTTTGAATC
>JBJEAF010000032.1:0-5396 GCA_051868755.1 Alloprevotella sp.
ATAGCGGGTCTTTACCACGCCCTCCCAGTGCACCGTCGCCTCAGATTGGCTTGACAACTGCCGGCTTGAAGCGCTAAAGGCTGGGAGGGCGGGCAAAGGCCCGCCAAATAAAAAGAGAGCGGGCGTTAGCCCGCTTGTTTTCATTGTTTGACAACGGGCGGGCCTTTGCCACGCCCTCCCAGTGCACCATCTCCTCTTATCCCCGGTTTCCCTTTACATAAGGTAGGCTGCGTTCGGCAAAGCTCAAGCTTGCTTGGCTCTGCGCTCACTTACACAATCTTTGCACCTTATCTAAGTGCCTTGCAAGTTTGTTAGCCAGCAGTAACCCACTTTGTCATTTCTGTTGAGGTCCCAAAAATTTATCACCGTTTAGGTGAATCATATGGTCGGGCATGTCTGCAATCCACACCTCTGTTTCCCATGCCAGCTGTTCGGAGAATTTCTTGTATGTGGCAAAGTCAAGAAATGCCGTGACATAGATTTTACCTGCAGACACATGGCTCGTCATCGTTTCTATTTCCATGATTCGCTTAGGATTCATCGGCCCAACGGAGGTCACCGCTTCCACAAAATATATCCAATGCTTGTCAGGCCGATAGAGGATTATATCGGGCATTTTGTCATGAAGTGTGATTTCAAGCCCTAATTGGGAGAGCCGTTCAACGTTCTTCACCATATCTTTCTGTATAGTGTCGCCCACATACAGGCATTCAGAACAAGGGGCAAATCGAGGCGCAAACTCTTCGATAATGGCTTTCTGCAGTTGATTGTGCTTGCCGGGACTAAATGTGAAATCCTGGTTGTTTATCCTAACAGGCATCTTCTGTTTCCTTTTCTTAGAAGCATATAAATCTGTCAGGCTAAACATGATTAGACAAGAAACAAGCCAACGAAGCGTTATCTCTTTTCCCTATATTCTTCACAACCGTCAGAAACTCATCTGTAATACGATAGCGGTAATTGGGGCTGTTAGTCGCCATTCCGTTGTCTTCAATCAAAGCGGCCGTTCTGAAAGGGTGCATGACCTGCTTGCGTATGGTTTCTCTGGAATTTTCCGCATAGCCAACACCATATTTATCACGAATAAATGTGATGATGTCATGAATCCTCATCCACTCGTTCGATGCCTCGCGCCATGGCATGTTCTTAGACAAGTTTGTCATTGCCAACAAGGACAAACAGCAAAGGGTACTCTGCTGTCTTACCGGCATGTTTATCTGTTCCAATAGTCTCCTGATTGATTCTAACTTATCCATTTTCCTAATATTTCATTACAGTTCTCCACAGACAATTCCTTGTGCATCAGCTCCCGGCCCATTTCTTCTATGATAGCCCGCTCTGGTATCGGCATTTGGTTGATTTCAGTGGAATTGACCTGAGTGGACCCGTTCAATATCCTGTAGTAGCAGTCATACAGCGTGGAATTCAGCAACACGAACAAGCCATAGGTGATGCAAGGCGAGTTGCACTTGATGAAGTTCACCTTGTTTTGCGTGCTGATATACTCAAACTGCGCATATTTCTGTTTGAGGAATATGCCGCATTGCAATCTGCGTTCTTCTTCCTTGGAAGTAAAACGCTTCACCAACAGATAGTCGCTGTTTTTCTGCAAATAGCCTTCTCGGTCTGTCTTGATGACTTCTCCTTCTTTTCCCTGAGGCCACACCACCCTGCCGCCTTTGATGTGTTGGGAGTAAAGCAAGGGGTAAGAACCTTCTTCCAGTTCATTCCGCAACACCTCTTTTGTTCTGAAATCGACAATGATTCCTGTCTGCATTTTCAAGTCTATCTCTGGCAGGGTTTTGCGAAAGTGGTTGACCTGTTGAAGCACTGCAGCATCTTGCTCATCGGTCACCAAATACACGAATTGGTTCTTCGCCACCACAGTGTCGTAGGACGCAGTAAAGCTTTTGACATCTGAGAAATCGGATGTGGCAGATGTGGTTATACGGATGAATGCAGGGCGTTGGGTGGTTTTCCGCACCTTTACGATGATGGTTTCCTGCAGCACAGACTCTCCGTCAAACACTTTGTCACGGCTTTCAAACAAATGAATGTCTGTCAGGACACAATGGTTGAATAGGTATTCCCTGAACTTCTTGAAATATGCCCCCGAGGTCCACGACCTTGGCACGATGTAAACAAGTTCTTGAGCCTGCTTGAGATTATAAATGCCCATGGCCCAAAACAGGAAGTAGAGGTTTGGCGCGCCATGGCACACTGGAGACATGGACCTTGCCTCAGCGGCATCTTTGGGTATTTTGAGGTAAGGAGGATTGCCTATCACATAGTCATAGATGCCTTCTTCTTCGCCGAACAGTGTCGGCTTGCAGAAAGATTGCGAGGTAATGTAATTATCATTTCTGACCGTGAACGACACATGGGCCTTAGTTCTGAGAATGTCCAGATTTTCTTGCAGCAGGGGCAGAACGAGGTTGTCTGTCTCGTAGCATGTGATATGGATTTGTCCCGTGTAACCTGCCGCTTGAAGCTTTTGAACAACCGCTGCCGACAAGATTCCTGTTCCAGCTCCGGCATCCAACAGCTCTATATGCGGTTTCGTCAGGTCAAAATCAAAGAGTGAAGCCATATACTGAGCCGTGGCCACATTCGTAAAGAACTGGCCATACTTTTTCCGCTTCGCTTTAGGCACTGCATTCATGAAACGGTCGGTATTCTCAACAATCAGATTTATCATGGTTCCTCATGCTATGCGCTGTCAACACTTCACCCATTAGCCTGCCCCGATACGGTGGGACGGTGGGTGCAAAGATGCTAATTTATCTTCATATACTGCATAGACAACCCTTCAAATAGCGGGCTGGATGACTTTTGCCAACACTGCATGGTTGCTTGCAGAAGCACATGAGCCTGTATATACTCATTAAAAAACTACAAGTGTTGTATTTTCTGTTCGCTGCCTGCATTCCTTGTGTTATCTTTGCTCACGGCTGGTTGCCGGATGGCCCTATCTTCAATGAACCCTGAGGGCTGTGCCTGCCACACCCTATTCTCAAATCCCCCAATCACACCTATCGCCTATGCTCATCACCCTATTGGTTCTGGCGGCAGCTGCCGCACTGTTTGTGTCTGGACGCATTCGCTCTGACCTGGTGGCCGTGTGTGCCACACTGGCCCTTGTGCTGGCAGGTATATTGACTCCCGAAGAGGCTCTGGCCGGCTTTGCCAATCCTATCGTGGCCATGATGCTCGGTCTGTTTGTGGTGGGCGGCGGCATATTCGGCACAGGACTGGCCAAGAAGCTGGGCACAGGCATCCTGGGACTGGCAGGCAACAACGAGACACGACTCTTTGTGCTGCTCATGCTCACCACTTCTTTTGTCGGTGCCTTTGTGAGCAATACGGGCACAGTGGCCCTGATGCTACCCATCGTGGTGAGCTTGGCACGCGGTGCGAATCTGTCGTCGGCACGGCTGCTCATGCCGTTGGCCTTTGCAGGCAGCATGGGCGGTATGCTGACACTGATTGGTACGCCACCCAACCTGATTGCACGCGATGCCTTGGTCGCTGCCGGCTACGAACCGCTGAAGTTCTTTTCGTTCACTCCCATCGGCATTATCTGCGTGGGAGTAGGCACATTGGTGCTGATTCCGCTGACCCGCCGTTTCCTGAAGGAGCGCAAAACAACGGAACATTCGCGCAAGGGCAAATCGCTGCAACAGCTTTCTGACGAGTACAAACTGACGCAAGGACTGGCGCAGGCTTTGGTCAAGGAGGGTTCGCCTGTGGCAGGACAAACGCTGAAGCAGCTTGACATACATGGCCGCTTTGGCGTAACGGTGTTTGAAATCAGGCGCAGCGGCTCGCAGGGCATGAGCATCAGAAAAGTGGAGCAATTCGCCTTGGCCGATGTGGCACTGCAAAGCGGCGACTTGTTGCTGCTGTCAGGCGAAACGGAAAAGGTGGAATGGCTCGCTGAACAATGCGGACTGGAACTGCTGCCGCAGGAAACGGGGAAGGGCCCCCAACTGAACTTCTACGATGTAGGGATGGCGGAGATTCTGCTGATGCCGTCGTCATCGTTGGTAGGGCAAACGGTAGAGGAGGCGGACTTCCGCACAATGTATGGACTGAACGTGCTGGGCATCAAACGCCACGACGTGTATCTGTTAGAGGACCTGAAGCGTCAGCCCATGCAGGCTTCGGACATCGTGCTGGTGCAGGGACAATGGGAACACATTGCCCGACTGAACAAGCTGGACGGACAGGAATGGGTCGTCATCGGCCAGCCGCAGGAACAGGCGGCGAAGGTGACACTCGACTATAAAGCACCGGTTGCCGCGCTGATCATGGTGCTCATGGTGCTGACCATGGCTATCGACGTGATTCCCATTGCGCCGGTCACGGCAGTCATGCTGGCGGCTGTGGCCATGATTTTCACGGGCTGCGTGCGCGGTGTCGAGGGAGCCTATAAAACCATCAACTGGGAAAGCATCATGCTGTTCGGCGCCATGCTGCCTATGTCAACGGCATTGGAGAAGACGGGGGCCTCGGCCTGGCTCTCCACTGCTTTGGTGCATTCGGTGGGTGACTGGGGGCCTTACGCACTGCTGGCAGCTATCTACGTGGCCACTTCGCTGCTCACGTTCTTCATCTCCAACACGGTGACAGCGGTGCTGATGACTCCGATTGCCTTGTCGGCGGCGCATGGTGTAGGCGTGAGTGCCGTGCCCATGATTTTGGCCGTGACGGTTGCCGCCAGCATGTGCTTCGCCTCACCCTTCTCTACACCGCCCAATGCGCTGGTCATGTCGGCCGGAGGCTACAAGCCTATCGACTACCTGCGCGTAGGCCTGCCCCTGCAAGTGGCCATCGGTGCCGTTATGGTGCTGGCCCTCCCGCTGATTTATGGATTTTAGCTTAGCGATAGAGGGCTATAGCCATCTGTCAACAACTCCCCTACTGCTATGAAAGAAGGATACATTCAACAAGCGCACGGTATGCGCACCAAACGTTACGTGCAAACGCTGCAACTGGCAGACGACCCCGAACTGATTGCGCTCTACCGCAAATGGCATAGCGAGGAATACCAATGGAAGGAGGTGCGCGACGGCATCCGCGAAGTGGGTATTCTGGAAATGGAAATCTACATCCTCGGCACTACGTTGGTCATGATAGTTGACACGCCAGCCGACTTCGGCTGGGAGGAAGCCATGGCGCGCTTGGCTACCCTACCCCGCCAGGCAGAATGGGAAGCTTTTGTGGCCAAGTTCCAAGGCTGCGCCGAAAATGCACGCAGCGATGAGAAATGGCAGATGATGGAACGCATGTTCAGACTGTACTGAGTGGCTGCGCTGCCAATGGTGGCTAAGCAGCTAAGGGCTGCGTTCCCGATACCCGCAAAGCGGCATTCAGGCACTTGTAACGAAACACTG
>JBJEAF010000033.1:0-5387 GCA_051868755.1 Alloprevotella sp.
TCTTTTCTCGCTGATAATAAGGAAAGTTACAATGCTCTGGTATTTCTCTCGCCAATAGAATAGACAAGAGAATAAGCATTTTTGCACAACAAATACCGCATCCATTGGCTTCACAACAGCCCGCAAAAAAGTTTGTCCTCGTGAATAGACTTGCTATTCACGAGGACAAACAAATGAAAAAATTTCTTCAGCGACAGAAGATACATTCTAGTTTCGCAAGTAGTTGCAGATAGTTAACAAGGGTTCAAGGCACGGGCTGAAAGCCCAACAAGCGCATAGCCCAGGGCATCGCCCTGGGTAGAATAAGGTGATAAAGTTCGCCCTGCAAGGGCAAAAGCGTAAGTAAACAACGTGTTATTCTACGCTTTTGCCCTTGCAGGGCGCATTTGCGGCGGTTAACCTACCCAGGGCGCTGCCCTGGGCTATGCGCTTGTTGGGCTTTCAGCCCGTGCCTTAAACGCTTGGCAACTAACGGCAGCGACTTGCGAAACCTGAAAAGATACACCTTATTCTATATGCCACACACCTCTCTCAGGGATATGGCTTACCATTTCTTCCCCTCACCCTATTACGAGGCCCATTCCCCCCGTCACTTCAATGCCTTGATCTGGGCATAAGCCTTGTACAGCCCCAATTGTCCGGCCTTGCTGAAATCCTGCCTGCTGCGCTCCTTGTCGCCCAAACGGGCATAGAGCAAGGCACGGTTGTAATAGGCTTCGGCCAACTGAGCGTCTAACTCCAACGCACGGCTGAAGGACTCCATGGCTGCCTGCCAGGCACTTTGGGCAGCTAACAGACAACCTTGGTTGTAGGCTACATAGGCGTTTTGCGGCGACAATACAGCCGCCTGGGCCAAGTCGGCTGCTGCCAATGCCTTGCGGGCACGCGCATCGGCGGCTTCGAGCGTTTGGGCCTCTGCGCTGCGGGTGAGCACGTAAGCCCTTTGCAGACGTGCCACGACTGACAGCGAATCGGCATTGACTGCCTGATTGGCCTCATCGAGGGCTGAGGTGTAGTCGTAACGCGCTGCATGGACAGAGGACTGCACCAACGACTGGAGCGCTTGGGGCAGGCTGGAGAGCAACGGTGCTATCCTCTCGCGGTCGGCTTCGGCATCCTGCGCCGCCGAAGCGTCCGACTCGGCAGTAAGACAATACTGGCGCGTGGCGGAATTTAACGGTTTCAGCGCAGCCAGTTCGGGCAGGAAACCGATGGCATGGTAGCCATGTGTGTAGGCTGGACGGAATGCCGGGGCATACATAGGCAGCAGGTCGGCATTGACCCGCTCGTTCTGTACCTTGCCATAGAGCTTGCCAAACAGATTGCGCGTGGTGTCGGGGTCTTCCTGCACCAGCTCGTGGTAGCGGTCCAGCTCATGTTCCGAACGCAAACGTACTTTGCGCGCAGTGTTTTTGCGCACTTTGCCAAAGGCTATGTCGAGATTGTGCTTGGCCACATAGGATTCGTCGGCCAAGGCTCCCGACACATCGCCTATCTTGCGCCGACACTCCGCACGGGCCAGATAGCCATAGTAGAATTGCGGATATGCCTTGATCAGCCGGGAGTAGTCGGCTATGGCTCCCTTGAAGTCGCCTACTTGTGCACGCAGCTGGGCACGGTTGTAAAGTGCCAACGTGTTGTCGGGCTCTATCTGAATGATAAAATCGAAGTCTTCGATGGCCCGGTTCAGGTCACCGACAAAGGTGCGCAGCAGGCCGCGGTTGTAATGTGCCACAAAATGTTCGGGCACTAACCGGATGGTTTGGTCGTAATCGTCGAGGGCCAGGGCGAACTTGCCCAGCTCATGGCGGGCCTGGGCACGCGACACATACAGTTCGTAATCATCGGGCTGCAACGCTATGGCCCGCGACAGACAGGAGTCGGCCAAGGCAAATTCACGCTTGGAGAGGGCGTATTGACCTTTGAAACGCCAGGCCGAAGGCTCTGCGGGACTCTTGGCCAGCAGTTGGTCTATCCACTGCAAACCGCCCAAGGTGTCGGCTTGTTCGAAAGCGGCCTGTGCCTTGACCATATAGGTACGGGTATAACCCGGCCAACGCGTGAGCAGGTAGTTCAGGTCGCTGTCGGCCCGGGCATAGTCCTTGAGCTGCAAGAGGCATAGGGCACGGTTGTAGCGCACGCCCTGCTCGTCGGGCAGTTCGTTGAGGGTACGTGTATAGTCATCGACTGCGCCCTGATAGTCTTCGTTGTGTATGCGACACAGGCCCCGCAGCTGGTACACATCTATAATATAGGGGTTCAGCGAGATGCTGCGCGTGCAGTCGGCTTCGGCACCGCTGTAGTCTTCGAGCGTAAACTTGGCATAGGCGCGGTAATAGTAAGGGCGGGCCAGAAAGGGTTTGGCCTCAATGACCTGGTTGAAATAGCGGATGGCTGTGAGGTAGTCATCGACACTGAGGGCGTTGCGACCCATGAGTGTGACGGTTTCGGTGTCTATCTGCGCCTTTGCCTGCTGCCTGCATCCCAGTCCGCACATAAAAAGCAGCGCACACAGGTGAACTGCCCCACGCGAAAGCACACACGGGGCAATGGCCCGCATCGGACCTTTGACCGGCAGCAGGCGGTCCAAACATCGGACACAGGCTAACAAACAGACCAGCCGCACGTACAGCCGGTCTGTCGAAAAACTGGAATGCAATCTGCTCATGCGCTATATGACAGCAGGCGTTACAATGGGTTTATTTGGGGCACTTCACCTTGTAGGCGCAACGGAACTTGCCCTTCAGCAGCTGTCCGAGCTTGCTGCGCACCATTTGCTTGCGCAACGGCGTGATGCGGTCGACAAAGAGATGGGCATCGAGGTGGTCAAACTCGTGCTGCATGACACGGGCCAGATAACCGTCGACCCACTCATCGTGGGGATTGAACTGTTCGTCCATATACTGCACACGGATGCGGGTGGGACGGCGCACAGGTTCATGAATGCCGGGAAGGCTCAGGCAGCCCTCATCCATGCTTTCGGTTTCGGTGTCATCGTATTCAATGATGTGCGGATTGATGTAACACTTGTTGAAGCCTTCGTATTCAGGATAATCGTCCTTCAGTACATCGAGCGTAATGACTACCAGTCGGATGGACTTGCCGATCTGGGGCGCAGCCAAGCCTACGCCATCGCTGTGGTACATCGTTTCATACATGTCGGCAATGAGCTGCTCCAGGCCAGGATAGTCGGGAGTGATGTCAACGCATTCCTTGCGCAACACGGGCATGCCGTAGGTGTAGATGGGAAGTATCATGTAAATAGAATGTGGGGTTACAGAAATTCAAGACTCGAAAAGGAATGAGCAGGAAAGCGCCTCAGCCTCAGCCGGTGGCACTTTCCTGCTGTTTTTTTACTTGTACGGACCAAACGCAGCAGCCTCAGCGGCTTTCCATGTAGGACTGCAGAATGATGCAGGCACTGATTTCGTCGACCAGCCCCTTGTCCTGCTGCCGGCGCTTCTTCCCTACTCCACTCTGCAGAATGGCCTGATGGGCCAACACCGAAGTGTAGCGTTCGTCGTAGAAGTCGACAGGAATGTCGGGCAATGCCTTCTGCAGCTTCCGGGCAAAGGTCTGCACCCTTGCCAGATTCTCGGAGGCCTGACCGTTGGGCTGCATGGGCAAGCCCAGCACAAAGCGTTCAACGGGTTCGCGCCGAACATAATCCTTCAGGAATGCCATGAGCTGCGACGTGTCGACCGTCGTGAGTCCTTGTGCAATGATTTGCGAAGGGTCGGTCACTGCGATACCCGTGCGTTTCTTGCCGTAGTCAATTGCGAGCAGGCGCATGGGCTTAGTCGTTCGTGATCATTTCGCAACCCATATACGGCTGCAGGGCCTTGGGGATGCGAATGCCTTCGGGGGTCTGGAAGTCCTCAAGCAGTGCTGCCACGATGCGGGGCAAGGCCAAGGCCGAACCGTTCAGCGTGTGACACAGGTTGATCTTCTTGTCGCTGCCACGGTAACGGCACTGCAGGCGGTTAGCCTGGTAGGTGTCGAAGTTTGACACCGAACTTACCTCCAACCACCGCTTCTGGGCTTCGCTGTACACTTCGAAGTCGTAGCAGATGGCGGCCGTAAAGCTCATGTCGCCGCCGCAAAGGCGCAGGATGCGGTAGGGCAGCTCAAGCTTCTGGAGCAGTCCTTCCACATGGTCGAGCATCTCCTGATGGGACTGGGCGGAATGTTCGGGCTTGTCGATGCGCACGATTTCTATCTTCGAGAACTCATGCAGGCGGTTCAGGCCGCGCACGTCTTTGCCATAGCTGCCGGCTTCACGGCGGAAGCACTGCGTATAAGCGCAATTCTTGACGGGCAGCTGGTCCTCGGAGAGGATGACGTTGCGGTAGATATTGGTGACGGGGACTTCGGCTGTCGGAATCAGGTAGAGGTCGTCGAGCTCGCAGTGGTACATCTGTCCTTCCTTGTCGGGCAGCTGTCCCGTGCCGTAACCCGAAGCCTGGTTCACCACGGTAGGCGGCATAATTTCGGTATAGCCGGCCTTGCGGGCCTCATCGAGGAAGAAGTTGATGAGGGCACGTTGCAGACGGGCACCCTGACCGATATACACGGGGAAACCGGCTCCGGTAATCTTCACGCCCAGGTCGAAGTCGATGAGGTTGTACTTCTTGGCCAGTTCCCAATGAGGCAGCGCGTTCTCTGGCAGCTGCGTGTCGTGGCCTCCTGTCTTGACCACCAGATTGTCCTCGGCCGACTTGCCTTCGGGCACAAGGTCGTAAGGCACATTCGGAATGGCACACAGCAGGTTGCGCTTTTCTTCCTCGGCCTGCTTCATCTGCTCCTCCAGCTGGCGGCTCTGCTGCTTGCATTCGGCCACCTGCCGGCGGGCTTCTTCGGCTTCGTCCTTCTTGCCTTCCTTCATCAACGCGCCGATGCGCTTTGACAGTACATTGACCTGTGCATTGAAGGAGTCGAGTTGGGCTTGTGCCTCCTTGCGCTTATTGTCGACAGCGAGCACCTGGTCAATGGCCTCACGTGCTCCCTGAAAGTGTTTTTTCTCCAAACCGCGGATGACCGCTTCTTTGTCGTCTGTAATTTGTTTGATCGTAAGCATAGTTACTTCTGTTTATTTGTTGGCCGCAAAAGTACGTTTTTTTATCTGATTATGGGGCTCTCGCAGAAAGTTTAATGAATAATTTCAGAATGAATAATGAATAATTGTGTAAGTGAGCACAGAGCCAAGCAAGCTTGAGCTTTGCCGAACGCAGCCTACCTTATGTAAAGTAAGTGATTATGGAATGAAGCGCAGCCCCAAATAACAATAACTGCGGCTAAGAGGCGACGGTGCACTGGGAGGGCGTGGCAAAGGCCCGCTATACTCCTCTTATTATACGCTTTTTTAAAGTCGAAAAACCCTTCAACCC
>JBJEAF010000034.1:0-5272 GCA_051868755.1 Alloprevotella sp.
AGCGCTTAGCCCAGGGCATCGCCCTGGGTTGAACAAGGCGATGAAGTGCGCCCTGAAAGGGCAAAAGCGTAAGCAAACAGGGCTATGATTCTACACGCTTTTGCCCTTGCAGGGCGCATTTGCGGCGGTCAACCAACCCAGGGCGATGCCCTGGGCTATGTGCTTATGGGCTTTCAGCCCGTACCTTGAACGCTTGTCAACCATGACGTGCCCTGGGCTGTTCGCTTTTGGGCTTTCAGCCCGTACCTTGAACGCTTGTCAACCATGACGTGCCCTGGGCTGTTCGCTTTTGGGCTTTCAGCCCGTACCTTGAACGCTTGTCAACCATGACGTGTCCTGGGCTGTGCGCTTTTGGGCTTTCAGCCCGTGCCTTGAACGCTTTTCAACCATGGTGTTGCCCTGTGCTGTGTGCTTTTGGGCCTTCCGCCCGTGCCTTGAACGCTTGTCAACTATGGCGTTGCCCTGGGCTATGGGCTGCTGGTCTTTCTGCCCATGCCTTGAATACATGAAACTATAGGATGCGCTTTCTGGTACTTTCTCGAAAAAAAGTGGTGATAATTTTGCCTAAACGTCAAAATCATTTGCCTAATCGTACAAGTGCTTTCATGAAATGAGCGTTTTTGTAACTTTGCCCAACGATTCAACTCATCCTCAAAGACTCAATCATTCATATCCAACAGATAGCTATGAAAAAACATCTTCTGTCCTTCATGACCTGTGTCGTGATGCTGATGCTGCCTGTGGTATCATGGGCAGCCATCACTCCGTCGAAGCCGGCCAATGGCGACGGGTCAAAAAGTAATCCTTACCAAATCTCTACCGCCGCCGAGCTGTACTGGTTTGCCGCGCTGGTGAACGGTACATTGACCGACGGCACGGCCCAGAACACGGGGGCTTGCGCCAAGCTCATGGCGGACATCACCGTGAACTCCGGTGTGCTGAAGTCCGACGGCACCATCAATTCCGACAAAACGAGCAGCTTCACCGCTTGGGTGCCCATCGGCTACAATGAGGTGATTTCACAACCCGTTGTTTACACCGGCCTGTTCGAAGGGAACGGAAAAACCATCAGCGGGCTGTATTTTGAAGACGCGGACAAATACTACGTGGGCTTGTTCGGCATCTCCAGCGGCACGATACAGCAGGTGGGCATCGTCGACAGCTATTTCCATGCCGACAGGTATCTCGGCAGCATCTGCGGGTACAATCAAGGCTATATCACGCACTGCTATGGCCAGTCCTACCTTTATGGAGCCGACATCAATGTAGGCGGCGTGTGCGGAGTGAACTACGAGAACTCCACCATCACCAACTGTTACCACATCGGCACCATCTATGATTGGGAGCCGAATGTAGGCGGCGTGTGTGGCTATAACTACAGCGGCACCATCTCCAACTGCTATCACGCCGGCAATATCGAACACGCCCATGAGAACAATTCCGGCAGTGTGTGCGGCAACAATACGGGCACCATCACCAACTGCTATTATGACAGCGAGAAATGTTCGGTCGGAGGAATAAACCGTGCGGATGTAGCAGACCAGGCAGTGGGAAAGAGCTCCGCCCAGTTCCAGAGCGGCGAGATGGCGATGGTTTTGCAGGGCAACCAGTCAAGAGAAGTCTGGGGGCAGACTTTGGGCACTGACAACTATCCCGTCATCGGAGGTCCCAAGGTGAATTTTGGCTATCTCTCCGGGACGTGCGACGAGCGAGTCTATACCAATGCAGCAGCCACAGCCACTCCCAACCATGCCTTGGACTCCGATGGTTTCTGCACCCGTTGCGGCGGCTGTCAAGTGGCAGCGAAGGTGACCGGTACGCACCATTCGGAGTTGAATAAGACCCACAATGGCTACTATGCCATTGAAAACGCCGGCCAGCTCTACTGGTTTGCCGCTCTTGTTAGCGGGAATTTGGAATATATGCCCCGAGACACACATGCCAATGCTGTGCTTACGACCAATATCACGGTGAACCAGAATGTGCTGAAATCCGACGGAACGCTTGCTGACGACGTAAGCAGCTTCAAACTCTGGAACTATTTCGGTAACATCAATGTTGACCCATCAGCAACCCAGTTAGAATATTACTATTATGGCATATTCGATGGAAATAATCACACCATTAGCGGCTTATATGTCAACAAAGCAGCATTTATGTCTATGGGGATGGGGTTGTTTTCCTATTCACATGGCACCATTAAGGATCTGGGTGTTATAGATTCTTATTTCAATGGCGAAATAAATATCGGTGCTGTATGCGCTGATAATTTTGGTACCATTCTCAACTGCTATTCCACGAGTACGATCGCCTGCGGTCTCAATAGTGGAGGTGTGTGTGGAATAAATGAAAAAAATGGCATAATAAGAAATTGTTATAACGCGGGGCTTCTTGATGCTCCCACATCCTATTATGTCGGAGGCGTGTGTGGAAACAATGCAGGTGTCATTTCAGACTGTTATAACACCGGGAAAGTGAATGCAGTCAGTCATGTAGGAGGTGTGTGCGGAAAGAATAACACAGATGGTTCCATCTTAAATTGCTATAGCGCGAATGTTGTCAGCGGTTCAAAGTATGTGGGTGGCGTGTGTGGATACCTTGATGAAAATAGTAAAATAGTAAAAAACTGTTATTACGACAATAATGTTTATACAGGAACTGCCTTGGGTAGTAACCCCCAGGGCGAAGTCGCTAATGTAGAAGGCAAGACCACGGCCCAGTTCCAGAGCGGCGAAGTGGCACACTTGCTCGCCAAGACCCGCGACACATGGGATGCCGTGTATGACCCCACCCCCTGGGGACAGGAAATAGGTGTGGACGATTACCCCGTGTTGGGCGGCAAGAGAGTCTATTGCGCCTGCACGGAAGGAGGGCTGGTCTATACAAATTATTTCCGCTGCAACACATCGGGACACGACTACGACAACGGCTTCTGTAAGCTCTGCGACTCTTACGAACCGGCCCAGAAGGTGAGCGAAACCCATCACCCGGAGCTGAACGCTACCCACAATGGCTACTATGCCATCGAGAATGCAGGCCAGCTCTACTGGTTGTCCGCCCTCTCCAACGGAACGATGACCGGCACGTACCAAGACCTTGGGGCCTATGCCGTGCTCACCGATAATATCACGGTGAACAAGAATGTGCTGAAGGCCGACGGCTCCATCTCCGACGAGGCAAGCACATTCAGGGTATGGACACCCATAGGCTACTATGACGACGAGTCGTACAAGACACTGGAGCCCATGCAATACCACGGCCACTTCGACGGCAACGGCAAGACCGTCAGCGGACTCTATTACGACTTCCGCATTCCCGACACCTATTTCATAGGGCTCTTCGGGGCTGTTGGCCAAAATGCGACAGGCGAAATGGTTGGCAACGTCACCAATGTGGGCGTGGTGGACTCCTATTTCCATGGCCGTGAAGAGATTGCCGGCATCTGCGGTGCTTGCTTGGGTGGCCACATATCCAACTGCTACAGCTCAGCCACCGTCAAAGGAACTGCCTTGCACAGCGGTGCGCCTGCCTACAACATCGCCGGTATCTGCGGCGGACTTATCGAAAACGGCACCATCACCAACTGTTACAACACGGGCCGGGTCAGCGGCACAGAATCCCTCGGCGGTATTTGCGGTCTGGCCATTGGCACCATCACCAACTGCTACAACACCGGCTCAATCACGGGCGAGCAAACGTATAACGGCGGAATATGCGGACTGATCACCGCCTCCACCGTGAAGAACTGCTACAACACCGGCCAAGTGAGCGGCAGCGACCATATCGGCGGTGTGCTCGGCGGGGCACTCGACGACGAGGGACCCAACACCATCAGCAACTGCTATTACGACAACGGGAAATGTACGGCGGGAGGCATCGACGGTGCCGACGTGGCGGGCAAGGCCGAAGGAAAATCCTCCGCCCTGTTCGCTGGCGGCGAGGTGGCTTACCTGCTCTCCAAGGGTGCGAACGGATCGGTTTGGGGACAGCAGATAGGCACAGACCCTCTTCCCGTTCACAACGGGCCGAAGGTATATTACGGCTATGCCCCCGATGACTGCCAGCAGCAGAAATATGCCAACACGGTGCTCACCGAAACGCCCAACCACAACTACGGCAACGGCTTCTGCGCCACCTGCGACGGTTATCAGCCGGCCCAGAAAGTGAGCAGCGTGCATCATGAAGAATTGGTTCGGGAGTATGATGGTTACTACGCCATCGAGAACGCCGGCCAACTCTACTGGTTTGCCGACCAAGTCAATCATTACTATCAAGACAAATACGACGAAAGCGCAGTGCTCACGGCCGACATCACCGTCAACGAAGACGTGCTGAACCCCGACGGTTCACTCTCGGTCCACAGTGCCACGTTCAGGACTTGGCCCAGTATAGGCTACCGGACAGACACACAAAGTCGTATCTTATACGGTAGCGTAGACGGCAACGGCCACCTCATCAGCGGACTGTACAGCGATGATGCTGATAAGGACTATACAGGCGTGGTGGGGTATGGAAACGGCACTATACAGAACCTTGGTATCGTGGACACTTACTTCAAGGGCAAGGACTACGTAGGCTCCATTTGCGGATATAATGTGCAGGGAAACATCCTCAACTGCTATTCCGCCAGCAGCGTGGCAGGCACATCCCATGCAGGAAGTATTTGCGGATATAATTACAATGGTATAATCGCCAACAATTATTATGACAACGAGAAATGCGCTATAGGAGGTGTCAATGGCGCAGATGTTTCCGGTCAGACGGCAGGCAAGTCCGCAGATAAGTTCCATAACGGCGAAGTGGCTTATCTGCTTACTCATCCCAATAATAGTGAGACAGAGGACTACGAGGTATGGGGCCAGCAGCTCGGCACCGACCTCTATCCCGTCGGCTCCGATTACAAACTCGTTCGCGCAGCGTTGAAGCCGGAAGACAATACCTATTGGGCCACCTACAGCGACATGGATTCCGACATCACCCTCTCCGTACCGGCCGACAGGACGCTCAAGGTGTACAATGCCACCGTCAGCGGCCGCACGATGACGCTGACGGAGCGCGCTGACTGCCAAGTGGCTGTGGAGGAAGGCGTGCTGCTGAAGACCGACGGCGAGTATGTCAACGCCAAGGCCAACGAAGACTACACCCTTACTCCCGTGGCCTATGCCTACAACCACCTCGTGGCCACGCCCTATGAGGCTCAAACCGTTATAGCCGAGGCAGGCTACAAGCTCTATCGCCTCACCTATAACAACGCATCGGAGAAGACCGGCCT
>JBJEAF010000035.1:0-21068 GCA_051868755.1 Alloprevotella sp.
GCGGCGAGCACGCCTTCATCGGGCGAGTATTCCGTGATGCGGGCCTGCGGAAGCTGTTCGGGACCTTCGACCAGCGTTTGCTGTACATAGGGCTTGAGCAGTTCGCATATTTCGGATTTCGACTTGCCCGGCACGGTGTAGTTCTGTTCGAACACCACAAAGCCGTTGACCACCGGCACGGCACCGGCGGCATAGCGTTCGTCTATTTTTTGCTGTGCCTGAGCTGTACAGGGCAGCATCAGGGCAGCCAGCAGGACAAACAGGTATTTCTTCATTATCGGTAGGGATGATTGGTGAAGCGGTATGTCGCTTTCTGGGGGTGGCGAAGGTTGCCTCTAAAGGTTATGAGAAATGAGGGATATCCCCGCTGGGAGAACAGGCTTCGCAGCTTGCTGCCACTGTGGGGGTAACGCCCGAACCTTCGGACGAAGAATCGTAACCTTATAACCTCCTCATTCCCCATAACCTAAGGGGCAAATACATCAGATGCCCAAGCTCTTGGCCACGGCCTCAATCTTGGTGAGGGCTTCGGCTTGGGCGGCGGGATAGTCGGCAGCCTGAGCCATGTGGCTCTTCACTTCGACGTAGAACTTGATTTTGGGTTCGGTGCCCGAGGGGCGTACGCTGACCTTGGTACCGTCGGCGGTGTACCACTGCAGCACGTTGCTGGCTTCGGGGAAGTCGAGCGGCTGTTCGGCACCTTGTGCATCGTATGCCTTCAGCACGCCGTAGTCCTTGGTGCATACTACGGGTGAACCAGCCAGTTCCGTGGGGCGGTGCAGGCGGAAGTTCTCCATCATGGCCTTGATTTCGTCAGCTCCCGACTTGCCGGGCTTCACGACGTTGATGGTCTTGTTCACGGCAAGTCCATATTCGAGGTAAATCTCCATGAGTACGTCGTAGAGCGTCTTGCCCTGATCCTTGGCCCAGGCGCAGATTTCGGCCAGCAGCGAGCAGGCCGACACGGCATCCTTGTCGCGCACGAAGTCCTCGGCCAGGAAGCCGTAGCTCTCTTCGCCGCCGCCGATGTACTGCAGTTTGCCTTCGTCGAGACGGATTTGGCGGGCAATCCACTTGAAGCCCGTGTAGCAGTCGTACATTTTAATGTGGTTCTTGTCGGCAATTGACTTGATGAGTTCGGTGGTCACGATGGTCTTGACGATGAACTCGTTGCCCTGCATCTTGCCCTGTGCCTGGCGGTTCATGATGATGTAGTAGAGGAAAATCATGCAGGTCTGGTTGCCGTCGACCAGAATCCACTCGCCCTTGTCGTTCTTGCAGGCCATACCCACGCGGTCAGCATCGGGGTCGGAGGCCATGACGATGTCGGCATCGATTTGCTTGGCCAGGTCGAGTGCCATGCTGAGAGCCTCGCCGTTTTCGGGGTTGGGGCTCTTCACGGTGGGGAAGTTGCCGTCCTTGATCATCTGTTCGGGAACGGTGTGTACGTTTTCAAAGCCCCATAGTTTGAGCGACTGCGGAATGAGCATCATGCCGGTGCCGTGGAGCGGGGTGTAGACAATCTTCAGGTCTTTCTGGCGTTCGATGCAGGCGGGGTCGATGCTCAGCTGGTGCACCTTCTGCAGGTAGACATCGTCGATTTCCTTGCCGATGATTTCGATGAGTGCGGGGTTTCCCTCAAAGCGGATGTCCTCGACACTCACCTTGTTCACCTCATCGATGATGCCCTTGTCGTGGGGGGCGAGCACCTGCGCGCCGTCATCCCAGTAGGCCTTGTAACCGTTGTATTCTTTGGGGTTGTGGCTGGCGGTGAGGATGATGCCGCTCTGGCAGCCGAGGTGACGGATGGCAAACGACATTTCGGGCGTGGGGCGCATGTCGTCGAAGAGGTACACCTTGATGCCGTTGGCCGAGAAGATGTTGGCGGCACTTTCGGCAAAGAGGCGGCTGTTGTTGCGGCTGTCATGGCCCACAACGACGCTAATCTGCTCCAAGTCCTTGAAGTTTTTGTTCAGGTAGTTGGAGAGTCCCTGTGTGGCAGCTCCCACAGTGTAGATGTTCATGCGGTTGGTGCCTGCGCCCATGATGCCGCGCAGACCGCCCGTGCCAAATTCGAGCGTACGGTAGAAGGAGTCGATGAGTTCCGTCTTGTCGGGGTTTTCGACCATGGCCTTGACGGCCTGTTGGGTTTCGGCATCATAGCAGTCGGAGGTCATCCACTGCTTGGCCACTTGTTCGCACTGGGCGATGAGATTCTGATTGTTGTCCATATATGATTATGAATGAGTGTGCAAGAGAGGGGAAGGATGAGGTTATAACATTACTATTTGAGTGGATAGTATTCAAGCGTTACAGTAGTAGTTTTATAACCTCGTAGCCTTATAACTTTGTAACTTGAGTTACGCAAGCTTTTCGGGTAGTATTTCAATCCAGTAGCCGTCGGGGTCGCTGATGAAGTAGAGGCCCATGTCATGGTTTTCGAAGCAGACGCATCCCATTTCCTTGTGGAAGGCCCTGGTCGCTTCGTAGTCGCCGGGCACGCGTAGGCAAAGGTGGAACTCGCATTCGCCCAGATCGTAGGCTTCGGGGTGGTCGCGCAGCCAAGTCAGTTCAAGCATGAAGTCGCTGCTGTCGTTCTTCAGATAGAGAATCTTGAACGCGCCCTCGGGACCTTCGATTTCACCGCAGGGCATGAGGCCCAGGGCCTGCTTGTAGAAGGCTGTGCTGCGCTCCAGGTTGGTCACGTTGATGTTGAAATGGTCGAATCTGCCTTTGATTTCCATGGTGGGCTTTGGTATTGGGTTGTTATGGGGGCAAAGGTATGTATTATCATCGAAATTTGTTACTTCAGTTGGCAAAAAAATCCCCTTCGAACGTGCGGCAGGTGGCCATAAGGTCGCGGTAGATGTCGCTTTCGGCCAGCAGGCGGGGGTTGCCTATCAGGAAGAATTGCTTGCGGGCGCGGGTGACGGCTACGTTGAGCTTGCGGTCCACGTCCACGCCGTCCACGTTGTGCGTCTCCGAGAGCAGCTGCATCTGGTAGGGCTGCGACACGGTGGTGCTGAACAGGATGCAGTCGCGCTGGCTTCCTTGGTAACATTCTACCGTGTCGATGGTGACCGTTTCGGCGCAGTCCAGGCCGCGCTGGCGCAGCATGCTGCGGATGCAGGCTATCTGGCTGCGGAAGGGCACGATGATGCCGATGGCCTGTTCGGGGTGGAAGTCGCTGTGGCCCGGCTGTGCGTGCAGGCTGGTGAGGGCTTCGACCACTCGGGCAGCTACCTGGGCTTCAGGCTCGTTGGCCCGCAGGTTCTCGCCGCTGCCGCTGGCTGCGACAGGGAAGAAGCCCATGCGTGTGGTGGCCACAAACCGCTCGAAGGCGGGGAGGTTCGCTGCAGTGCTGAGTTGTCCGGTCTGGTGGGGCAGGGGGACGGCCTGTAGCTGGTCGCGGTAGAAACGGCGGTTGACGAACTGGCAGATGTCGGGGTGCATGCGCCCCTGGCGGTGGAGCATACCTACAAACTGCCGGCGGCCCGCCTGCTGCTCTAATCGGTGGAGCCGTTCGAAGAGCGACTGGCGCATGTCGGTGAGCCCCATGCGGCGGAGTTCATCGCTGTGGGTGGCGGTACGCGCTTCGGGCTGCTGTACGACGGCGGGCAGCTGCTTGTGGTCGCCGATGAGGATGAACTTGCCGATGGCTTCGCGCCCGTCGGCCTGCGCGCAGAGCAGGCCCAGCAGCTGCGGTTCGAGCAGCTGAGACGCCTCGTCGATGATGGCGGCTTCAAACCGCCGACGGCGGAAGAGCACCTGGCTGCTGGTCAGCGTGATGACCGTGCCTACCACGATGGGCACGCTGTCGGTCAGCTGCTGCGCTTCGCTGCGGCGCGACAGGGTTTCGGCGCGGACGGAGAGCAGGTGGTGCCTGTGGGCCGGCGCGCAGGTGGCGGCGTGCCCCAGACGCAGGTAGTCGAAGGGATACTCCCGGGCCAGTGTGTCGAGCATGGCGCAGATTTCGTCGACGGCACGGTTGGTGTAGGCCGTGAGGAGCAGTGCGCCGTAGGGTTGTCCGGTGTCGGCGTGCGCGGCGCGTTCGAGCAGGTACTCGTGGACCATGCAGCGCAGGGCCAGATTGGTCTTTCCGGTGCCGGGTGGGCCTACGAGCAGATAGTAGTCGCGGGCCTGCTTGGCTTGCAACACGATGTGACTCACGGCTTCGGGCCAGCTACCCTGGAGCTGGCGCGAGGTGTCGGCCTCGGGCACACGGCGGGCCAGCAGGAGTTCGCGCCGCGCGGCGGGGACCGTAAGTAGGGTGAAGAGATTCTGCACCTGCTGCATGGCGGGACTGTCAGTGGCATCATGTTCTACAGCGTAGGGCTTCTGGCGGTCGAAGAGGAGTCGGCTGCGCTGCCGGTAGGCCAGCGTGATGCTGAGCGAGTCGGGGCCGATGTGGGTCACGGTGCCGCGCAGGAGCTGCCGGTTGGTGACGTTGGCCCCAGGGGCATCGGCCTCGTAAAGTTGCACCATTTCACCCTCGTTGAAGTTGGGGATGAAGTCGTCGTCGGCACAGGGCAGACTGAAGTGGACCGCTGTGACGGCTCCTTGCTCGTCGGTGTCGGTGCGGACGAGGTGCAGGGGGTGGAGCAGGTTGCCGGCCAGCAGCTTGGTACGTGTGTCGGCGGTCCAGGTGGCGGCAAAGCCGCGCACCGAGTCGGGGCGGTTGTCGCTGGTCTTGCTCAGGAATAGTTCGCCGAAGGTGAAACGGACGAAGGCCGTGAAGTAGTCGTGCAGGCGGTTGTCGGCTTGTAGCTGCCAGAGCGGCTGGGTGACGGCCTCGATTTGCGGCAGCAGGTATTGGCTGTAGAGCTTGCTGTGCAGGTTAAATTGGTTGAGCCGCTGGGGGGTGAGCAGGGGGAGTATGCGCCCGAAGTCCCCTTGGGCCAGACGGCGCAGCAGGCAGACGATGCCGTTGCGCAGGTCGAGTGTCTGGCGAATGGCGGCCGCCGAACGGCGTTCGTTGAAGAAGAGCGGGTAGGCGGAGTAGAACAGGTAGGTCTGCAGTTCGTTCCAGTCGAGGTTGAAGTTGCGGCGCAGCATTTCGCCGTAGAGCGACATCTGCATGAGGTGGGCGGCCTTGGGCTTGGGGTGCTCCAGCCGCCAGGTGTCGGCCTTGCCGCTCTTGAGTTCGAGCACGCGGCGGCAGTCGGCGGTCATCACGTCGAGCCGTCCGCGCAAGCCCAATGCGGGACAGATGAAGGAGGGTTCGAGAATGGCCTGGCTGGGGACGATGCCCACGTCGTCGGCGGGGAAGCGTTCGGCCACGGATCGGCTGATGTGGCGGAACTGGCGGCGGGCTTCGTCGAAGAAGCTGGCGGACACGGCCTCGTCGGGCAGACAGGCGTAAGCGAGCAGGTTGTCGCGGAAGCTGCGGCGCGCCGATGCTTCGAAGATGGCCCGGCTGCCGTCGTTGATGCAGTCGTCCATGAACTGGTTGGCCATGTTTCCCAGAAGGATGTGGGGATTGGGCTGCGCGGGCCGGAAGGCATCGATGAGGTAGTTGAGGGGGGAGTGGCCGTAGGGCTTCAGACAGTTGGTGAGGGCGGTGACGTCGAGCAGGTAGTCGGGTTCGAGGATGGCCATGTAGACTTGCAGCGTCTGTGCCTTGCCGCTGACGGGGGCGGCATCGAGGAGCATGACGTTAGCCCCTTCGCTGAGGTAGCGCGTGTGTTGCAGCTCATCGGGCGCGTTGCCCTCGGCTTCGAAGAACGCTATATGGAAGGGCAGGTCGCTGCCGTCGATAAGGCAGTCGAAACTGTGGGCTGAGGTGATGTGAAGGACCACGCCGCGCAGGGCCTTGCCCGCACAGCTGCCGGCAGCTTTGACGCGCAGCGGCCTGATGTGTTGGGGCAGGGCAGGGGGCACGGGCTGGCCGTAGACCTGCATCACGAAGTGGCACAGGTCGGCCAGGTCAGCCTCTTCGGCTTCGGCTGTCGGCCGGTAGTCGTCGTGGAGCACGCGGCGGGCGTGTTGCCTGAAGCGGTCGGCGGGGCGGTGGTCGATGTGGAGGTGTCGGCATACGGCCACCAAGCGCGAGAACAGGGTGGCGTAGTCACTCTTGAAGCCTTCCGACTGTTCTATACAGATGCGGCGGAGCAGGCCCCACAGGCGGACGTAGCGTATGCGGGGCTCGCCGGGCAGCCGGCTGATTTGCAGCAGTTCGTCGTACATGGCGGAGATTTCTTTGGGTTAGGAGTGGTTGCTGGAGGATAAGGGTTATGAGGGATAAGATTATGAGGTTATAAGATTACCGTTTGTGAGGCAGGAGAATCCCACCGCTCAGTGAGTAACTTTATAACCTCATAACCTTATCCCTCATAACCTAAAAGGAAATGCTGGCTCACTGCCCTGTTTCCTTCATTTCTTCAGGTGTCAGGATTTTGTGTTCTCGGCTGTAGCGGTTCTTTTTGTGTGTTTGCTGCTCGTTGCCCCCGTGGCGTGCAGCGGCGGCCGATTTGGAAAGAGGTGTTCCGGCGGGCGAGGTAATGGAGTGCACGTCGCCGCCATACTGCTTCCAGCGCAGCATGATGTTCTCTACATAGTTGAAGGTTTCGCTGCCTATCATATAGCCGTGGCGTACGACGGGGTCGCGGTAGTAGCGGGCGTTGCTCAGGCCCTTCACGTAGTAGCCTACATCGGCCCAGCGGTGGGGGTCGCCGCCGTGCTTGCGGGCCAGGGCCTGGGCATCGTTGATGTGGCCCACGCCGCCGTTGTAGGAGGCCAGCACGAATTTGACCCGTTCCTCGGGGTCGCTGATGCCGGTGAAGTGGCCCTGCAGCTCGCAGATGTAGCGTGCCGCGGCTTCCATGTTGGGTGCGGCCTCGAAGATGCGCTCGGCTGGCAGGTTGAGGTGGCGCGCGGTGGCGGGCATAATCTGCATGAGTCCTTTGGCACCGGCCCACGAAACGGCGTTCGGGTCGAAGCCCGACTCCTGGTAACACTGGGCCGCGATGAGCCGCCAGTCCCAGCCCGTGGTGTGGGCCGCCTGCCGGAACAGATTGTCGTAGGTGGAGATGATGCCCTTTTCGCGCGAGATGAAGGGGGCGCGCACCGTACGGCGCACCGTGTGGCGGTGTTCGAGCCGGCTGCGCTCCTGCTTCGCCACGTTCAGCTCAATGTCCTGTGCATACCACTCGTTCAGGGCTTCGGCCAGGTCATCGGCTCCCTGCTTTACGGCCCAGGAGGTATGCTTCTGGCCGTTGGCGGCCCCTGCGGTCTGGAGCTGCTGTGTCTGGCAGAGCGCGTCGGGCAGCTGGAGGGCTGCCACATCGGCCTCGCCCGACTTCAGCTGCTGCACCACTTCGGTGGTGTCGTTACACAGCAGCACGCGCACGGCCACGCCCAGCGTTGAGGCGAAGTGTTCGGCCAGGGCGTACTGCACCCCCATGGGCGCGCCCTGATAGTCGAAGTAGGTGTCGGGCCCGCTCACGGTGGTCACGATGAGCTCGCCCGAGTCGATGATGTGCTGGAGGTTCGGCCCGGTGTGGTTCTTGGCTTTGGCAAAGGCTCCGTTGCGGGGCTCGCCCGTTTGGGGCTCGCGCTGCCTGCATCCGCCGGCGGCGAGCAGCAGGCCCAGCAACAGAGGGGTGAGTGCGGTTTTCATGAGGCTGGCTACTTGGGGGCGCGCCGGCGGAAGCCCGCGCGCAGCGAAGGCTACATTTCAGCCTCCTTCAGGCGTTCGGCGTTTTCGGCCACAATCAGGTGGTCGATGCAGTCCTGGATGTCGCCGTCCATGAACGCCTGCAGGTTATAGATGGTGTAGTTGATGCGGTGGTCGGTAATACGGCCCTGCGGATAGTTGTAGGTGCGGATCTTGGCCGAGCGGTCGCCGGTCGAGACCAACGTCTTGCGGCGCGAGGCGATGTCATCGACATACTTCTGATGCTCGCGGTCGTAGATGAAGGTGCGCAGGCGGGCCAGGGCGCGCTCCTTGTTTTTCGGCTGGTCGCGCGTCTCGGTACACTCGATGAGGATTTCCTCGACGACCCCCGTGTTGGGGTTCTTCCAGTTGTAGCGCAGGCGTACGCCCGACTCCACCTTGTTCACGTTTTGTCCGCCGGCACCGCTGGAGCGGAAGGTGTCCCACTTGATTTCGCCTTCATTGATGACCACGTCGAAGGCCTCGGCTTCGGGCAGCACGGCCACAGTGGCCGCCGAGGTGTGTACGCGTCCCTGTGTCTCGGTGGCGGGCACGCGCTGCACGCGGTGGACGCCGCTTTCGTACTTGAGTGTGCCGTAGACATCGGCCCCTGTCACCGAGCAGACGATTTCCTTGAAACCGCCGGCCGCACCTTCGCTGGCACTCGACACCTCCAACCGCCAGCCTTTGCGCTCGCAGTATTTGGTGTACATGCGGAACAGGTCACCGGCAAAGAGGGCGGCTTCGTCGCCACCCGTTCCGCCACGGATTTCGAGTATGGCGTTCTTGCCGTCCTCGGGGTCTTTGGGTACCAGCATGAGCTTGATGCGCTCTTCGAGTTCGGGAATGCGGCGCTCGCAGGCAGCCGCCTCCTCGCGTGCCATTTCCTTCATTTCGGGATCGTCCTCGCTGAGCAGTATCAGCTTGCTCTCGTCGAGGTTGGCCAGTGTGTCGGCATACTCCTTGCGGGCGGCCATGAGGTCTTCCAGATCTTTGTATTCCTTGGTCAGTCGCACGTAGCGGGGCTGGTCGGCAATGACCGAAGGGTCGGTGATGAGGGTTGAAACCTCCTCGAAGCGGGCTTGCAGTCCGTCGAGCTTTTCCAGCAGCGTGTTGTTGTCAGCCATTTCTCTCGCTATCAATAGTGAAACTCGCCAAACTCGCTCCGGATGGTGAGCGAGCGGGGGCCTTCTTCGATGTGGCCCACGATTTGGGCATCGATGTTGAAGCTCTTCGACAGCTCGATGACGTGCGGCGCATCGGCGGGGTCGACGTAGACTTCGAGGCGGTGGCCCATGTTGAACACCTTGTACATTTCGGCCCAGTCAGTTCCGCTCTCCTGCGCGATGGCCTTGAAGAGCGGCGGCACGGGAAACATGTTGTCCTTCACCACGCGGCAGTTCTCGCCGACGAAGTGGAGCACCTTGGTCTGTGCGCCGCCGGTGCAGTGTACCATGCCGTGGATGCGGGGACGCATGTCGTCGAGCAGTTTCTTCACCACGGGGGCGTAGGTGCGGGTGGGCGAGAGCACCAGCTTGCCGGCGCAGAGCGGAGAGCCTTCGACGGGGGCGGTGAGCTTGTAGCTGCCGCTGTAGACGAGTTCGTCGGGCACGGCCTTGTCGTAGCTTTCAGGGTACTTTTCGGCCAGATACTTGGCAAAGACGTCATGGCGGGCCGAGGTCAGGCCGTTGGAGCCCATGCCGCCGTTGTACTCTGTCTCGTAGGTGGCCTGTCCGCTCGAAGAGAGTCCGACAATCACGTCGCCCGGACGGATGTTGGCGTTGTCAATCACGTCGCTGCGCTTCATGCGGCAGGTGACGGTCGAGTCGACAATAATGGTGCGTACGAGGTCGCCCACGTCGGCTGTCTCGCCGCCGGTGGCATAGATGCCGATGCCCATGTCGCGCATTTGGGCCAGCAGCTCATCGGTGCCGTTGATGATGGCCGAGATGACCTCGCCCGGGATGAGCATCTTGTTGCGCCCGATGGTGGAGCTGACCAGGATGTTGTCGACAGCACCCACACAGAGAAGGTCATCGGTGTTCATGATGAGGGCATCCTGTGCGATGCCCTTCCAGACGCTGAGGTCGCCTGTTTCCTTCCAGTACATGTAGGCCAGGCTCGACTTGGTGCCTGCGCCGTCGGCGTGCATAATGTTGCAGTAGTCGGGGTCGCCGCCCAGAATGTCGGGGATGATTTTGCAGAAAGCCTGCGGGAAAATGCCTTTGTCGATGTGCTTGATGGCGTTGTGAACGTCCTCTTTCATGGCCGACACGCCGCGCATCATATAGCGTTGTTTGCTATCCATGCTATGTTGAAATGCTGGTTAAAGTAAATTGCTCTAATTAGCTGGTAATGAGCGGAATGCGATTTAGAACTCCACTGAGGGGGCCTTCTCGGCTCCGGCTTCGGCCTCGAAGGGCGTGCGCTTTTCGAAACCGAAGAGTCCGGCCACGATGTTGGCGGGGAAACTGCGTATGCCGACGTTGTAGGTCTTTACCACTTCGTTGTACTGGCGGCGGCTCTCGTTGATGCGGTTTTCGGTGCCTTCCAGCTGCGCCTGCAGGTCGCGGAAGTTCTCGTTGGCCTTCAGTTCGGGATAGTTTTCGGTAATCATGAGCAGCCGGCCCAGAGCCTGAGAGAGTTCGCCCTGTGCGGCTTGCAGCTGTTTCATCTTCTCGGGTGTGAGTTCGTCGGCGTTCACCGTGAGCTGAGTGGCCTTGGCGCGCGCAGCCACCACGCTTTCGAGTGTCGTGCTTTCGTGCTTGGCATAGCCCTTCACGGTGTTCACGAGATTCGGGATGAGGTCGGCACGGCGCTGGTATTGCGACTGCACGTTGCTCCAGGCCGTGGCGGCAGCTTCGTCCTTCTGGACCAGGCCGTTGTACGATGTCAGCGCACCGCCTGCGAGCAGCAGGACAACCACGCCAATAACAATCAGAGAGATAGTACCTTTTGACATAAATGTAAGAGTTGTTTTGTGATTTGTTCAAGTGAATGTCTGCGCCGGGGACATCGGGCAGCGGGGAGTAAAACGTGTGCTGCGCAGCGTGCCGTTCAGAAACGGCCGCCCGCACCGCCGCCGCCAAACAGGCCGCCGCCAAACGAACCGCCGAAGGAACCGCCGAACGAGGAGCCCGAAGAACGGTGGCCGCCCAGCACGACGGGCCCCATGGCACCGCCCCCGAAATGGTTGTTTTCTTCCTCTTTATATACCACCTTCTCGTGGCCGCAGCGCGGACAGCGCAGTGTCTCGCAGATGCACCAGCCCGAGAGGTTGGCTATCTTCATGCGCTGGCGCTTCACCACGCGCAGGTGGGCCTGCTTGCACTTCGGGCACTTTTGCTGCGCCGACAATGCCACGAAGAGGAAGCCCCAGAAGCCTACGAATATCAGTGCAATGCAGATGGCGAGCGCCAGCGCTTCGTTGTCCTCACTGTCCTCTTCGGCTGTCAGCGATTCGTCGCCGCGAACGTAGCCGTCGATGGCCTTCATTGTTTCGCTAATGGCCGGGCCCCACTCTCCGCGCTTCAGGTGCGGCACCATTACGCGGCGTTCGATGCGGCTGCAGATGGCATCGGGCAGTGTGCCTTCCAGTCCGGTGCCCGTCAGGATCTGATAGGCACGGTCTTCAGTGGCCAGCACGACAATCAGCCCCGAGTTCTGCTTGGCCGAACCGACACCGTGCTTGCGTGCCAGCGCCATGCCGAACTCGTAGGGGTCGCCGCCTTCAAGCTGCTTCACGACGACCACCACCGTCTGTACCCCCTTGTCCTTTTCGAGGGCGGTCAGGAGGCTGTCGGTGCTGTTTACGGTCGCTTCGTCGAGTACGCCGTCAGGGTTGCACACATGGCGGCGGGCATCTTGCAGGTAGACCATAGGCAAGTTTTCGGCCGTCCACTTTTTGGCATTCAGCCAGAGCGGACAGAGCAGACAGCAGAGCAGCAGGAGGGCTGCAAGGGGGTTGAGGTTGCGCATGAGGTTGGGTTTTGGCCGCAAAGCTACAAAAAAACTGTGAGCGGCGGCCCATGTGGTGGAAAAAGCTCGCCGGACACGCGGCGTTTCGGCTGCTTGCGGGGCTGCTGAGCTGGGTATGGCTCGTCGGGGCTGAGGTCATGAGAGGGCAAGCGTCACTTCGTGAATCCAACTCGGCACTCCGTTTTTCCTAAGCGTCACTTCGTGAAACCAACTCGGCACTTCGTTTTTCCTAAGCGTCACTTCGCGAAAACAACTCGGCACTCCGTTTTTCCTAAGCGTCACTCCGTAAAAACAACTCGGCACTTTGTTTTTCCTAAGCGTCACTTCGCGAAAACAACTCGGCATCTGTCAGAAACGCTGAGGCGCGCTCCGCCATCCGGCCCAAGCAAACGAAAAGCGCACTCCCCGAATCATGATAATAAGCCTTAAAAGTTGCACCTAATGCTTGCACATGTGAAGAAAAACGCCTAATTTCGCCCCCGTTATGCAATCAAGACTGTGCAGAAAGGGGTGAAAGTGTGTTTCTCATCCGCTGTTCAGGTGCGCCGGGCCGCGATGGCCTGCGCGGTGGTAGTCTGGTTGCATTTGAATTGTCTGTCAACTCCTCAAACAGCATGAACGTGAGCTTGAATTTTCGTCATCTATTGATAGCAGCCCTGGCTGCCGCGTGCTTCGTGCCCCAAACTGCCGAGGCCCGCAAGAAAGATAAAGACAAGGACGGGCACAGCACAGCCTATATGGCCGTTGCTCCCGATGCAATGCCCGCCAAAGCTGAGGGCGAACGCCGTATGGAGCACGCCGCCGCCGTGTTTATGCGCACCTCGAACGCCCGCATCAACTCCAAATATAAGGAAGGCATCGACGTGTCGCACTACCAGGGCAGCATAGACTGGGACGAAGTCGTGGGCGGAACCCCCATTTCATACGTCTACCTGAAGGCCACCGAGGGCGCTTCGCTGGTCGACAAGACCTATGCCCGCAACTTGGCCGAAGCCCGGCGGGTGGGCCTGAGCGTGGGCAGCTACCACTTCTACCGTCCCAACGTAAACTGGCGGCAGCAGTTCGACAACATGGTGGCTGTGGTGAAGGCCGAAGAGCAGGACCTCGTGCCCATCATCGACATCGAACATCGCGGGGCGGTAAGTGCCGAAGCCTTCATTGCCGACCTGCGCGCCTTCATCGAAAAGGTGACGGAACACTACGGCAAGAAGCCGCTGCTCTACACCTACCACAACTTCTACAACCGCTACCTCACCGGCGAGTTTACCGACTACCATTTCATGATTGCCCGCTACCGCACTGACAGTCCCACGCTGAACGATGGAAAGGACTACATCATGTGGCAGTACACTTCGACGGGCAGCATTCCCGGCATACGCGGCCATGTGGACCGCTCCAAAATCATGGGGAACTACTCCCTCAGTCAAGTCATGATGTAGCGGGCGGCTGGCAGCCACGCCTTGACATGGACCGACGTGCGACAGCCTCGACGGCCTACATCCGTACAACACCCACTCCATATTATATATAGTATAGTATGGGTTGGGTGTTTTTGCGTCTGGAAAAGTGGGAAGTTTACAGCCATAACCCTCATTTTGGAGTGTCGCAGATTGGCTGTTCATAAAAAATGCGCTAATTTTGCGCCGCTTATCGGCATGTTCCTGCCGCATCGGGTGAGGAAGCCGGTAAGCCCAACCAAGCATATCAAATACATCAACTTATGAATATATCATACAAATGGCTCAAGGAATACGTTGACTTCGAGCTCACTCCCGCCGAAGTGGCAGAAGCTCTTACCAGCGAAGGGCTGGAAGTGGGCAGCGTGAGCGAAGTGCAGGCCGTCAAGGGTGGACTGGAAGGTCTCGTGGTGGGCGAGGTGCTCACCTGCGAAGCACACCCCAACAGCGACCACATGCACGTGTGCAGCGTGAACCTGGGCGAAGGTGAACCTGTGCAGATTGTCTGTGGTGCACCCAACGTGGCTGCCGGACAAAAGGTGATTGTGGCCACTCTGGGCACGAAACTCTACGGTGAAGGCGACGAGTGCTTCACCATCAAGCGGTCGAAGCTGCGCGGCGTGGAAAGCCTGGGCATGATATGCGCCGAGGACGAAATCGGCGTGGGCAAGAGCCACGACGGCATCATCGTATTGCCTGCCGACACACAGGTGGGCATGAAGGCCGCCGAATATTACGGGCTGGAAAGCGACTTCGTGATCGAAGTGGACATCACGCCCAACCGCGCCGATGCCTGCTCCCACTACGGTGTGGCACGCGACCTCTACGCCTGGCTCGTTCGCCAAGGCAAGGCCACTGCACTCCACCGCATGGACGTGTCGGCCTTTGCCGTTGACAACCATGACCTTGACATCGATGTCGAGGTGCAGGCTGCCGAAGCCTGTCCCCGTTACTGCGCCGTCAGCCTGAAAGGCTGTGAGGTGAAGGAAAGCCCGAAGTGGCTGAAGGAAAAGCTCGAAACCGTCGGACTCCGTCCTATCAACAATATCGTAGATATCACCAACTACGTGATGATGGCCTACGGCCAGCCCCTCCACTGCTTCGATGCCGACATGATTGAAGGCGGTAAGGTGGTGGTGCGCACCATGCCCGAAGGCACCAAGTTCGTCACACTCGACGGCGTGGAACACGAGCTTTCCGACCGCGACCTGGCCATCTGCAACACCCGTGAGGCCATGTGCATTGCCGGCGTGTTCGGCGGACGCGGCTCGGGTACCTACGACACCACGCGCAACGTGCTCTTGGAGAGTGCCTACTTCAACCCGACTTGGATTCGCAAGAGTGCCCGCCGCCATGGTTTGGGCACCGATGCCTCCTTCCGCTTTGAGCGCGGTGTCGATCCCGACGGACAGATTTACGCCCTGAAGGTCGCTGCCCTCTTGGTGAAGGAACTGGCCGGAGGCACCATCTCAATGGAGATCAAGGACGTGGAAGCCGAAGGACTGAAGAAGCACTTCGAAGTCGGACTCGACTATCAGTACGTTCACGACCTGATCGGCAAGGCCCTGCCTGTTGAGGTGATTAAGGAAATCGTCACTTCGCTCGACATGCAGATTCTCGAAGAGACGCCCGAAGGACTGAAGCTGTCGGTGCCGGGCTACCGCGTCGATGTGCAGCGTCCCTGTGATGTGGTCGAGGACATTCTCCGCATTTACGGCTACAACAATGTCGAGATTCCGACAGCCGTCAAGTCGAGCCTGACCATCAAGGGTGACGTAGACCGCTCGAACAAGTTGGAGAATCTGGTGGCCGAGCAGCTCGTGGGTGCCGGCTTCCGTGAAATACTGAACAACTCGCTCACCAAGGAAGCCTACTACAGCAACCTCAAGACCTATGCGCCCGACCATCTGGTCCGCGTGCTGAATCCCCTCAGCTCCGACCTCAACGTGATGCGCCAGACCCTGCTGTTCGGCGGTTTGGAGAGCATAGCCCACAATGCCAACCGCAAGAATGCCAACCTGCGCTTCTTCGAGAGCGGCAACTGCTACTTCTACGATGCCGCGCGCCACACGCCCGAACACACGCTGTCGGCCTACTCCGAAGCGCAGTACATGGGCCTCTGGCTGACGGGCAAGCGCGTCGAAGGCTCCTGGGCACACGCCGACGAACCTGCTTCGGTCTACCAGCTCAAGGCTCATGTGGCCAATCTGCTGAAGCGCGTGGGCTGCGAACTGGGCGGCTTGCAGATTGGTGCAGGCACCAACGACCTCTTTGCCAAGAGCCTGTGCATCGCCGACCGGGCCGGTAAGGTGCTCGTCGAGCTGGGCTTGGTGGCCAAGTCGCTCACCGCCCCGTTGGGCATCGAACAGGAGGTCTATTATGCCGAAATCAACTGGACGCTGCTGATGAAGCGCGTCAGGAAGAACCAGGTGTCGTTCAAGGAAATAGCCAAGTTCCCCGCAGTGAGCCGCGACCTCGCCCTGCTGGTAGACCAGGCGGTGGAATTTGCCCAAATCGAAAAGATAGCCTATGCCTGCGAGAAGAAACTGCTGAAGCGCGTGGAACTCTTCGACGTGTATGAAGGCAAGAATCTGGAGCCGGGCAAGAAGAGCTATGCCGTGAACTTCGTGTTGCAGGACGACACCAAGACCATGAACGACAAGCAGACCGAGGCCGTGATGAAGAAAATCATTGCCAGCCTCGAAAAGCAACTCGGCGCCAAGCTGCGCTGACCTTCGGCCGCTGCCGGAAAGCAAAGCAACGAAACATCTCAACATCCACACATAAAACCAGAAGAATACAATGGGAAGAGCTTTTGAATACAGAAAAGCCGCTAAGCTGAAACGGTGGGGTCACATGGCCCGCACCTTTACCAAACTTGGCAAACAGATTGCCGTAGCTGTGAAAGCCGGCGGTCCCGAACCCGAAAACAATCCTACGCTGCGCGCCATCATCGCCACCTGCAAGCGCGAGAATATGCCCAAGGACAACATTGAGCGTGCTATCAAGAACGCCATGGGCAAGGACCAGAGCGAATACAAGACCATGACCTACGAGGGCTACGGCCCCCACGGAGTGGCTATCTTCGTTGACACGCTGACCGACAACGCCACCCGTACCGTGGGCGACGTGCGTTCAGTGTTCAACAAGTTCAACGGAAACCTCGGCACCATGGGCTCGCTGGCCTACCTGTTCGACCACAAGTGCGTGTTCACCTTCAAGAAGAAGGACGGACTCGACATGGACGAGATGATTCTTGACCTCATCGACTTTGGCGTTGAAGACGAATACGACGAGGACGAGGAAGAAGGCAGCATCACCCTCTATGGCGACCCCAAGTGCTTCGGCCAGATTCAGAAGCATCTGGAGGAAAACGGCTTCGAGGTAATCGGTGCCGAGTTTACTTACATCCCCAACGACCTGAAGGACGTGACCGCCGAGGAGCGCGAGAGCATCGACAAGATGGTAGAGCGTCTGGAAGAGTTCGACGACGTGCAGACGGTCTACACGAACATGAAGCCTGCCGAGGACTAAGTTCCGGGCAGCTTGGGTATACAAAACGAGTTGGCGACACGGATGCCTGTGCCTTCGTGTTCGCCAACTCGTTAAAAGTAAATGTGACCTATGAAACAGATCGATTTCATTCCACAGGGAGTATGCTCCTATGGCATACACCTCGTGCTCGATGAGCAGGACCGCGTGGCCGAAGTGCAGTTCGCCGGCGGTTGCCACGGCAACTTGCAGGGCATAGCTTCCTTGGTGAAAGGCATGCCGGCCGAAGAAGTGGTGAAACGCTTGCAGGGCATCCGCTGCGGGCACAAGGCCACTTCCTGCCCCGACCAGCTCTGCTGTGCCATCAAGGAACTTTTGGCCCGCTGATCGCCGAAGTCCTTCAGTGCGTGCGGTATTCCTCAGCCTGGATCTGTGTGTCATACACCACAGCCCCCGTGGTCTGTGAACGGTAGACGTAGCGGAAGGTGATGCCTTCATCCTTCAGCATCTTATAGTTTACGTCGCCCGCCAGTTCGCGCACCAACAGGCGGTGCATCAGTTCCGTCTGTCCGCGCATGGCAGCCTCGTTGGCCGCAGCCAACGAATACCACAACGTGTAGACGTGTTGCTCGGGTTGATAAGTCGTGCTGTCGAGGCGCGTTCCGGGCTCCGGTTCCTGCGGACAACGGTTCTCGGTAAATTCGCGTGCCTCCCGTTCCAGCCGTTTGTCAAAATTCTCGTGGCAGGCCGTCAGGACAGCCGTCATACAGATAGCGGCCCATGCCGCAAGGCTCAGTGGCTTCATGTCAGGTTGAGGTTTGAGGTGGAAAAAATGCGCTGCAAAAGTATACAAAACCCGCGAGCTGCTACACCGGCACCGTCAAGATAGTGCAAGCAACAGTAAAAAATAGATAGTAGACAACATGGAAACAATACATACGCCTCTCACCGACGAGGCTTTGGAGAATCGGGTAGGAGAGGCCGTAGCCCTGTTCAAGTCCGGCTACAACTGCGCCCAGAGCGTGGTGGCCGCCTTTGCCGACCTGTACGGCTTCAGCCGCGAACAGGCCCTGCGCATGTCTGCCTCGTTTGGAGGCGGCATAGGCCGTATGCGCCAAACGTGCGGCGCAGCCTGCGGCCTCTTTCAGTTAGCCGGGCTGGACTGCGGTGCCGTAGAGGCCGACGACCGTGAAGGCAAGAGCCACAACTATGCTGTGGTTCAGGACCTGGCCGCAGCCTTCAAGCAGGAAAACGGCAGCCTGATTTGTGCCGAACTGCTGGGCCTGAAAGCTCCTGAGGGTTCCCCCCAGGCCGAGGCCCGCACAGCGGGTTATTACCAGAAGCGGCCGTGCGCCAAGATGGTCGAAACGGCGGCGCGCATCTTTGCCGATTACCTGAAACAAAAACACTGAACAAACAAGCAGACATGAGGATATTGCTGCTCGGAGATTACAGCAACGTACACAACACGCTGGCCCAGGGCCTGCGGCAGTTGGGACATGAAGCGGTGGTGGCATCCGATGGCGACGGTTGGAAGAACTATCCCCGCGACATCGACATGCGACGGCCTTCGCTGCGTCCGCTCGACAGCGTAGCCTACATGTTTCGGGTATTGCGTCAGTTCCGCCATTTCCGGGGTTTCGATGTGGTGCAGCTCATTAACCCCGTTTTCATGCCGCTGCGTGCCGAGAAGCTGGCACCCTTCTACCGCTATCTGCGCCGCCACAACCGGCACATCGTGATGGGTGCTTTCGGCATGGACCATTATTATATAAAGGCGTGCTTGGACTTCCAGACCTTTCGTTACAGCGATTTCAACATGGGGAGGGCTGAGCGTCACTCGGCTGAGAACGACCGGTTCAAGGCCGACTGGCTGACAGGGCCGAAAGGGAGGCTGAACAAGATGGTGGCGGCCGATGCCGATGCCATTGTGGCAGGCCTCTACGAGTACCACGCCAGCTATCAGGCCCATTGCCCTTGGGCAGCCGACAAGTTGAGTTTCATTCCCTTTCCCATAGTCCCCTCACCCGATTCGGTGCGCCGGATAGCCTTGCAGCCCGATGCGGCCGGACCTCTGAAACTCTTTATCGGCATACAGCGCAGCCGCAGCAGCTATAAGGGCACCGACATCATGTTGCGCGCAGCCCGCCGTGTGGCAGCCCGTTACCCGGACGACTGTGTGTTGCAGGTGGCCGAGAACGTGCCTTTTGCACAATACGTCAAACTGCTCGATGAGTCTGCCGTACAGCTCGACCAGCTTTACTCTTATACTCCGGCCATGAACTCGCTCGAAGCCATGGCCCGCGGCATGATTGTGGTGGGAGGCGGCGAACCCGAGAACTACGCTATCCTGAATGAGGACGAGCTGCGGCCCATTGTCAATGTCGAGCCCAACGAAGAGAGCGTCTACAACGCGCTGTGCAGCTTGGTCGAGCACCGTGCCAGCCGTGTTCCCCAATTGCAGCGGCAGAGCGTGGAGTACATAGCGCGTCACCACGACTACCTGAAAGTGGCCCGCCGCTATGAGCGTCTCTATGAGTCGTTGGGATGATTCTTTAGGTAATAAGAGATAAGGTTATGAGGTTATAAAGTTACTATTTGAGTGACAAAAGCTCTGTACGCTCCAATAGTAACTTTATAACCTCATAACCTTATCTCTTATAAACTAAGGAAGTAACCTTAGTCCTAAGAAGGGAGCTATGCCAGGAATATCATCAGTACGATCTGTGCCATGAGGATGCGCAGGAACATCGCCAAGGGGTAGACCGTGCTGTAACCCACGGCAGGCGCATCGTTGCCGGCAGTCTGGTTGGCAAAGGCCAGTGCGGGAGGGTCAGTATTCGAACCGGCAATCAGACCCATCAGCGTGAAGTAGTTGAGCTTGAGCACCTTGCGCGCAACGACACCCATGATGAGGATAGGTACTACAGTGATGAGGAAACCCGTCCATACATAGTGCAGGCCGCCGTTCATGATTGTGTCCCAGAACTTGGCGCCCGCCTGTATGCCCACACTGCTCAGGAAGAGCAGCAGGCCGACTTCGCGCAGCATCAGGTTGGCCGAAGTGGAGGTGTAGGTGTTGATCTTGTAGCGGTAGCCGAAAGCACCGATCAGGATAGCGACAACTAACGGACCGCCGGCCAGACCCAGCTTCACACCGCCGCCAAAGTCAATCTGTCCCAAGATGATACCCAGCATGATGCCGAAGAAGATGGCACCCACGTTGGGGTGGTCAAGCCGCTTCACCGAAGCACCGATCACACGCTTGAGCCGTTCGATGTTCTCTTCGCTACCCGTCACCAGGATGCGGTCACCCACTTGCAGGCGCAGGTTACGGTCGGCAAAGAGGTCCATGCCGTTACGTGTGACGCGGGTCACGTTCACACCATAGATGGTGCTGAAGTGCAGCTGTCCGAAGGTCTTGCCGTTGATTTCGGGCTTGGTGATAACCAAACGGTGGCTCACGTACTTCGACTGGTCGATGTCGTCCTTCCACTCGCGGTCTTCAATCTTCTCACCCATGAGGGCCGAGATAGGTTCGGCTTCGTCTTCGGCACAAACCAAGTGGACCTCCATGCCGAGTTCGAGCTTCGTGTCGCCGTTGGGGATGAACATCTTGCCGTCCTTGATGCAGCGGGTAATGACGAACTGGCGGTTCAGGAAGGAGTGGAGTTCATGCAGGGTGCGGCCCACCACCGAAGAGTTGTTCACCTTGATGACCAAGTGAACGGGCGTGGCGTGCGGGTTGCGCTCCTGTTCGAGGCGGATAGCCTCCTGTTCCTTTTCGAGCTTGATGTTACACAACACCCTGATGAGAATCGTGGCGAGAATGATGCCCACCACGCCCAAGGGGTAAGCACAGGCGTAGCTCGATGCGAGGTCGGGTATGCCAGCCGCGCCCCAGTCGCCCGCGAAGTCCTTCACCACCGTGTTGGCGGCACCCAAACCCGGCGTATTCGTCACGGCACCATACATCGTGCCGACCATCATGGCCAGGTTGTAGTTGTTCGTGTCGAACACGAGGAAGTAGAGGCCCAGCATCACGGCGATGTTCAGCATCACGATGCCCACCGCAATGAGGTTCATGCCCACGCCGCCTTTCTTGAAGGTGGCGAAGAAGCCCGGTCCTACCTGCAGGCCGATGCAGTAGACAAAAAGAATAAGTCCCAACTCCTTGACGAAGTCGATGACCTCCTTTTGCGCCGCATGGGTAATGTAGCCACTGGTCGCCGGGTCAATGATGTAGTGGCTGTAGACATGCCCTACGATAATGCCGACGAACAACACGAAGGTCACGCCCAGCGATACACCTCCGAACTTGATCTTGCCCAATTTCACGCCCAGGCTGATGACCAGCGCATAGATGACCACCAGGTGGGCAATCGAAGCAGGGTTCGTAATGATTTTTAGTAATGATTCCATTATGTTTTTTATTTAAGGGGTGTTCTATAAATTAGGCCGAGCTGGATGCTGGATTTTTAGAGATG
>JBJEAF010000036.1:0-5211 GCA_051868755.1 Alloprevotella sp.
AGAAGATATCTCCTTCGGCCGTAGAAGATATCTCCTTCGGCCGTAGAAGATATCTTCTATCACACTTGCAGTATATCTGTCATTTCGAAGATGGGCAAGGCGGCCGAAGGAGTAGTACTGCCATGCCAGAAGAAGTAGTACTTACACTGCAGTTTCAGTAGTACTTAAACTCCAGTTTCAGTTATCTTCTACTGAAAAAGAGACTGACGGCTTACCCGACTCTATACTACTCCCCCCGAATCCCCATACAATATTGAAAACAGGAAAAATGGGACGTAAAACGCATTTTTGTGACCGCTGTCTTGCTACAGTAAAAATAAAAGCGTACTTTTGCACCCGATTCAGACCATTACACTTTGTTGTTACCAAAACTGATTTGATAACCCAAAAAGCTATAGCAAAACAATGAAACAAGGTATTCATCCTGAAAATTATCGCCCCGTAGTATTCAAGGACATGAGCAACGGCGATATGTTCCTCTCTCGCTCAACCTGCAAGACCACTGACACGGTTGAATTCGAAGGCGAAACTTACCCCGTTGTGAAGCTTGAAATCTCAAGCTCCTCGCACCCCTTCTACACTGGCAAGTCGAAGCTCGTCGATACCGCCGGCCGCGTGGACAAGTTCATGAGCCGCTACGCCAAGACCCGCAAGTAATACCGCTGCGATTCTTTGGACCAACGATAATTATCAAAAAGGGTAAGGTAACACCCAGTGAAAAAAGTGGATGCGTCGTCACTGATGCCTCCACTTTTCTGTTTTCATATACTGTCACACCCTTGCACAGATACCTTGAAACCTGCCTGGTTTGCATCCAAAGCTGACAGCCCCACTGCCTACACTGAAGGATGCCACCGCATGACAGCAGACGCAACACCCCTGAAACTCAACACCCAACCACTGACCTCTACTATCCATTACCATGCCCACCGCCTTCCAACTGGCCTGCCCGCCTATTCCACTCGTACGCATTGCCCTTGTCGGACTTGGACAACGCGGCATGAAGACCCTTGAACGATATGCTGACATTGAAGGAGCGGAAATAGTGTGTCTGGCCGACCTGAACGATGAACGCCTGCAGCTGGCACAAGAGGTGCTGCAACGCACAGGACGGCCCCAAGCCCGCACCTTTGCAGGAAAAGATGCCTGGAAACAAGCCTGCCAACAGCCTGAAATCGACTTGGTGTACATCTGCACCGAATGGCGTTCGCACACACCTATTGCCGTGGCGGCCATGGAATGCGGCAAGCACGTGGCTGTCGAAGTGCCTGCCGCCACCACCATCGACGAATGCTGGCAGCTGGTCCGTACGGCTGAAGCCACACAGCGACACTGCTTCATGACCGAAAACTGTTGCTATGACCTGGTTGCCCTACAGACCCTCGAAATGCACCGCAGGGGACTGCTTGGCCAGATAACCCACCTTGAAGGGGCCTACATACACAACCTCACCGTGCCCTCACGCCGTCACACTGGGGGCATTACCGACACTCGGCAGAACTGGATGGAACGTTCGTGTGCGCTGCACGGCGGCAACCCCTACCCTACCCATGGCATGGGTCCGATGGCACAACTGCTCGGACTGCACCGCAACGACCGGCTGGAATGGCTCGTTTCGGTAACGGCTGAAGGGGTGGCTATGCCCGGACAGCCTCCTAAAGGACGGGTCAACACGGCCCTGCTCCGCACCCGGAAGGGGGTGACACTCCTGTTGCAGCTCGATGTGACCACACCTCGCCCCTACAGCCGGATGCAAACTGTGTGCGGCACCTCAGGTTTTGTACAGAAATACCCGCTTACCACCGTGCAACTGGAAGGCAGTGAAGCCCTGACGGGAGAAGCTGCCCTGAATTATCTGGACCGGTTCTCCACCTCGCCCGCAGCCCTGCTCTGGAAGAAAGGCCACGAGCTGGGCGTGCCGAACGAAATGAACTTTGCCATGGATGCGCGGCTTATCGACTGCCTGCGGGCAGGATTGCCGCTCGACATAGACGTATACGATGCCGCCGAATGGTCCTGTCTGGCAGAGCTTACCCAGCAATCGGCCAAGCTGGGTGGAATGCCGGTGAGCATCCCAGACTTTATGGGGTGAATCTGACAATAGTATAAGGATACAGCCCCAAATAACAAAGCCGAAGACAAGAGGCAACGGTGCACTGGGAGGGCGTGGCTTCCAGCCCGCTTATCACATTGATGGCGGGCTGGAAGCCCGCCCTCCCAGCTGTTAGCGTTACATTGCGCCTTGAATCATTGGATGAAACATCGGTCCGGCCAGGGGACCTTCATCCCACAATCTGTCCCTTAGTAGTTGGCTTCCCCAAGCATACAATACGACCTATATAAACAAATTGACGTTTGCCTGTTCTGCCCGTTCCATATAGCTTGCCACGCCACCGACCGTGACATTGTCGAGGAGTTCTTCACGTCTGACTCCCATTACATCCATCGACATCTGACAGGCAATAAATTCCACTCCATTGTCGATGGCCTGCTGGCGTAGAGATTCGAGCGAGTCAACTCCCTTCTTGTCCATCAGGTAACGCATCATCTTGGAGCCTATACCCAGCATGTTCATCTTGGAGAGTGCCAGCTTGGTAGAGTCGGAAGGCAGCATCCAAGAGAACATCCGTCCCCAGATATCCTTCGTCACGTTGGGCTTATGCACTTTCTTGATAGCGTTCAACCCCCAGAAGGTAAAGAAGATGCTGACTTTCTTGCCCGTTGCTGCCGCTCCGTTGGCCAGGACAAAGGTGGCAAGCGTCTTGTCGAGGTCATCGCTGAAGAGGATGAATGTCTTGCCCTGCGAACTGGCTACCGTCGGGACTGTCCCGACAGAACAGGAAGATGCCTTTTCGATTTCTACAATGTGTGTGCCGCCTTCTGAATGACGACTGACAAACTTGTTGCCCGTAGTGCGACACCACGCCTCGGCATCGCGGGGGAAACCCGCATCTGTCGCTTTTATCACCAAATGCTGTCCGGCTTCAAGCTCATCCACCGCCTGCTTCATTTTTAGGATAGGGCCAGGACATTGTATGCCACAGGCATCGACCTTTATCGTTGTCATACCCTGAAGAGGGGTATGGCTGCAAGCGCAGGCGACTTCCTTCTGACATTTGTCGGAAAATCCTTTAGGGGTAGCCAACTTGGCGGTGGCAGCCTTATAAGTCTTGAGTCCGCCAATGAGATTACGCACTTCGCTATATCCATTAGCCTTGAGAATGTTGGAAGCCAGATAGCCACGCAAGCCCACACCGCAGAACAACCATACAGGTCGGTCGGTGGGTATCTCGCCCATGCGCTGCCTCATATCGTCCAATGGTATGTTGACGGCACCGGATATGCTACCCAGTGCATACTCGTCGGGAGTGCGCACATCGACAAGCATGATTTCATCGGTTTTCACCTGCTGCATTTCACGCCAATATACAGGCTGCATTTTCCCGCTGAGGATATTACAAGCCACATAGCCCGAAATGGCCACGGGATCCTTGGCCGATGAGAACGGAGGAGCATAGGCGTGTTCCAGACGGGTGAGTTGTTCTACCGTCGCTCCCTGCTTGATGGCCAGTGCATATTGGTCGATGCGTGTGTCCACACCATCGTAACCCACAATCTGAGCTCCGTACAGTGTTCCATCGGCAGGCGAGAAGGTAATCTTGATGTCCATCTGCAAGCTGCCCGGATAGTAGCCGGCATGAGAACCGTTGTGTATGGTGGCGGAGAGATAGGGGATGCCCATCTGTTTGAGCCGTTTGGCAGGCAGACCAGTTGAGGCCACTGTGAGGTCAAAGACCTTTGCGATAGCCGTGCCTATTGATCCTTCATACTTGACGCTGTTTCCCAACACCATATTGTCGGCTACGATTCGTGCCTGACGGTTGGCAGGACCTGCCAGGAAGTTGAGCCATGGCTTGCCTGTTACAGGATGCGGAAATTCAATAGCATCCCCCACGGCATAAATATTTTCGTCTGATGTCTGCAAATACTCATTCACCCAGATGCCACGCATCTCACCCAGTTTCAAGTGGGCTTCCTGTGCCAGGCGTATTTCTGCTCTCACACCGATGCACAACAGCACCATGTCGGCTTTCAGCCGGATGCCGGACTTGAAATGCACAATCAGTTCCTCACCTTCGCGGGAGAAGCTCTCGACGGCCTGCTCAAGATAGAGCTTGACGCCCTGTTCCTGCAAATGCTCATGCACCAGTGCCGCCATGGAATAGTCTATAGGCCCCATCACCTGCGGCGCCATCTCTACAACAGCCACTTCAGCTCCTGCATGTTGGAGATTCTCGGCCATCTCAAGACCGATGAACCCTCCTCCCACAATGACTGCCCGACGTACTTGACAACAGTTCATATAGGACTTGATTCGGTCTGTGTCGCTTACATTTCGGAGCGTAAAGATGCCCTCGTTCTGTATGCCGGGGAGTGGAGGTACAACCGGTGATGCACCCGGTGAAAGCAGCAGCCTGTCATAGCTTTCTGAATAGGTACTTCCGTCTGAAGTCTTTACCGTGACTTGTTTCTTGTCGGTGTCAATGGCTGTCACCTCACTCAGGGTGCGGACATCAATATTGAAACGCCTTCCAAATGTCTCAGGGGTCTGCACGAACAGTTTGTCGCGCTCTTCTATCACGCCACCTATATAATAAGGCAGGCCGCAGTTGGCATACGAAATGTGTTCTCCCTTTTCAAACAGGACAATCTCTGCCTCTTCGGTCAGTCTTCTGATTCGGGCAGCAGCAGTAGCGCCGCCGGCCACGCCGCCCACTATGACGTATTTTCTCTTGTTCATTGCTTTACTCATATCTTTAAGGTTCTTTGTGCGACAGTTTGTGATGAAGGCTGTCTGTTTGCGGCAAATTTAGATAAAATCCGCGAACTTCCACACTGGCACAATTAAGAAATTGTTTTCATTAGGGGGGGGGGGGATTGTGCAAGTGAGCGTAGCATCAAGCTTGCTTGAGCTATGCCGAAATCTCGTGCCAGTGAGAGCGGAGCATCAAGCTCGCCCCAAATGCTATGTCAAACGCAGCCGAGATTCAAAGAAGTTAACGCAGCCAATCTTATTCAAAGTAACGGATTAAAGTAAATGAAGCACAACCCAAAATAACAATAACTGCGGCTAAGAAGCGACGGTGCACTGGGAGGGCGTGGCTTCCAGCCCGCCCGTTGTCAAGCTAATCTGAAGCGATGATGCGCTGG
>JBJEAF010000037.1:0-5174 GCA_051868755.1 Alloprevotella sp.
ACCCAGGGCGATGCCCCGGGCTAAGCGCTTGCTGCCCCTTCGGGGCGTGCCTTGAACGCTTGCATTCACACATTTATCCAAAAATCATGCACCGGGATTTCGGCTTGACCCAAATAAACCGAGTTTCGCAAGTTATCGATGAAAGACTACAAGCTTTCAACAAAAATTACGAATTAAAGCAGACCCTTATTGCGGGCTTTACGGCCATTTTTTTATATTTGCACCGTCATTCCCTCATAAAAATGTAGGAAGAGGACAATTATTCCCTCATAAAAGTGTTTCAAACAAGCATTTATTCCCTCATAAAAATGTAGGACATGAAGAGATTTATATATGAAGAACTGAAAAAATGGAAGCAGTCTGAGACGCGAAAACCGCTGATGATGTATGGTGCACGACAAGTGGGCAAGACCTATATCATCAAGGAATTTGGCGAAAAGGAATACGACAGCCTGGTGTATGTCAACTGCTATAAGAACGACCTCGCCAGGACCCTATTCAGCGGCAATGCCGATATCGACAGGATATTGGTGGGATTATCTTCCATGTCACACAAGTCGATCATTCCAGGGAATACACTCATCTTCCTCGATGAAATACAAGAGATTCCGCCCGTCATTTCCACGTTGAAATATTTCTGCGAGAACCGCCCAGACATCCATATCATCGTAGCCGGTTCCCTGCTTGGTGTGATGACTATGCAGGGAGAGTCGTTCCCCGTAGGCAAGGTGGATATCATGCACCTCTATCCCATGTCGTTCGAGGAATTCCTTGATGCTATGGGTGAAGGGAAGCTCGTGGACATTCTCCATTCCAATGACTATCAGTTCACAGACATATTTGCATCGAAATTTATTGACCTACTACGTCAGTACTACTTCACGGGCGGTATGCCCGAAGCCGTGAGAACCTATTGCGAGACAAAAGACCTTATCGCTGTACGCACCATACAGAAGAATATCCTTGCGGCATACGAGGCTGACATTGCCAAACACACAGCCTCTGAAACGCAGAGAGTGAGGATGGTATGGCAGTCCGTACCTGAGCAGTTGGCTCGCGAAAACAAGAAGTTCATCTATGGCGCGGTCAGGAAGGGGGCGCGTGCCAAAGATTTCGAAATAGCCATACAATGGCTTGTAGATGCAGGATTGGTGTATAAGGTCAACAGGGTGCGCGACCTGAAAGTGCCCTTGCGCTTTTATGCCGACTCCAACGCATTTAAACTTTACTTGCTTGACGTTGGATTATTAGGAGCGATGACCGATGCCCCCTCAGCGAGCATTCTCATAGGTGACACTATCTTCAGCGAATACAAAGGGGCTTTCACCGAAAACTATGTGCTGCAACAAATTGTCACTATCCCCGACCGTCCCACCTATTATTACAGTAAAGACAATTCCACGCAGGAACTGGACTTCATCGTACAGAAGGATACGACCCTATATCCTATAGAAGTAAAGGCGGAGGAAAACGTGAAGTCGAAATCGCTTGCAGCATGTATCACGCACGATTTCAAGGACTATTGCCTGCATGGCATCCGTTTTTCTATGAAGGGATTCAAAGCACAAGATTGGATGACAAACATTCCACTTTATGCCGTAAGGGCTTTCATCATTTAAGAAGTTGAATAACCGACGCCATATCATTTGCGTTCAACAAAAAACAACGAGCATTCACGGACAATTCACGGACATTCGCGTTCAAAAAACATTTACGAGCATTTGCGGATAATTCGCGGACATTCGCTTTCAACAAAAAACTTGCACGAAAATTCGCGGACAATTCACGGACATTCGCGTTCAACAAAAATGAAGAACGCAAATGTCCGTGAATTGAAATCTATTTATTTACGAGCATCTCATCAAGATTCGCCTCTATCTGCGTTCTAAAACAAACAAACATTTACGGATAACCCCTGTACACAGAATCGTAATACCAGCGTAACCGTGCAGCAATATGCCCGTCGTTCCTTTGCAGCGGATTATTACAAACACTATAGGGGTGTTCTATAAATTAGGTTTTAAAGACCACCCCATGAGTGAGTTCATTTATTCCGGCTGCCTGCTGTTTTTTAGAGCGACCTTTTGCAAGTCTCGTCAGTCGCATAGCCCGCTATGCTCCATCCTCCACTTACAAAATGTCATCTCTAAAAATCCAGCATCCTGCTCGGCCTAATTTATAGAACACCCCTATATGCAAAAAGCAAAACTACTTCTGTTGGGTTCCTGCCTCTTATTAGGTACGGCTACCCAGGCACAGGAAGAAACGCCCGCCGAAGTATACTTTAAGGCCGGCAAACTGCATTTCCGTAGCAAGGACAACAATTTTCACCTGTGGTTCGACAACCGTGTGAACATCGAGTCGGCAGTCTATTCGCCGACAGAGAGTGTAGACGGGCTGACATCGAAGACGAACAAAGACCTGGAAGTGGACGACGGCAAGTTTCGGTTCAGTAACGGTACCGTCATACGCCGGGCACGATTCGGCATCAAGGCCACCCTGTATGAAAACTGGTTTGCAGAACTCGACGTGGACCTGGCCAATAATGAAGTGGAGATGAAGGACATGTTCATGGGTTACCGCTTCAACGAACACTACAACGTGAAACTGGGTAACTTCAAAGTGCCGATGAGCATGGAGCGCGTGACCAGTTCGAAGTATCTGATGGCAGCCGAACGGCCTATGCCGGTCGAAGCCTATGCCGATGGCCGACGCTTGGGATTGGCTGGTACAGGATGGGGAAAAGGCTGGTGGGCCTCGGCCGGTGTGTTCGGTCGCAGCGTAGACATCCTGCAAAAGGAGCGCAACCGAGGCAACGACGGCTATGCCTTTGCTGCCAGAGCCGCGCTGAGCCCTGTGAACAACGAAGACATGACCATACACCTGGGCGGATACGCCAACTACCAGGTGCCTTCCTACGAAGGAAACAGTAACCGCACGGTGCTCTTTCGAACGCTGCCAGAGAGCAGGGTTGACCACCGACGTTTTGTGCAGACCGAGATTGACAACGTGGACAACTACGTTACACTGGGCTGGGAACTGGGTTTCCGTTACCGCAAGTGGCTGGCCTATGGCGAATATATATTCAACACCATCTCACGTTACACCTACGACACGCAGAAGGCCAAGCTGCCGCTGAAGAATGCACAGCTCAACGGTTGGTATGCACAGGCTTCCTACATGATTCTGGGCGAAAACCGCATGTACAGTCCCGACGATGCCGAATTCGGACCGATGAAGACCCGCCGAAAGGGCGGCAATCTGGAATTGGCAGCTCGGGTGAGCCACATTGACATGAACGACTGGCACGACTCGCGCGCCTATATCACGGGCGGTGAGGCTACCGCCTGGTCGGCCTCACTCAACTGGTACCCTGTGAGCAACATCGTGGTCGGCCTGAACTACACGTTTACGGACAACGACAAGTATGCCGACTCCAAGGGACAGATTACGGCCAACGGCAAGCCGCTGAAGTATGCACGGCCCAACGGCATTGACTTCAGCACCTTCCAGCTGCGTACGCTCATTTCCTTCTAACACAAACAAACCATCTACCCATCATGCGAAAAAAAATCTTATACTTAGCTGTATGCGGCCTGACAGCCTTGTCGCTGGCAGGATGCAAAACGGACGAAGAACCGCAATGGACGAATGAGGACATCACTCCCGCTAACCCATCGGACGACAAGAACCCCAATGACGACAAGCCGGAAGACACGGCCGACTTCAAGGCGGTGAGACTGAACGAGCTGGACGGTAACAAGCCGAAATTCATCGAACTGTACAACACCTCGGCACAGACCGTTGACATCAGCGGCATGAAGCTGCGCAAGAACGGCGATGAACTGATCTACGAGGCTCCACAGGGCACCCTTCTCGCTGCCGGCGCACACCTGGCATTGCTCTCTGACCAGACTGACTATACACTGGGCTTTACGTCGGGACTGTCGGCCAAGAAGTCTTTGCTGATTGAACTGCTCGGCCCGGACGGTTCGGTAATAGACGTGTTTGTCAACCCCAGCCAGGCTTCGGGCAACGTATGGGACGAGACTGACCCGAAATACAATGGCAACGATACGGGCGAGGCTTACGGCAGAAAACCCGACGGGACCGGTGAGTGGTATATGATTCAAAGCACGCAAGGGGCATCGAACAACAATGCTGCCACGTCAAAGAAGATTACTTGGTAACATACGCATTTAATAATAAAACAAAGACTATGCAAAAGTTTTACGCAATGAGAAATCTGGCCTTGTCGCTGGTGGCGGCATTGGCCATGCCTACAGCCATGCTGGCCCAACAGGAAAGCAAGGTATTGTTCTACGAATCGTTTGACAAACTGGACGGACAAGGCGGCAATGACGGCTACTTCGACAATGACGCTGAGGCCGGCGTTGAAGTTGGAGCCGAGGACCTCACATCGGCCGATGCGCTCGACAACACGGCCGACTGGGGCGACTTTGTCAAGGTTGCAATCTGCAACAAATGTGTGCGCATTGCCACCAAGAAGAACCGCGGCGAAATCACTACTCCGGCCTTTGCCTCTGACGGCAAGGCTACGCTCACCTTTCATGCTGCTGCCCAGCTGGGAGATGCTGTAACGTTGCAGGTGGAAGTTGTGGGCGAAGGCAAACTGACTTATGCCGGACAGACGGCGCAGTCCATCACCATCGACCTGCCCGAGAGTGAGGCTGGCGTGACTTCATTGGCTGCTCAGGTTTACACCATTGATTTGACCGAAACTACCGGCAACATCAGGCTGAAGTTCTCGACCGAATCGACCTCTGACCACAAACAGCGTGCCTACATTGACGAGATCAAGGTGGTGGCCGACACCAACACTTCGATTGCCAACCTGACCACTGCTCCCCAACGTACCGTGGTCTACGACCTCTTCGGCAGAAGGACGCAAATGGCCGGCAAAGGCATTTATATCGTTAATGGCAAGAAGGTCCTGTCCTTATAAATCATGCACAATTTATAGGTATTAGTCAATCACCCACGTTTTAGGATAACGTGAACGACCGTGAATGGTCTGCAAATGGAATGAATTATGTTTCTGAACATTTGCGACCATTCGCGGTCATTGTACGTTCAAAAAAAGAAGAACGCGAATTACGGCTCAAGCCGAAATCCCGGTGCATTTATAAAAATCGAGAGGGTAAAGTGTTAAG
>JBJEAF010000038.1:0-5163 GCA_051868755.1 Alloprevotella sp.
ATCCAATGATTCAAACCGGGATGTAGCGCTAACGGCTGGGAGGGCGGGCTTCCAGTCCGCCAGAAATATATTTAAGCGGGCCTTGGCTACGCCCTCCCAGTGCACCATCGCTTCAGATTGGCTTGGCAACAGGGCGGGCTGGAAGCCACGCCCTCCCAGTGCACCGTCGCCTCTTAGCCGCAGCTATTGTTGTTTGGGCCTGCGCTTCGTTTACTTTAATCCGTTACTGTACATAAGATAGGCTGCGTTCGGCAATGCAAAAGAAAATCCTGCGGAATTTTCTTTTGCACTACGCTTACTTGCACTATCTTTGTCCCCAAATAAACGTGAAAGCGCGACCACGGCTTCACGCTCCAGAAGAAAACAAATTCTTATCTAATACTAATTCTTAAATCTGTTGCTTATGAGACGATTCATCTCTTTGGCCCTTTTGGCCCTCTGCTGCACCTTGCAGCTGATGGGCGACAAGGTGACAGGCTCTACGACTTTGCCCGCTGACGGCAAGCCGGAGCATGTGTACACCATGGTCTCGGGAGGGGGGTATTATTGCAATCCCCTGACAGCTCCCACGCAAACGGCTGACAACTACGGTTTGTTTGCCTTCTATCCCGTCGACGGACTGGATAACACCTATTACATCTACAGCTACAAAGCCAAGAAATGGCTGAGCTTCACCAAGGCCGGCAGCTACAACAATGGCCGCGACTTTGTGCAGATGACCGATGAGAAAACCGAAGGCGCGTACTTCTACGTCTACAACTACGCCGACGACAACTACCAGATTGCTCCTTACAACACCAGCGGACCGGCTGCGAAGTACCTGAACTGGTACCAGGGCATCAGCCAGAATCCGGTCGATGGCACCAACACGCTGGGTCTGTGGCAAGATGCAGGTGCTGCCGATAATGGCAGCCGCTGGACCTTCAGCGAAGTGGTGATAGAAGACTACGTCTACACCTTCATCCTGCCCGAGGGAGTGACTGTGACCGTGGGCGGCAACACCTATGGCAACGGCGACCAGTGTACCTGTGAGGGTGCGCTGAAGCGCAGTGACGTGACCGTATCAGTGGGTGCCGGCCAGTTTGCCACGGTGTCTATCGACGATGTGGCCCGCACCGTGACGGTCAATGTGGTGGACCTCCCCGAGCAGGCTGCCAAGCAGCCCTATACGCAGGCAGTGCTCTATCCCGCCCAGCAGACGGCTGTGGGTGCGGCGTCACTCACCCGGGAGGGCGATGTGTATACCTTGCAGAACAATGTGCTGGCCGCCAGCTTCATGAAGGTAGGCAGTGCTCTCTACTTTGCCGGCTCAAAGGCCATGGACCTGCAGGCCGGTACCGAGCCTTTCACCGTGGGCTTTGGCAGCGGCGATGCTGTGCCGGCTTCGGGCATGACCTTGGTGAGCCTTGAAGCCCAAGACCTTGCGCCTGAGGCGAATGCTGTGGGCGGTGCCGAACACTATGCCGGCAAGGCACTGGTGGCACGCTATGACTATACCTATAAAGGTACGGCCATCCAGATTCTGTGGAAGGCTGTGCTGCGCGACGGCAGCCACTACCTGCGCACCGAAATGGAACTGACGGGCGTGGACGATGTGGACATGTACAACGTCATTCCCCTCCTCTACAACGTAGACACGAAGTTGGCCGGCTCGACACCTGCCGTGGTGGGCAACACCCGGGGTGCTGTGCTGATGAGCAACAAGATCTTTGCCGGACTGGAGAACCCCGTAGCCTACAACACGGTAGGCGGTGCCACGGGCGAAGAAGACAAGTGGGAACTCGACCGCACATTAGACAATGTGGCCCTGACAGCCGCAAGCTGGACCCAGGTGGCCGAGGCCGATGTGCCCGGACGTGTGACTGAGGCAACCGGTGCAGGCCATCCCAACGTGTATGCCGTTACGCAGGAAGGCGTGGCACTCACGGCCAACCAGCGCGTGGAAATCACCGTGACCTACACGAGCGGCAACCACCGCCTCAACTTTGGCGGTGCTGACCTGCTCGACGCAAACGGTTCGGTGGCCGCCAACGACTATCACAGCGGTTTCTCGGGCAACCAGGCCCAGGACAACACGTTCAGCTTCATCGTGCCTAATGACGGCACGTACACCCTGCGCGTATTTGCCCAGAACGCAACCGAAGAAATCGACGCATCGAGCACAATGAGCGTGAAGGTCTACAATGCCAAGGCCGGTGTGGTCGTATCGTCAGACATTGTGGGCATCCAAGGCCTTTGGAGCCGCAACACCACCCTGGCTGCCGGCGAAACTTGGAAGATTAGCGGCGTGGTCGGCCTGATTGCGCAGGACGGTACAGAAGGTGACTCCAACATCCACAAGACCCAGAAGCGCCGCTCCTTCTTGGCCTACTCGGAGCGCGAGCGTGCCGTGCCCTGGCGTCCGAATCCCGCCTACATCTCCTGGTATGAGCTGAACATCAACCGCAACAATGCGCAGGATCCCACGCAGAACATGACTGCCGACCAGGTGCTCAACGTGCTCAACCACTGGAAGAGCGACTTCTACAACCGCTACGGAGTTGGTCCTAACAGCTTCGTCATCGATGACGGTTGGGACAACTATGGCACTTGGACCTTCCATGCCAACTTCCCCAACGAAATGAAGGACATGGCTGCGCTGGCCGCCGAAATGGGTGCTGGTGTCGGTGCATGGCTCGGTCCGGTGGGCGGTTATGGCACCAGCGGCAACTACCGCCGCCAGTATTGGAGCGACAAGGGAGGCATGGTGCTCTCCAACCCGGCCTACTACAAGGTCTTCAAGGATGCTGCCTACAACCTCACGCAGAACCAGGGCGACTTCCGCTTCTTCAAGTTCGACGGCATTTCAGCCCAGTTCTCGGCCACCGGTCCTGATGCAGGCGACACGGGCAATGAGAATGCCGAGGGCATCATCCGCCTCGAACGCTACGTGCGCGAAGAGCTGAAGCGCGACATCTTCTTCAACACCACGGTCGGCACCTGGGCTTCTCCCTTCTGGTATCACTATACCGATGCCACCTGGAGACAGGAGAATGACTACGGCACGATAGGCAACAACAGCATCGACCGTGAAAACTGGATTACCTACCGCGACCGTCTGGTTTACCAGAACTACGTGACCAACTCGCCCATCTGCCCCATCAACACCCTCATGACCCACGGCTTCATCCTGTCGCAGTATGGCAGTGTGAGCAAGGACATGAGCTATGAGGCCGCCCGCCGTGAACTTCGCGCCGCCTTCGTATGCGGTTCGGGCATGGTAGAGCTGTACAACGACTACCCCCTGATGAACAGCATCAACAACGGCAAGCTGTGGGCTGACCTCGCCGAGTGCATCAGCTGGCAGAAGCGCAACGCCGATGTCCTGCCCGACGCCCACTGGGTAGGCGGCAATCCGTGGAATGGCAGCGCAGCCCAGGTCTATGGTTGGGCTTCGTGGAACGGTACCAAGTCAACCCTCGCCCTGCGTAATGGTGCCAACGATGCACAGACCTACAACTTCACCCTGCGTGAAGCCCTGAACATCCCTGCCAACGTGGATGGCAGCATCGTGCTGCGCAAGTCCTTCGCCGAACAGGATGCCCTGGCCGGACTCACCGAAGGCGAAGCCATCAGCATCGACCAGCAGCTCAGCGTCACCCTGCCGGGTAGCTCGATCTTCAGCTTTGACGGTCTCGATGCCGCAGTATCGCCTGTCAGCGCCAGTGCCATAGCCCTGACTCCCGAGACTGCCGAAATGACGGTTGAAGTGAGCAATACCTACGTGGTGAAGGCCGCCGTTTCGCCTGCCGAAACGACCTTCCCCGCCTTGGCATGGAGCAGCAGCGACGAGTCAGTGGCTACCGTATCGGGCGGCTTGGTAGTAGCTAAGGCCGAAGGTGAAGTGACCATTACGGCCACCGCACTCGACGGCTCGGGCGTATCGGCCAGCATCGTGCTCCACGTCGTGCCCAAGGTTGTGGAACCTTACTATATTAACTACGACAAGGACGTGACCCCTTCGCGCACGGACCGCGCTATCAACAGCATCAACTTCGAGGCTGCCAGCCAGGAAGTGAAGGTGCTCGAAGTGGGCGACACCAAAGCCTACTACGACTTCACGGCCGATGAAGACAAGCAGCTCGTGTGTAAGGCTGGCGACGAAATCACCGTGACCTTCAACATCAAGGGTGGCTGGATGAACGGCTATGTCTATATCGACCTGGCCAACGACGGTCAGTTCGACTTCATCGAAGGTTCTACCGACCAGACCGGCACCGATGTGGTCTCCTTCAGCTTTTACACAGGAAGCTTCGAAAATGAAGATCAGGGTGTCAACTCAGCCGGAACCGAAATCACGGGTACTGCGCGCAACACCATGATGTGTCCTTCGTTTACTGCCCCTTCGACGGTAGGTACCTACCGCATCCGCTTCAAGATGGACTGGAACAGCGTAGACCCTGCGGGTCAGCTGGCAGCCGACGGTACGCCCACGGGTGACAATGGTATTCTGGCCAATGGCGGTTGTATTGTCGATGCCCTGCTGCGTGTGGATACGCGCGTAGGTATCGAAGACGCAGTGGCTTCCGAAGCACAGCCCCGCCTCTTCGACCTCTGCGGTCGCCGCATCGGCAGTGAACCTGCCCACGGCGTGTATATCCGCAACAACCAGAAGGTAGTGAAGTAACACACCTATAATATATATAAGGAGAGGGCACACCCGGGATTCCGCCGGACGTGCCCTCTCTTTTGGGGTTGGCTCTCTATCGCTCTTTATAGTCCTCCACCGCCCCCAAGTCAATGTCAGGAATCATAGTGTCGGCGAGCTTGTCCTCAATGAGAAACCCCATGTACAGCGGGATAGTGAGGATGTCTCCCTCACGTCCTACATTATACTGTCCCAACTTGATGGCTTTCCCGACATGATATACCTGCTTGTTCTTGAGAACCGTAGCTACACTTTTTCAAGGGAATAATCTCCGTGCCGTTACACTTTTTCAAGGGAATAATCTCCGTGTCGTTACACTTTTTCAAGGGAATAATTTCCGTGTCGTTACACTTTTTCAAGGGAATAATGCCCGTGCCGTTACACACTTTTTCAAGGGAATAATGCCCGTGCCGTTACACTTTTTCAAGGGAAACATGGCCGCGTTGCAAGTTATTATTGCTGGGTAACAAGCGTTC
>JBJEAF010000039.1:0-20656 GCA_051868755.1 Alloprevotella sp.
CGCTTGCATTCACACATTTATCCAAAAATCATGCACCGGGATTTCGGCTTGAACCACTTAAAGAAGGGGCAACGGGCGCATAGCCCGGGGCAATTGGGGAAAGCAAAAGCGTTCAAGGCACGCCCCGTCTTCCCCACATTACCTTGGACTATGCGCTCATTTGCACCATCTTAGCCCCCTTCTTTAAGTGCATTGCCCCCTTGTTAACCAGCAACAATTACTTGCAAAGCTTGAATTAAGCCACAACACAAAATGGTGGAGGGTGTTTAACACATTACCAAGCATAAAAAAGGGGATGTGCCGGATTGGGCACATCCCCTTTGGGTTACGGCTGAGTTACAGCCTAAAGGTTTCTCTGTTGACAGCCGAATCAATATTCGGGATTGGCAACATACCAATTCTCGGCATTGAGCAACAGGTTGTAGAGCGTTGCGTTGTACTGGGTGACGTTCTCAAACGGAAGCAGGTCTACATCGCGGCGGGCAATCTTCCATGCCAACCAATGGGTACCATATCCGGGATTGGCCACATCCTTGTGGCGGGCAATGCGGATGAGGTCGAACATACGGGTGCCTTCGTAAGCGGTTTCGAGTGCCAGTTCATCGGCAATGAGGCTTTCTACAGCATCGATTTCGTCCTGATTGGCCTGCTGGTAAGGTTCGGGATCAATTTCCACGTAGTTGCTGCGGTCGGGTTCTTCGCCTTCAACATCACCTTCTTCACCTTCTGCTTCATCGACACGGTTCACCTGAGCGGGCTGAACCGAAGCCGAAAGGCCGAGTGCCTGATAGAGGGCCTTCTGGTCGGCAATGCGCTGGGGAATGGTGTTGTCATAGCAGAACAGCGTGTCAAGCGTAGAAGAAGTACCGCAACCGTGTTCGTGAATACCCTGGTTCGACCAGATGTTGCTGCTGAAGTCGATGAACTCGGCATAGAGCGGCTCATCCTGTGCACGGCGCAACTCATCGACACCTATATAGTTGGTGGCGTTGATGACAGTGGCACTGTCCAGATAGAACACGGTCTGCTTGGTCTGGTTCACGTCGTCGTAGCGTACAGAGTCGGCCAGCGAAGGCATCTTGTCGAAGTTGATACCATCGCGGATAATGGCATAGGCCATGCGCGGATAGCCTGCGCGGTTGATGGCTTCGGCATAACGCAGATAAACCTGCGAGAGGCGGTAGAGCGACTTGTAGTACTTGAAGGATGCGCTGAAAGCCTCACCGTCACTGCTGATGCTGGTGACGGGAGCACTCTTCACGATGTACTGTGCCTTGCCGTCGGTCGTTTCGAAGGTGGGCACATTGGCATACATGCGGGCATCGCCTGCACCTTCGTAGTAGTCAACCTCGGATTCTGACTCTACGTTGGACGTACCCTTGTTCTCCACTTCGGCATAGGTCTGGGCAGCGCACAGCTGCAAGTAGGCCTGCGAAGGACCAGCCTGACGCGAGCGGAGGTTGGGGGTAAGGCTTACAGCACCCGAAGTGGTAGCATCGCTGGCATTGCTTTCACCACCAGTAGTAGAGTTGTAGGAGCTGGGGTCAAAACCATAAATCTGTGCCGTTTTGGTCAGCACGCGGCCAAAGGTGCTGTTGGCAGCCGAAGGGATGATAGTGATGTTCTCATTGGCATTCAGCGATGTGGCAGCCAGACCGTGGCTGACATAGCTGTAGATGTTGGGATAGTAGTAATCCTTACCGGCAATGGAACGTTTGTTGAACCTGGCGTTGTTGCTGGTAATGTAGCGGCCATTCGTCTTGACACCATCCTTCAGGAAACGGTAGTAGTTCTTGGCAGCCATTACGTAGTCCTCACGGCTCTGTCCGCGCAGCAGATAGAGGTCGCCCATGATGAGGTCGGTGTAGAAGCGCAGGTAGCTGCTGTTGAAGGTGACACTACCGGTGTTGTAGGTACCGTAGTTGGGCGCACCGAGCGTGTACTCAAATGCCTGCGCCTTCTCCAGCTCGTCCTTGAGCAGGTCGAGGAGGTTGTCGGGGGTAGCCCATCCTTCGGCAGGATTGGTTTCCCAACCCGTGTTGGCATTGTCCACAGGCTTGGTGATGAAGGGAACCTTGCCATAGGTCTGCACCAACTGCAGATAGGTCCAGGCACGGATGGCTACTACCTGGGCGTATTCACGACGCATGTAGTAGATGTTGTTCTTCACCGCATTGGTGTCAACCTTGGCCAGATAGAAGTTGCACTGGTTGATAACCTTGTAGTAGGCCGAACGGTCAAGCAGACCGTTGTCGCCATTCTTGCCACGCTGGTGGTTAATGATGTCGGCAATGCTGTCGCTACTGTAGGAAGTGGTGGTGACGAGGTCACTGCGCAAATCGGCCAACAGCTCGTTCTGCTCCACCATATCCTGTACGTTGCGAAGGATGCCCAAGTAGAAATAGACGGTGTCCTTTCCACTGAAGCCTTCGCTGTAACGATCCATATCGGGCGTCAACATATCTTCGCAAGACGTGGTGGTGGCACCAAATCCCAAGAGGAAGATGAAGAGGCTTAAAATCGATTTGTATTTCATTGTGGTATAATTATAAAGTGAATGCTGCCGGGACACCGAATGTGGCTCTTATGCGGAACACCCTGTATTCGGTGTCCGGCTTGATTACACCATTAGATTAGAGGTTAATTGTTACACCCAAGTTAAAGTTGCGGCTCTGGGGGAGGAAACCTGCATCGATGCCCTGATAGAGCACGCCATTGCCTGCCGAGAACTCAGGATCTGTGCCCGTGTACTTGGATACGGTGAACACATTGTTGCATTCGCCCCATACCGAAAGACCGAGCAGCCAGCTCAACTCGATGGGCAGCTTGTAGGTGAGGCGCACCTTCTTGAGCTTCAGGAACGATCCGTCCTCAATCCAGCGGTCAGAGAAGCGTTCGTTGTTCACCCAGCTTTCGCTGCGGGTATCAACAGCACGGGGGATGTCGGTGATTTGGCCTTCATAACGCCAGCGGTTGACACCTGCCGTCGTCTGGTTCCAGCTTCCGTTGAGAGCTTCGAGCTGTGAGCGCTGATAGTTGAACACATCGTTGCCCAGAGAGTACTTGAAGTTCACGTCGAGCGTGAGGCTCTTCCAGCTGAATGAGGTGTAGATATTACCGTAGATATCGGGATTGGGGTCACCGATGACAACCATATCGGCCTCGTTGATCCAACCGTCGCCATTCTGATCGACAAACTTCATGTCGCCAGCCCTGAACTCGCGGTAGGGTGTTTCAGCAATACCTGTGGGGTAACGCAGATAGCCGTACTTGCCGGCAGCGGCAGCTTCGGCATCGGTGCTGAACACACCGGCTGTCTGGTAGCCATAGAACACGCCGGCTGCATGGCCCACTGCGGTGAGGATGTTGTTGTCACCGTAGATAGAGCTGGTGTAGCCCTGAATGGTGCGTTCGCTGGACTCAATCTTGCGGCCGTTCTCATCCAGTGCATAGGTCTTGATGAGGTTGTTGGCTGACTGCGGAAGTTCGCTGATTTCGTTCTTGTAGTGACCGATAGAGAAGCCTGCCTGCCAACGGAAGTTCTTGGTCTGAACAATCATGGCATTGGCATTGAAGTCTACGCCGCTGTTCTTCAAGGCACCGTCGTTGGTCCACATGTAAGACAGACCGGTGATGTCGCTCACTGACTTGCGGGTGAGCAGGTCGGTGGTCTTGCTGTTGAAGTATTCGACACCGAGGTTCACGCGGTTGTTGAACAAGCTGGCCTGCAAGCCTACGTTGAAACGCTTGGTAGTTTCCCACTGGAGCTTGGGGTTCTGGATGTTGGACAGCACGAGAGCCGTGGCCTTGTCCATGAACTTGGTGTTCTCGAAGTAGGTGCGGGTGGCGTAGTAGTCAATGTTGTCGTTACCGCTCATTTCGTAGCCTGCGGTGAGCTTCAGGTAGTTGACGGGCTTGACATCGAACCAGTCTTCAGCCGAGATAACCCATGCTGCCTGTACAGAGGGGAAGAGGCCCCAGACAACACCGCCCAGCTTGATGCCACTGTCGGCTTCCTTGCCAAAGCGCGAAGAGGACTCCATGCTGGTGGTCAAGGTGAGGAAGTACTTGTTCTGGTAGCTGTAGGCTGCATTGAGGTAATAGGCCAGGTTGGTCCAGTTGTCGTTCGTACCGCCATACGACTTGTACTGCAGGGCGTACGACATGTTGGGCATCTTGTCCTGGTCGTTGTTGTAACCGGTGATGTAGCTTTCGCCGTAAGAGTAAGAAGAATAGCGGAAGCCGCCGAGCACGGCGATGTCGTGCTTGCCGTAGTTGTTGCGCCAGTCGAAGCTCAGGTCGTTGTAGATGGTGGTTTCCTTGCCGAACTGCGTACTAACCACACTGGTCACGTTACCGAGGCCCTCCACATACTTCGAAGGAGTACCGTTCTTGGGCAGATAGTAGCGTTCGTTGTTGCGGTTGAGCACGTAGCTGAAGCGGTCCTTGATGGTAAGGTGCTTGTTGACCTTATAGCTGGGCGAGATGTTCAGGTTGAACTGGGTCTGTTCCTGATAGTTCTTGTTGTCGCCCTGTCCGTTCTGCAATACCCAGTAGGGGTTGACCAGGGCATTGTAGCCATAGGTCTCGGCATAGCGGAAGGGGTTGGTGGCATCGCTGTATTCCTTGCCTGAATATACGCGGTCAGTCGAAACCAGGTTCAGACCCTGTCCCTCGGTGTAGCGCACGTAGTGGGCATAGGGGCTCAAGCTGGGCGACTGGATGAGTCCGAGCACATTGGGCGAAGAGATGTTGCGCTGTGAATAGTCGGCTGCCCAACCGTTGTCACGCATGTTGTAGGCATTGCGGGCATAAGAGAAGTCCATGCCGGTGACAAAGTCCTTGAACAGGTTGACATCGGTGTTGAAGCGGATGTTCAGGCGGTTGAAGTCGTTGCACTTGGCTGTTGCATCGGCCTGTGAGAAGCCCAGCGACAGGTGGTACATGGCCACATCGTCACCACCGTCTACACTGACTTTGTAGTTCTGGGTGAACACGTCGTGGTAGAGGTCCTTCTGCCAGTCGGTGTCGTTGTGGTACATGTTATAGTAGATATAGCTGGGGTCTTCATTGAAGTAGGGCATGGTGAGCGAACTGCTGATGATCTTGGTGTCGGGCACGGTACCTACCACTTCGGTGAAGTAGTTGCGGTACTGGCTGGCGTTCATCATCTGCATCTGTTCGGGAGCGGTCTCAAAGCCGCCGTATGCACGGAAGTTGATGCGCGTTACCATACTCTTGCCACGGCGGGTGTTGACGAGCAGCACACCGTTGGCACCCTTGGCACCGTAGAGGGCTGTTCCGTTCTTCACAACCTCAACGCTCTCGATGTCATCGGGGTCGATGATGTTGAAGAGGTTGTTGACAAAGCCCTGGTGCAAGGTGGTACGGTCATACTGCATGTCCATCATCACACCGTCGACAATGACCAAGGGCTGGGCACTGGCGTTGAGTGAGTTCAAACCGTTGATGAACATGGCTGCACCTTGTGCGGGCATACCGCCACGGTTAATGGTGCGTACCGAACCTCCCAGCTCCTTCTCGATTTCCTCCTCCATAGTCAGGGCGTTAGGCTCATTGAACCACGCGGTCTGGTTGTTGTTGAGTGAGGTCCCGTCGAAGAAGAAGTCCTTCTTCATGCCTGAAGTGAGGTAAACATTCTGGCTTCCGTTGCCCTTTACAGCCAACTGCACGGGATTGTAGTCCTGCATGGCAATGTAGAGCACGCCCACGAACTCGGGCACACGGATTGTATACTTGCCATCGTCTTCCGTAATGGCAGAATAGAAACGATTGTTCAAAGCCTGTACTTTTGCACCTGCCAAAGGCTTTTTCGTGGCGATGTCGTAGACATAGCCCGAAACCTCTTTCATCTTATATTGGGGTGCTTCGGCTTTCTTTGCTGCAGGTTCAACCGATTCGGTATTGTCGGCAACCACGTCAGCAGCGTCTTCCGGTGTTTGTGCTGAAAGTACACAGGCACCCGAAAGCATGAAGAGACTGACACCTGCACGAAGTGCTCCCTGCATCAAGTGAATTTTCTTGGTATTATTCATTACTTTCGATTTTTAAATGGGTGAGAAGCAATAAGTGTTTCGCAGGGAAGGAGTGTGGCCCTCGGGAGGCTTCGCCCCCTACCCTGCCTGTTCACTTACTTATCATTGCACGTCCTCGGGATGCACTGGCTCAACAACAATCTTGGCGATACTCAAAGCGTGCTGGGCCTTCTTTTCCTCCTGGTTGGCAGGAGCTACCGAGAGCATGAGAATCGGGAAGGAGTTGTTGATGCCCGAAGGCAGGTTTACGTAGCACTTGGGGAACTCTACGCTTTCCCACAGGGTGTAGAACTTGGCTGCATCTTCTTCGATGGTGACAGCGTCGGCCTTGCCCAAGGTGGCAATCACTTCGCCGTCGTCGGTGTAGATGGTGGCAGTCAGCTTGGTGTTCTGTGCCTGATAGGTTTCGGGTTCATCCTCTGTGGCAGGCTTGTCGATCCAGGCCTTGTCAATATTGGCGTTGTTGGGCAACAGCTGCACGCGGATGCGATACTTGCCGCTGTAGAGGTTACGCAACGGGATGTACACCGAAAGCACCTGCGAACCATTGTTCTGGAAATAGCGGTAGGTGCCGTCTTCGATAATCGAAACGTCCACATTGGGGTTGAGGTTCTGGCCTTCAGTCAGCACATAGGTTTCACCCTTTTCACCGTTACGGCCATTCACCACGCTACCGATGTTGTAGGAGTTGGTCAGGTCGATGGTCTGGCTACGCATGAAGGAGTAGCTGGGGTCCAAATCGTAGGATTCCAAAGGATAGATGATACCGTTCGAAGCCTTCACGTAGTTCACGTTGCCGAAGAGCGGGTTCTTGCCCTTGGTCTCGGCATTGGGATTGTAGTAGATGGTTCCGTTGGTAGAGATGAGCGAGTCGGCGTGCTCTGCATAATTGACAATGCCGGCTATATCATCGCGCTCAAACTTCTGTCCGAAGATAGAGGGCGAGAAGTACATGCTGGTGAGCAATGCCTTGCGCAGGTTGTACTCTGACAGAGAGTCGGCATCGAGATCCTTCAGCTGCGAAGCGAAGTCGAACTTGCTGTTCTTGTAGTCGTACTTGTAGGAAGTGGCATACTTGAAGAGGGGACGAACCTTCTCCAGAGCATCTTCCCAAGCTGCATCGGTAGGAGCAACAGTCACATAGAGGCTGTCCTCGTTCTTGATCTGGGCATACGACTGGTTGAGCAATTCGTTTTGGTTGATGTAGGCCGAGTCGACATACACCATCTCGCCCTGCTCGTTCATGGCACCCGACACACTGCCTTCAGCCCAGAACGTGTTCTTGTCATAGGCAATCAGCGTGCTGTATACATTGTCGAAGATGTCGGAATGGGCACCGAAGTACTCATATACATTATAGGCGAAGGGAGCAACGCCCTCAATCACGTGCATGGTACCGTTGGAAGCGGGAATCGTCTTCATATCAGCATGAAGGGCCACACCGTTGAACTGGCCTGCTGCTGCATCATAGGTGCAGAGCTTGCCGTTGAGCAAACGTACGTCCTGCGTGCCGGGCAGTGCCTCGTAGTTGAAACGGGCAATGTGGTTCTGTGCGAACTGCACACCCACGTTGTACTCCAGCAAGTTGGCCTTCTTCTGCAACTCTGCAATCTGCTTGGCAATCTCGCTGTCAGAAGCAGCACCGCCTTCTTCGTCACCGCTGGCAGGAGGCACCTCACCGTCTTCGTCAGCTCTCGAGCCGAGCTGGGCACTGAGTGCGTCAATCTGGCTGCGCAGCTGGTCAATTTGGTCGAGCTGGTCCAGATAGGTCTGTGCATTGTAGGTGCCGTTCAGCGGAGCCCAGAAGGTGAAGCTCTGCGACTGGTTGAGCAGGTCGGCATAAGTAATGCTGCGCTTGGTGTCCTCCTCCTTGGTGTACACCTTCACACGCTTCAGGATGGCTCCCAAATCGCTCAACTGCTCATTGGCTTCGATGTTCTGCCACAACGTGTTGGTGGCTGAGGGAACATCCGTTCTGATGTCGAAATGGTCATCGGAACAGGAGGTATATCCCAGGAGCATGGCTGCTCCCAAGATACCACCCATTACCGTATTGTTGGTTAATCGTTTCATAATTGAATGTATTGTGCAAGTTAAAGCTTACCAGATATCCTCAGGCACTTCGCCGTTGTAAATATTGGTGGGTACAAACTCGAAGTAGTCGAGCATGAGCTGCGTGACATCACTCTCGATAGCGGACTTGAAGCGCAGATAGTAGGTCTTGTTGCGATAGAAGTACTGCTGGGTGAGGATGCGGCGCAGAGCAGGCGTACTCGGACTGGCGTTGCGGCAGGTTTCCTTACCCTTCGAACCGTCCACGCAGAAGTAGTTGGGTGCCTTCATGTAGCTCTGGTTACGGAGGTTGCGGTCGTTTTCACGGTCGGTCTCATCGTCACCTGTATCAGCTACCCAAGGCTGGCCGGGAATCATCGAAACGCTTTCACGCTCGTCGATAGGCAGGCCGATAGGTGTGGTGGAGTAAGGCGATTCGCCGATATAAACCTGCACCATGCAACGTAAGGTGTTCAACGAAGCTCCCATACGCAGTTCATAAGTACCGTCTTCGGGCACGGGGGGCAACTTCAGCACGAAGTCGAAACGACCCGAAACAAGGATTTCGTCACCCTGATAGTCCTTCCAAGAACCGTTAGAGGCTACATAACCATCCTGCAGATAATAAATCTGCGTGCCCTGATTCTCATTGCAGATATTCGAGAAGTAACCCTTCGGGAAGTAACGGGCAGAACGGCCGCGCAGGTCGTTGGAAGCGATTTCGGGCAACATGGTACAGATGTCGATACGCATTCTTTCCTTGCCCAGTGCCGAACGTGTTTCGGGCGAGTTGACCAGCACATTGTCAATGGGGAAGTAGAAACCATTGAGCGCATTGTTGTCGTTGTTGCCGTTCAAGGGGTTCACACGGACATTCAAACCATTGGTCGGGGTGTTGGGCACAAAGCCTGTTTCGTGGTAGTCACCGTCGAAACCGTTGTCGTAAGAACTGATACGGTTCAGATAGTAGTCGGTATCGCCATCGGGCAGCTGGGTAATCTTAAGCAGACCGCGGGGACTGCCCTTGGTGGTATAGTAGTCCCATACGTTAACGCTATAGCCGGACTTCAAGGGGTTCTTGAGGTCAGTACCGTAGTCGTAGCCGTACTCGTTGTGATGGTGCACAAACTCGTCGGTTGCCATACCACCGTCTACGATATGGTAAGCCACGAACTGGTTGAGCGGGTTGTCCGGATTCGTGTAGTCGGTGGGGAAGTTGTTGGCATCTATGCCGAGAGCTGCAGCCAACTTGGACTTCAACACTTCGAACACGCCATTGGCACCGTCCCAGTTGGTGACCACACCGTTCACCTCGTCATATTCAGGAGCGGGAACACCCCAGTCGGCCTGGAATACGGCATCGGTTTCGAAGAAGGCCGTATATCCCTTCACGCGCTTCTCCTGATAGGGGAAGTCAAAACCTACGAAACGACGGGTAGAACCGGCATAGACCATATTCTCGTTCTCATATTCTTCCTCCGACGTGGTGTTCACGGCCAAAGAGTCGGCCCAGCCGGTCACGGTGAGCAGCTGACCCATGATGTGCATATTGTCGGCAGCCTGAACCAGCTCGGCCACGGAGTTAGTCGAGGGAGCAATCACGTGGTCTACTACGTGGAGCATACCGTTCGACACCTCGATGTTGGACTGCGTAACCACGGAATTACCGTTGATTACATAGTCATTGTTGGCGTTCTGCTCGCAAGCCAAACGTCTGTCCTTCAGGTTGGAAGTGCTGAAAGTACCGCCGTCGCTGGGGAAGTCGGCAATTTCATAGGCACCGTTCGAACCGTTGTCGATGATACAGTTCAATGCCACCAGTTCCTTCTGTTCCTGAGTCAGATCAGCCAAGGTGGCCGATTCGCTGCCAGTGACCTGCTGCAAATACATGGCCACCGCACGGTTAGAGGGAGCAAACACGGTGTAGTTGCCGCGTGCCGAAAGCACACTGGCCAACACCGAAGCATTGCTCGAACGGCCCAAACGCACCTCTTCGAAGAGGGCCTTGATTTCTGAAAGGGAGTCCGTTGCATTGATGCAGTCCATCATGGTCTGCATAGACTTGATGGCGTATGCATCCTCGCTGATGTCCTCCTTACAGCCAGTCATTGCGAAAGGAGCGGTCAGAAGCAGACCTGCACCCAGCCAGCCGGCCCAACGGCCTATATACATCTTATTCTTTTTCATAACCTACAATCAATTTTTAGTGTAACGATCCCAAACCGGATTCTGGTAGAGGTTGCCACCGTTCTCAACGCCGTTCACCTTGAGTTCCTCATTGTAGATGGGGATGTAGAAACCCCAGAGGTCGCTCAAGCGGGTTCTTACCGACGACTTGACAGCGGCATAGGTGTTCAAGGTCGTCTTGGTGTCGTTGGAGAATTCAGCCTGGCGAACCAAGTCGAACCAGCGCTTGCCTTCGCAAACAAATTCACGCTGACGCTCTCTGTAAGTGAGCACGAGCAGGTCGGCTGCCGTCTTCTCGAAGTTGCCGTCAGCATTCACGCCATACTTGTCGTCTACGCGGTCGCAGATGAGTTCCTCGTCGGTGGAAGAAGCTTCTGAGTCGTTCGGGCCAACCAAAGCGGGGTTGTTGCGCTTGAACAGCTGGTTGACCAAACGATAACCCTCTTGCAGGGTGTTGCGGTCAGTCGTACCCGTACGGGCGATGGCTTCGGCCTTGATGAGCATCATGTCGGCCAAGCGGTAAATGGGCCAATGCGCATCGTTCGAGTCAGACAAGCGGTACGAGTCAAACGGCGTGCTGCTCATGACACCAGAGGTAAGGTCCTTGATGTCGTTGTAAGACAAGTCGCGCACCACAAACTTGGAGATGGGCTTCTTGGCTTCCTTCGAGAAGTAGTTGCAGGTTTCGAACAGACGGAAGTCGGTCTTACCGAAACCAGCATCGGGATTCACACTCGTGGCCGAACCGATGAGATTGCTTGAAATGGCCAGATACTTGGCATTGAGCGAACCGTTCTCGTAAGCCGAGAAGTAGGTGTTAACCGTAGAGTTGGTGGTGTTCGTACCGTTGTACTGGAGTTCCAGCACCGACTCACGCGAGTTCTGCGAACCGAAGTTGTACATATAGGGCGTATCAGTGATGGAGTTGCCCGACTTCTGGTTGAGATAGAGGGGATAGGGCTGGTTCAGCTCATCCTGCGACACTACGCTGTTGTCGTTGCTGAGATCTTCATCGTACTCGGCCTTGATTTTGTTGATTACCCAATCAGCATGTTCGATGGACTTCTGCAGGCACTGCGAAGCCAACGTGTTGCAATAGCTGTCGGTGATTTCCTGACCATCAGCAGTCACGTAACCTTCTATTTCAACGCCCTGCTCGTCAGTCTTGCGAACATCCGAGAGATTCACCTGACCCTTGTTGGCCATGTTCACGTTGGCATAGAGGGCGTTGCCCTTGGCGGTGAAGTTCTTCAGCATACAGGCTCTCCACAGATACATGTCAGCGAGGAGGGCATGGACACTGAGCTTCGTGAACTGTCCTTTGTTCTTGGATTCACTACCATAGTTCTCGACAGCAAAAGCCATATTGGCTTCGAGCGAGTCAATGCAGGCACCCAAAATCGCTACACCCGATGTGGCAGCAGGCTTGTCCTTGCTGGCCTGTGCATCGGTGCGGATGGAGCTGGTGATATAGGGAACGTCACGGTAGGACTTTACCAAATAGAAGTAGTAGAGCGAGCGAAGGGCCATCATTTCAGCACGGATGGCACGGTAGTCAGCCCGTGTGAAGCTCGGGTCAACTTCTTCGTTAGGACGAGTCATGACCTCACCCTGCTCTATCACCAGGTTGCAATAGTTGATGCCAGTGTAGAAACCTGACCAGTCGAACATGTTCAGGCTGGGCTGCAACACAGCGTCCTGCAAGTAGGTGAGATTGGTTTGCGACATATCGTTTACCGACAAGTTGTCGGCACGAACTTCACCCCAAAGCAGAATCTTTGAGGTTTGTCCGCTCTGCGCCAGAAGCTGGTAAGCACCGGCACGCACGTTCTCCAAGTCGGCCTTGTCCTGCCAGAAGTTCTCTTCAGGAATCTGGTCAGTAGGAAGGATGGTCAAGAAATCATCGCAAGAAGACAGCGAAGCACTTGTCAGGACCAAACTTCCAGCCAAAAGAAGCTTTGTATATATTTTCTTACTTTTCATGATAAAGAGATTATTTGTGTTCACGAGCCTTCAGCCTGGCGGGCTTCAGACCCTCGAACCTGTGTCCCACATTCGGCAAAGCGGGTTTGCGCTGCGTGTCCTGCACGCTGTGAAGACGCAGTTTGAAGATTTCATGCTTAGAATCCGAAGTTCAAGCTGAACGTGAACGAGCGAGAACGCGGAGTTTGCGAATTGTCGATACAGGGGTTCATACCGCTGCAAGAGTGCTCGGGATCAACACCGGAGTAACGCGACCAGAAGATGAGGTTGTTACCCGAAGCGGCGATGTTCAGCGAGCTCAGACCGAGCTTCTTGAGCTTGTCGGGCTTCACGCTGTAAGACAGCTGGAAGTACTGGAAGCGGAGGAAGTCACCGGGCTCTACGTAGCGGTCACTAACCAAAGAGTTGAAGCTGGCCGTTACAGCCTGGTTGATGGCACGCGGCATGGTCGTTACCTGACCGTTCTTGCGCCAGCGGTGGCTTACAGCCTGGCTCTGGTTCTTGTTGCTCAACATGCTCTCGGCATTCAGACGGGCCAAGTTGATAATCTTGTTGCCTACACGGAAGTTGAAGTTGGTCTTCAAAGTCCAGCGGTCATACTTGAATTCCAAACCGAAACCACCATTGAGTTTGGGGTTGGAGGTACCGAGGTATACAATATCCAACTCGTCGATGTTACCATCGTGGTTGATATCTTCATAGATGGCGTCACCACCCTGGAACTGGTAGTTCTTGCCACCGTAGTTGAAGTACATGGGCAGCGGGTTGCCGTTCTTGTCGTATACTACATTGCCTGCAGCATCGAATACGATAGGCGTAGACTTGCGCAGCTCAGGGTCAGTCTGGGCAGCAGCCGTGTTCTGATTACCCTGTGCGTCGTACCACTGGTTCTTCTCGTCGTTGGTGAAGTAACCGTTGTGGTCATAGTCATAAGCGTAAACACCCTTGAAGCGGAAACCGTAGATACCACCGAGGGCATTACCGATCTGTACGCGCTTCATGTATTCACCGTTGGCATAGCCGTAGTCCACATTGTTCGAAGCCAATACCGAAGCGTCCATCTTGGTGATGGTGTTCAGGTTCTGGGCGATGTTACCGCGCAGCTTCATGCTGAACTTGCCCACCTTGAAGATTTCACGGGTGCTGGCATAGAGTTCCCAACCTTCGTTCTCCATGTCACCGACGTTAGCATAGGACAGGTAGGAGAAACCAGAGGTAGAAGGAACGCGGACGTTAGAGTTCAACAGGTCGGTAGTCTTCTTGTTGTAGACGTTCAGGTTCAATTGAATCAAGTCCTCAAACAGGTTCAAGTAAACACCGATGTTCCACGACTTGGTCTTTTCCCAACGGATTTCGGTGAGCTTGAGGTTAGAGGGGTACATCACCTGCGTACCATTATAAGAGGTGTTGTTGGTGGCGTACTTGTTGTACATCAGACCTTCAGAACCCGGCGTGTTACCGTTGATACCCCAACCCGGAGCCAAGGCGAACATGCTGACAACCTTCTTCAGGGGTTCGAAGAAAGCTTCGTCCGAAATGTTCCAACGACCGGAGATACCGGGGAATACACCCCACTTGTTACCCGAACCGAAACGGGTGCTACCGTCGGCACGCACCGTTACGTCGAACACGTACTTAGAACCATAGGCATAGTGCAGTGAGCCCAAGCCAGAGGCTTCATGGCCCTTGCCCGTACCGGTCCAAGAGTCGGTCAGATAACCGGGAACGGTCGGGTCGGAGATACCACCGACGATACCGTTAGAAGAAAGATACTGGGTAGTGGAGTTCTGGGTAGAAACCTCGAAGCGGCCCATTACCTGCAGCTGGTGCTGGTCGTTGGCAAAGTGGGGGTGGAAGGTCAGCTGGTGACGGGTCGTGAACTTGAGGTGCTTCTGCTCGTAGTCAGAAGTAAGGTTCGTACCGCCTGAATCATACCAGCTCTTCGAGGTCAGCGAACCGGGATAATAAGAATCGTCGGTCTGCGTGAAGGCGTTGAGGTAGACTTCGCCACGATAGTCGAGCTGCGTCTCGTCGTCGCTCTTGCCCAACAGCTTGTACTCAAGCTGGAACTGGGGCTGGATGGTATAAGAAGAGGTGTTGGCCCAAGCCAGGTTGGCAATAGCCACGGGGTTACCGTTGCTCACCATGTCGCTCAGGAAGTAAGACGACTTGCCGCTGGTAGGACTGATAAGACCTCTTTCACCGGCTGCGGGAGGCATGATGAAGTATTCGCCCGTGTTGAAGTATTCGCCTACGCCGTCGGCGGTTTCGCGATACTCATTGCGGTATACCGACATGTTAGGCATGGCGTTGTAGGCACGGCCCAACAGGTCGCTGGTATAGTTCTTCTTGTTCTTGGTGTAAGTCAAGGCAAATGTTGACGAGAACTTGATGCGGTCAGACACCCAATAGTCGAGTGCCAGACGGGTCGTCAGACGGTCAAGAGCCTGCTTGATGATGGTACCGGTTTCGTGGTCGTAGGTACCCGACACACGGAAGTTGGCCTTTTCACCACCACCCGAAACAGAAACGGAGTAGTTGTGAGTCTGACCGAACTGCGTAACCTCCTTCACCCAATCGGTGTTCTTGTTATAGTTGCCATAATAAGAGGAGTAGTTCTGCAGATACATGATTTCTGCAATGTTCGACTGCTCTTCGGACAGGATGCGGGGATTGTGGTATGCCTCCTTCAACATCATGGTGTAGCCGTCACCGTTCAGCATGTTCATGCCTTCGGGCTGCCAGGCACCCGAGAAGCGATAGCTGAAGTTCACGCGGGTCTTACCACGGGCACCACGACGGGTGGTGATTTCGATTACACCGTTAGCGCCTCTCGAACCCCAGATAGCGGTAGCAGCGGCATCCTTCAGCACCTTGATGCTGGCAATGTCTTCGGGAGCTACCTGCAACAGGGTGGCGAACTGTTCTTCGTTCTCCATGTTGTCGAGGTCGAGGTCATCGTTGTTGTAGTCTTCCAGGATGTTGCCATCGACTACAATCAGAGGTTCCTGGCTACCGTTGATAGACGATACACCACGCAGACGCATACTCGAACCGGAACCCAGGTTACCAGAGTTCGACACAATGTCGAGACCGGCAATCTCACCCTGAAGTGCATCGGCTGCCGTTTCGAACGACAGACCGGCCATCTGGTCCATGTCGAGGGTCTGCTGGGCAGTAGAAATTTCTCTTTCGGGAATGACCAAACCATTGGAGCGGGTCTTACGGGTAACCGTAACCGAAGCTTCCTTAAAAGTATTCTTGTCAATCAGCTCGATGTTGAACTTGGTGTTTGCACCGATAGCCATCACCTTGGTCTGATAACCGATGTAAGAGACTCTCAATTTGTTCTCAGGATTCTTCACAACCATCGAGAAGTTACCGTTGGCATCTGTCTGTGCAGCGGTAACGTTACGGTTATTCTTATCCTGCTCTACAACATACGCCATGACAATCGGTCCGTCCTGTTTACTCCAGACACGACCCGAGATGCGCTTTTGTGCATAGGAAAGGGAGCAGCAAAAGCACAGCGCAAGCGTCAATAGAAACTTGATGTTATTCATAATATTAGAATTTATTACTTAAGACGGAACTTCTTCACAAATGCCTTTGCTTCGGCGGGAGTTTCCCATGCCTTGCTGAAATTGTCCTTCAGGCTGCCGTCGAAGAGGAGATAATTGTTCACATTGTGCAGCACCACGTAGGAAGACGAACGGATGGCGCGCGCATTGTCGGTCGGGGCATCCAGCTCATAGTCACGGGCCAACTGGTTATAAGCACCTGTCACGCTGATCGAACGCTTGCTGTTGTCAGTCAGCGAAATGGCACCGGGAGTCTGGTGAACATAAACGCTGATGTAGTTGCCCTCATCGTCGGAGCAAGCCGACTGGCACTGAACCTCGTCGGTGCAATTGTCAACAAATACGGACTGGTCGCAGAAGTGATACTTCAGGAAGTTGACATAACAGGTGAGCATGGCCTGTGCCTTGACCTTGGCTTCGGGGTCAAGCACATTCTCCTCGTCGGTATTCTCGTCAACAAACTGCTGGATTTCCTCGATAGTCTTCAAACCGTTGTTGAAGGCACTCTGCATGGCTTCGGCAGAGGGAACGAAAATCGTGTAGCGGTAGTTGTTGAAGAAACGAACCAACTGCGTATAAGTCTTGGTGGTCAGGTCATACTGGGTATAACGGTCGTTTTCGCTGGAGAAGATCTGATACTTCTTGGATTCGTTTTTCCAATCGGCATCTTCCATATCGTCCTCGTGGAACAGGGTGTACACCAGCTCGGTGTTGCGGTCGAGTTCCAAACAAGCGTTGAAGAAATCCGTGTAGCTGTCAGTGGTGCTCATCACGCGATAAGCATTGTTCACTGTAGCCTGGATAGGACGGTCAATAAAATAAGTCATACCGTTACCGTAACCATTGGTGCCGCGGCTCATGTCGTGGCTGGCCTGTACGGTACAATCAAAGTCGTTGGTGTCATACTGGTCGTTGTTCAGCCAGTTCTGCATACCGCCTTCTACCTTCATGCCCACGTTGGTGCCATTGTTGCGGCCCGACTTGATGAACACGGGTGCGCCGCTGCGCGAGAGGAAGTACTGGCGGGAAGTGTTCACGCCCAGTTCGCCTTCGTCATTGTTCTCGTGAACCAAGATGTGCTGGTCAAGCATGTCGGTCAGCATCTGTGCCTTCACCTTACCCCATTCTGTGTCGAGGTCGATGTCGGCCGATACCGTCTGCTTGGGCGTACCGCCGATAGCTTCGTTCAGCGGCGTCTTCTGGTCAAAGGCATAAGCCTCAGCACGTACGGCCAGACGCTTGCCACCCGAAGCCTTCACTTCTTCAGGCTGGAAGGTCCAGAAGCGGTAGTTGGTCTTACGGGCTGCCGAAAGGCTCATGGGGTCGATCATACCGTAGTTCTTCAGACCTTCATCGGTCGGAACGAACAGGGTAAAGTTCGACTGCATGGCGAGCAGATAGGTGCTGTAGAACTTACGCAACGGAGCGCTCTGGTAGTTGGTCGTCGTGAAGTTGTCATCGGCGTGAATCACACGGTTCATCACCTGAGTGCCTTCGTTGTAGAGCACGGGGGCCATTACAGACGAGTAGGTAGCCGGACCGATGACGCGGTTCATGACATATACCACACCATTGTTGGCCATCAGCACCTTGTCGAACAGGGCCTTGTATTCGTCAACCGTCTTGTAGGTTTCGGCACTGAACATCTGGTCCTGGGCATCGTTCATGATGGTCAGGTACTTGCTGGGCACTGACTCGTTGAACGATTCCTTCATCAGGTTGGCAACCAAGGGCTTCACAATGTTCAGAGGAATCTGGAAGAGATTGAACTGCAGGTTCTCGTAGGTATTGGGACGCGTACCGTAGCGTTCGATCAACATCTTGCCACCGCCGTTCACGAAATATTCGCGCATGGCCTCGTCAGAGGGCACGAACATGGCAGCCATATCCTGCTCCTTGGTCGAGTTGTTCACGCTGTAGGTGTTCCATCCCGGGTCATAGGCCAGCGAGGGATAGTCGCCCAAGGTTTCGCCATCAGGATCAAGGGTAATGGCACCAAGCTGCGAACGCTGCGAGATGTAGAGCTTCTGGAACACGGAGTCGGCGGCAATATTGTGCAGCGCCTTGTACTCCTGTGTCAGCGTGGCATCGTAGTAGGGCGCGCTGAAACGCTCCAGCATCGAGCTGAAGAGGTTGGTAGAACCGTTGGTGCGGATAACCTCTGCCATATTGGCGGGCGTAACCATCACCTTGTCAAGCACGTGGAAGTAGCCGTTCAAACAAACGTTGTCGGCCTCCGTGATTTGACAGTCATAAGCATAGCTGCGGTTCTCGGTGTTTTCATCGCTCCATTCCTTGTCTGTGTTGTCCAAGTTCAGGACGAACGAGATATCTCCGTGAGTGATTTTCTTTTCCTTCAGTTGAGCTTCGAGGAAGTGGGTGAACATCGGCTCAGTCTTGTCGAGAGCCAGATAGAGGTCCTTGCCGCTATTGCGGTACTTGTCCCAGAACTTCTTGTCCACATTCGTCGGCTTTCCGTTTTCATCAAGCTGGCCTTCGTTCAGGTTTTCAAAGAGTTCGCCCGAACGGAAGAACGGCACAGAGTCAGTTGCCGAGATACCCGACAGCTGACGCAAACAAAGATTCTTCACCGGTCCCTGGATGGTGGTGAGCATCTCAAGCACGTAGGCGTTGTTCAGCATGGAACCATTCAGGAGCAGACGCTTCTGGCTGGTTGTGAGCTGGTCATAACTGCGAACGGGATTACCCATTCCATCCACCCAAGCGGTTTGTGTGGCAAAGAAGTTCTTGTAAGCCTCATCGTCGGCCACGAAGAGGGTCTTACTACCCGTTTGCGACATCACGTCCTTGTAACCGAGTTCATCAATCAACCTGATTACCGTCGTGAAATTCTGCCTTTTGTTCAACTCGTCGTAAATACTCTCTCCGAGGAATGACGGACTCGTTTCATCGAGGTCGAAATCATCTGAGCATGAGTACGTTACGCCGCATGTCGACAGCAAACACACTGCTCCAAGCAGCGTCTTTCCCATTCTGCAAAAACGGTTTTTCATACGCATTAATTAGATTAGTTATTTTTGTTTTATGTTTTCCTGGAAGATTTAGGAAGGTCATGCCGGCCACAAGGGCAACGGTCCAACCTGAATATGAAGAAAAGTATTGGATAGGTTGTCAGCAAGGTCTTAAGCAGCGATTTTTCAAAGCCAAGACTTCAAAACGCGCAGCTATACCTAAACGTCTCTTAAAGCAAACTGCTACCAGACACGCAGGCACAGGCCATGTAGTGACTGCAAATTTAATCGTTTTTTCATGGCAACGACCAAGACTATAGGATTACTTTTTAGGCCATTAAGAATTATTAAGAGTAAAAATGAGGGGAAATGTTAAACGCAGCGTACCCTCAAAAGAGCAAAAAGTAAGCGCACTGCGACAAACGATAGGCACGCGTCACGCGCAAACTGTAGATAGCAGACAAATAAACTGCTGAGTCTCAATATGCTTTTACCGCCATGCACTCTACCTCAATGAGCCACTCGGGACGGCATACCCTGCCCGACACCACCAAACAGGGCACGTCGGGGAAGCGTAAACGCAAGTAGCGCGAAACAGCGGTTCTGTCAGCCACATCGCGCAGGTAGACCACAAAGTAGGGCACATCGACCAGCGATGCCCCGCCCGACTGCAAAAGCTTTTCGATGTTCAGAAAAAGGCGTCCGGCCTGTGTAAGCACATCACCCCGATGCACGCAAGCGCCCGTGCGGTCAATACTGGCAGTTCCTGAAATCATATAAAGCTGTTCGCGGGAGAGCGACAGCCGCGTGCCGCGCTCGAAGGCCACCCCGTATTCATGGGTTGGATTAAGGTAGTCCAAGGCGTGCAGATAGGACACAGCATCAGCTTGGAGTCCACCTACTGAAAAGAAGTCCACAGCCACGGCTGCCCTCACACACTCACTGGCACCGCCAATGCCGGTCGATGCTATAAAATGAGTTTCGGGTGTCAGACCGCACTGGCTGAAAACCTCGTTGCGCGCCTTGACGACTTCGGCATACTGGTTGTCTACATCACGCACGTAGATCCACGTACGCTGGCAGTGATCTTGGAGGTTCAAGCCCAGACTCCGCAACTGCGCTTCATGGCTCTCAAAAGCTCGTTTGGTCTGTAGCTCAGGTGTTTCGGGGATGCTTTCGCCCGTCCACCTGACTGTTTGGAACAGATAGGTCAGTCCGTCAGCGGTCAGTCTCAAGCATTGTCCGTCGGGCAGCTGTCTAACCTCACGGTCTTCCACCTTGCCCGCCACGAACCAGAGCAACAGTGCCAATTTGCCGCCTCCTAACGGAGGTTGCTCCACAAAGCTCACGACACCCAGACCGCTGAAGTCTGTCACCAAGCGGTGGGCACGCAAATCGGCACATTGATTGGCGGCATCGGTCACATAAATACGCATTTGCAGCAGTGCGTCCAAACTGCATTCGCCCGCTTCGAGCAGGTTCTCGATTTGCCGCAACAGGTCATCGGCCTGTTGCAGCAAGGTCTGGCCCGCTTCGGGCTGCAATACACAAAAGCGACAATTTTCCATGAATGGATAGAAATTCTCGTTAGTCTAAGGCTCGTATACTTACTTTCTGACAAAAATTCGCGCTGTTTCTCCAGCCAGAACCTTTGCCGTTGTCCATGAGGCCAAGCTTTCTTTGCAGTGCAACAGCCTGCCTCAAATTGCGTGCAAAAGTAATGAAAGATTTTTAACCCTCCCTTTCGACCGCCCTGATTTTTCATTTTCACCGTTTGGGGCTCGCATCTCATGAGCCACCCTTATGCCATAAAACTGCTTGACGC
>JBJEAF010000040.1:0-5118 GCA_051868755.1 Alloprevotella sp.
TGAAACTTGAAACCTGAAACCTGAAACTTGAAACCTGAAACTTGAAACCTGAAACTTGAAACTTGAAACTTGAAACCTGAAACCATAACATAGTGAGCTATGTCACAACACAAAAGTTTCGTACCCCTTTACATCTCTGTCGGTGTAGTGGCAGGCATACTGCTGGGCAGCTTCTTTGCCAATCACTTTTCGGGCAACCGCCTCAGCATCATCAACAATTCGAGCAACAAGGTGATGGACCTCTTCCACCTTGTCGACGACCAGTATGTCGATTCGGTGAAGATACCCGACCTGGTCGAGCGCGCCCTGCCACAGATCCTGAAGGAGCTTGACCCGCACTCCACCTATATATCGGCCGATGATGTGGAAGCCTCCATGCAGGAACTGAAAGGCAGCTTTTCGGGCATCGGGGTGCAGTTCACACTCTACCACGACACCATCCGCGTGGTCAAGGTCATCAAGGGCGGACCTTCCGAACGGGTGGGTCTCATGCCGGGCGACCGCATCGTCACCATCAACGGAGAGACCTATGTGGGCGACACCATTACCAACGACGGCACCATGAAGCGGCTGAAAGGACCTGGCGGCACACTGGCCAGACTCGGCGTAAAGCGTGCCGGAAAGAAGCGGCTGCTCACCTTCAACATCACACGCGGCGATGTGCCTGTGCGCACCGTTGATGCCGTCTATATGGTCACGCCCACCATCGGCTACATCCGCATCAGCAGTTTCGGCGACACCACCTATGCGGAGTTCCTCGCTGCTTTGGCCTCGCTGCAGAGCCAAGGTTTCGAGAATCTGGTGCTCGACCTGCGCGGCAATCCCGGCGGCTACATGGAGTCAGCCATACAGATAGCCAACGAGTTCCTGCCCAAGAACGCACTCATTGTCTATACCGAAGGGCGCAAGTCGCAGCGGCGTGAATACCGCACCGACGGCCGGGGCATCTACCAGAGCCTGCCCTTGGTCGTGCTGGTCGACGAAACCTCCGCTTCGGCCAGCGAGATTCTGGCCGGTGCCATGCAGGACAATGACCGGGCCACCATCGTAGGCCGCCGCTCCTTTGGCAAGGGATTGGTACAGGTACCCATCGAATTTCCCGACGGTTCCATGCTCCGCCTGACTACAGCGCGCTACTACACGCCGTCAGGACGCTGCGTGCAGAAACCCTACAAGCCCGGACAGGACGAAGCCTACGAAGCCGACCTCCTGTTGCGTGCCGAACACGGTGAATACTATTCGGCCGACAGCGTACACCATGTAGGCGAACAGTTCCACACCCGTCTGGGCCGTACGGTCTATGGCGGTGGCGGCATTGACCCCGACTTCTTCATTCCGCGCGACACCACGGGCATCACCTCCTATTTCAAGGACGCCTATTTCAACGGCTACATCTTCCAGTACGCCTACGACTTTGTCGACAGCAACCGTGCCAGGCTGGGTGCCTGTGCCAATCTGGCCGAAGTCCTGCGCCTGCTGTCGCGCCAGAAAATCGTAGACCGCTTTGTCAGCTATGCCGCAACTGCCGGACTCAAGCCCCGCAACCTCATGATACAGCGTTCGCGCAAGCTGCTCCAAACCTACCTCTACACCGCCATTATCTCAGACGTGCGCGATGAAAACGAGGCCGCAGAATACGCCAACCGCGAAGACCCCGCCACCCGCAAGGCCGTCGAGCTGCTGCAAAAGGGCGAGGCCTTTCCAAAGGCAAAAACCTCTTCCAAGAAATAGCTGTCTCCCCGAATCATGACAAACCCCAAACAAGCCCTGCGCCGGCAGGTACGCCAAGCCCTTCGCGCATTGACTCCCACACAGCGTGCCGGGCAATCGGCTGCTGCCTTACGACAGCTCGAAGCCGAACCGCTGTTTCGCCAGTCATCGACCGTCATGCTCTTCCATTCCCTGCCCGACGAGATAGACACCCACGGCTTTCTCGAAGCATGGGGACAGGCCAAGCGGCTGTTGCTGCCGGTGGTCCAAGGCGAAGACCTGGAACTTCGCCGGTATATACCGCAGGCACCTCTGCAATGCGGGGCCTACCACATTTCCGAACCGCTTGGCGAAGCCTTCACCGACTATACCGACATCCAGCTGATAGTCGTGCCCGGCGTAGCCTTCGATGCGGCAGGCCACCGTTTGGGACGCGGCAAGGGTTACTACGACCGCTTCCTTTCCCGTCCCCAGCTGCGCCAAGTGCCCACCATCGGCCTCTGCTTCCCCTGCCAGCTGCTTCCCCAGGTGCCCGTCGAACCTCACGACGTGTGCATCGGGAAGGTCATCACTTCATCAATTTATAATGTATAATGAAGCCTACGGCCACGACTACGGCGTAGGCCTCATTATACATTTTGTACATTATACATTTTAAAATCCTCCTCCCATGCTCACCACGCTCATATTCGACTTAGACGGCACACTGCTCGACACGCTGGATGACCTGACAGACAGTGTGAACTATGCCCTGAGCCGGCACGGACTGCCCCGGCGCACCAAGGCCGAAGTGCGCCGCTTCTTGGGCAACGGCATCCAGTCGCTCATGCGTCAGGCCGTAGGACAGGACACACTGCCCGACGACGGTTTCGAAACCGTGTTCCGCACCTTTCGTACGCACTATGTAGAACACTGCTTCGACCGTACACAGCCTTATCCCGGAATTATGTCCATGTTGGTACAACTACAGGCCCATGGCATCAAGACGGCCATCGTCTCCAACAAGCTGCACGAAGCCGTACAGGAACTGAACCGCCGTTTCTTCTCCACCTATATAGACATAGCCGTCGGCGAGAGTGCCACCGTGCGCCGCAAGCCCAATCCCGATGCCGTGTTGTGCGCCTTGCAGCAGTTGGGCAGCACGCGCGAAGAGGCCGTCTATGTGGGCGACTCAGAGGTTGACTGGCAAACAGCCCGCAATGCCGGCCTTCGTGTAGCGCTGGTGGAGTGGGGGTTCCGCGATGCCAGTTACCTGCACACGCTCAGCCCCGTCAGCCATTTCGCACCGACTGCTGCCGACCTGACGCAGTGGGCTATGGCAATGTCAAATGATAATGTATAATGAGGCCTGCGGCCATGACCATCGGCAAAGCCCCGACATCGGCGTAACCCTCATTATACATTGTACATTATACATTAATTAAGCAGAATCCATAAAAATGGTAGTTTTACCCGAAATCTGTATACAACAGGTTTCGGGTTTTTGCTGTTGTTTTGCACCGTCAACCCCTGATGGATTGAACATCAGACTTCCATCCACGTAGCCGGTCTGGCAAGCATCTAACGTATCCACCCATGAAGAGAGACCATCTGAAACTACTGAAACTCGGACAATGCACGCTGCTCGTTGTCCAAGGGAGCACCCTCACCCCGTTCTACGGTCAAGGCGTGTCCGACCTCGTCCGCCTGCTCACCACCTCGCCCGAAACACTCCATGGAGCTACCATTTACGACAAGGTGGTAGGCAAGGGTGCGGCAGCCCTGCTGGCAGAAGGCCACATCCGCGCCCTGCATACTGTGGTCATCAGCACACCCGCCCTGCAACTGCTGCGTGAGGGCCACATCAAAGTGCGCTACCAGATGGAAGTGCCTTACATGCTCAATAACCAAAACAACGGCATCTGCCCCATCGAACAACTCTGCCAACCCTGCACCACCGCTGCCGAATGCGTGAGCAAGATTAAGGAGTTCGTAGCCACAGGGAACCGTTCCTGATATCCGACAAAACCATTCAACAAAACAAACGACAACGAAGACAACAATAACAACCAAGGCAACATAGAAAGTTGTCCTCCGTTGTCCCTGTTGTCGTCTAAAAGATTATACAATGAATTTCAAATCATTCAACACAATCCGGAAGGCGGCCATGCTACTCGCCGCTATACTCTTTACAGGGCTTGACGCTTACTGCAACCACACAAAAGAAACTGAAACATATAACAACAAAACAACAATGGAAAAGATTCTCTTTATCAACGGAAGTCCTAACCGCGACGGTAACCGAACGAACAGCGAGAGGAGAGACCAAGATTTTCTTGGACTATCCCGAGTCGTGAGTGAGGAAGGCAAAGCCAACACCGCCGCACTGGCAAAGGTGCTGCTTGAAGGCAGACAGTATGAAACGCTTAACCTCAACGACTATCGCCTCAATTTCTATGGGCAGACGCTCGAAGGCGACCAGCTTGACGAGGTTATCGCAAAGATGAAGGAGGCTGATATCGTGGTGATGGGTTCGCCTGTGTATTGGCACAACATCTGTGCCTCGGTTCGCACGCTGATGGAACGCTTTTACGGCTATGTGCCCGACAATGCGTTTGAGGGCAAACGCCTGTTCTTCCTCTATCAGGGAGCCTCCCCTACCAAGATGATGATTGACGATGGCGAGTACAGCATGAGCCGTTTTGCAGGTATGTATGGCTTCTCCTACGAGGGTATGGCTACCAACAAAAACGAGACAAAAACTTTGAGGGAGAAGCTGAAATGAGACCATAATAATGGATAGAATGAGATTGATTATTTATCTGCTTGCTTCCCTTATCGTTACATGTAAAGACAAGGCAACCGCTCAAAATGAAATTGATATGAAAAACAAAATTGAATTGGCAGAGGACTGGGACAAGACGTTCCCACAGAGTGACAAGGTAAGGCATGAGAAGGTGACGTTCCGTAACCGTTTCGGCATCACCCTTGCTGCCGACCTCTACATACCGAAAGAGGGCAAGAGTAAGTTGGCGGCCATTGCCGTCAGCGGACCTTTCGGTGCAGTGAAAGAACAGGCAAGTGGGCTCTATGCGCAACATCTGGCGGAGGAAGGTTTCCTTACCATTGCCTTTGACCCTTCGTTTACGGGAGAGAGCGGCGGCGAGCCTCGCTATTCCTCTTCGATGGACATCAACACCGAGGACTTCTGTGCCGCGGTGGATTATTTGTCGTGTCGCGATGACGTGGATGCCGAGCGCATTGGCATACTTGGCATCTGCGGTTGGGGAGGCATAGCCCTCAACGCTGCGGCTCTTGACCCACGAGTAAAAGCTACGGTAAGCGTCACCTTATATAATCTCACGCGCGTGACGCAACAGGGATATTTCGACTCCATGGACGAGGATGCCCGATTCAAGTTGAAGCAGC
>JBJEAF010000041.1:0-5109 GCA_051868755.1 Alloprevotella sp.
TAACTAAGCCCCCTGTGAAATGCCTCTCAACCTCCTCACTCTCTTCATCACCTTTCTGAAAGCCGGCGGACTGACCATCGGCGACGGCTATGCCACCATCCAGCCCCTGCGCCAGGCATTGGTGAAGTCATGCGGCTGGCTCAGCGAAGAAGAGTTTGCCCGCCACCTCGCCGTGGTGCAAGCCATGCCCGGCATCTTCAACATCAACCTGGCCGTGTGGTTAGGACGCAAGCTGAAGGGCTGGCCGGGTAGTCTGGCCTGCCTGCTGGGCATGACCCTGCCCGCCGTGGTCATCCTGATTGTGTTTGCCACCTTCTTCGACGACTTCCGCCACTTTGCTGCGGTCGAATCGTTCCTGCGCGGCGCACGGCCGGCCATCGTGGCCCTCATTGCCCTGCCCTGCATCCAGCTGTGGCGGCAATCGAACATCACGCTCAGCACCGTGTGGATTCCGGTCGGAGCTGCCATTGGCATCGGCCTGCTCGGCGTTTCACCCACCTACATCATCCTGGCACTCACTGTGCTCGGCCTGCTCTATGCCGTGATGGTATACAACAACGACTAAACCTGCCCCACCCCATGCTTGCATTCCTGTTTATCTTTCTCAGCTTTGCCCAAGTGGGCTTTCTGGGCTTGGGCGGCAACGCCGGCTCGCAAGCCCTGCTCGAACACGAACTGCTCACGCTCCACCACTGGCTGACCCCCGAACAGCTGGGCGACCTCATGGTGTTCTGCCGCACACTGCCCGGCGGAACGGGCCTCAATGCTGCCGTGCTGAGTGGCTCGGCGGCTTCGGCTGCCACCTACGGCTTCTGGGGCAGTGTGGCTGCCAGCCTCACGGCGGTGGCCGGACTGGTCGTGCCCTCGTTCTTCTGGACTGCCATCATTGACCGTTTGGAACAGAAACAAACCTACAAGCGGCTGCTGGACTGCGTGCTCACCCTGCTGCGCCCGTTGGTACCGGGCCTGATAGCCGCAGCCGCACTGCTCATGATGCGCGGCGACAACTTCGGCTCGCCCAGCCTCAGCCCCTGGGACTTCTGGGTCAGCGTGTTCCTCTTCGTCAGCTCGCTGCTGGGCGTGGCGGTCTTCCGCTTCCACGCCGCCTTCATGGTACTGCTGTGCGGCATTGCCGGATGGATACTCTTCTGAACCCTTCCCGCTGCACGCCGACACGCAGCTGCCTCACCACAGAGTATCCGTCGCAGCTTTTGCCACTTCGGAGTTTCATTTCTCCGCAACACCTTGCAAAAAACGTAACACCGAGGCATTTTCTCTGAAAAAAGAACAATTTATAAGGAATAAACGCCTTAACTTTGTGCGTAACAAACAGCAACGCCTTTCCTGCCCTACCGGCACGCCGCTGCCCCCTGCCAGACAGTAGTCCGACGGCCAACGCAGCCTGCGGTTGAACCAAGCCGCGATGATTACCGTACGGCTCGGCCCAACAAGGCTCAGGCGGGAAACGCACCTTTCAAGAACCATTACAGCACACTGCACTATGAGCTTCAACCTTCCTAAATCAGACAAGAAAAGAGTGGTCATTGTAGGCGGAGGATTCGGCGGACTCAAACTGGCCAACAAGCTCCGCAAGTCGAACTTTCAGGTAGTGCTTATCGACCGCAACAACTACCACCAGTTTCCCCCGCTCATTTACCAGATTGCATCGGCCGGCATCGAGCCAAGCTCCATATCCTTCCCCTTCCGCAAGCTCTTCCAGAAGCGCAAGGACTTCTCCTACCGTATGGCCGAAGTGCGCTCTATCTTCCCGGAACACAAGATTATCCAGACCTCCATCGGCAAGGTGAGCTACGACTACCTGGTGCTGGCTGCCGGTGCCACGACCAACTTCTTCGGCAACAAGAACGTGGAGACCGAGGCCATGCCGATGAAGAACGTGAGCGAAGCCATGGGCCTGCGCAACGCGCTGCTCGACAACTTCGAGCGCGCCCTGACGTGTGCCACCGACGTGGAACGGCAAGAACTGCTCAACATTGTGATTGTGGGTGGCGGTGCCACGGGTGTGGAGATTGCCGGCGCACTGAGCGAAATGAAGAACTTCGTGCTGCCCAAGGACTACCCCGACCTGCCCAACTCGCTGATGCACATCTATCTCATTGAGGCCGGCCCGCGCCTGCTGCCCGCCATGAGCCAGGAGTCGAGTGCAAAGGTGGAACAGTACCTGCGCACCATGGGTGTGAACGTGCTGCTCAACAAGATGGTGACCGACTACAAGAACCACACCGTACTGCTCAAGGACGGCAGTTCGATAGCTACCCGCACCTTCATCTGGGTGAGCGGTGTGATGGCACAGCCTGTGGGCAACCTGGACCCCTCCCATCTGGGACGCGGCAAGCGCATCGTGGTCGACGCCTTCAACCGTGTGCCGGGCTTGGACGGCGTGTTCAGCATCGGCGACCAGTGTATCATGCCCGAAGGCGACGACAACTGGCCCGGCGGACATCCGCAGCTGGCCCAAGTGGCCATTCAGCAAGGCAGCCTGTTGGCCAAGAACCTCAAACGACTGGAAGAGGGCAAGGAGATGAAGCCCTTCAAGTACCGCAACCTCGGCACCATGGCCACCGTAGGCCGCAACCGTGCCGTGGCGGAGTTCAGCAAGATGAAGTTCGGCGGCTTCATGGCCTGGCTGCTGTGGTTGGTGGTTCACCTGCGCTCCATTCTGGGCGTGCGCAACAAGATGATTGTGCTCTTCAACTGGCTGTGGAACTACATGTCGTATGCCCAGTCACTGCGCATGATTATCTATGCCAAGAAGGCGAAGGAGGTGATTGAGCGCGAACAGCGTCTGGCCTCGACCCACTGGGGTACCGACCTCCTGAGCGAAGGCTCGGAGGACCCGCACACTGCCGGCGAGAAATAAAATCCGGCTGTCCCGTTCCGGGAAACAGTTCACTGAAAAACCAGCCGCCGATTTGATGTTATCAAATCGGCGGCTGGTTTTTTCTAAGTGACGCTTAGGATTTTCTAAGTGCCGAGTTGTAGCTCCGGATAGTCCGGACAATCTGGACTTTCCAGACAATCCGGATAGTCCAGATAGTCCGGATAGTCCAGACTTTCCGGATAATCCGGGCTATCCAGCCGGTCAACGCAGCTCTGCCAACGCTTCCTTGATGCGGCGCATGGCCTCGACGATGTTCTCGTCGCTGGTAGCATAGCTCATGCGGAAGCAGGCGGGCGAACCGAAGGCATCGCCTCCCACTGTGGCCACATGTGCCTTTTCAAGCAGATAGAGGGCGAAGTCGGTGGAGTTCTCGATGACCTTGTCGCCGGCACGCTTGCCAAAATACGCACTGCACTTGGGGAAAAGGTAGAAAGCCCCGTGAGGCTCGTTGACCTCCAGACCCGGAATCTCACGTGCCAAGCGCACAATCAGCTCCTTGCGACGTTCGAAGGCCTGACGCATCTCCTCGACACACTCCTGCGGTCCGGCAAAGGCTTCGGTAGCAGCCACCTGGCTCACAGAACAGGGACCGCTCGTGTACTGACCCTGAAGCTTGCTGCAAGCCTTGGCCAATGCTAACGGAGCAGCACAGAAACCGATGCGCCAGCCGGTCATGGCATAAGCCTTCGACACACCGTTGATAACGATGGTACGGTCATACATGCCCTCGCAGGCAGCAATCGAAGCGTGCGCACCGATATAGTTGATGTGTTCGTAGATTTCGTCGCTGATGACGTAAACCTGCTCATGGCGGCGCAACACTTCGGCCAAAGCTTCCAGCTCGGCTGCACTATAGACGGCACCCGTGGGGTTGCTGGGCGAACAGAGGATGATGGCCTTCGTGCGGGGCGTGATGGCCTCTTCGAGTTGGGCGGGCGTAATCTTGAAGTCCTGCTCAATGCCAGCCTCGACAAACACGGGCTTGCCGTCGGCCATGAGTACCATCTGGGGATAGCTCACCCAGTAAGGAGCCGGAATGATCACCTCTTCGCCGGGCGACACGAGGGCCATCACTGCGTTGCAGACACACTGCTTGGCACCGTTGGAGCAGACAATCTGCTCGGGCGTATAGTCCAGTCCGTTCTCCTTCTTGAGTTTGTCGACAATGGCCTTGCGCAGGGCGGGATAGCCGGCCACGGGTGAGTAACGCGAATAGTTTTCGTCGACAGCGCGCTTGGCGGCTTCCTTGATGTGGTCGGGCGTGTTGAAGTCGGGTTCACCGACCGAGAGGTTGATAACGTCCACGCCCTGAGCCTTCAGCTCCGCGCTCTTCTGCGACATGGCCAGTGTGGCCGATGGCGCCAAACGTTGTACGAGTGATGATAGCATATCTTTAGTTTAATGATGTGTGGTGGTGAAACTTACTTCTTGTTGCCTAAGAAACGAAGCAGGTAGAGGAAAAGGTTGACGAAGTCGAGGTAGAGCGAGAGACTGCACAACAATGCAATTTTCTGTGCGCTCTCGTCGCCGACATCCTGACTCTGGGCGAGAATCTCCTTCATCTTCTGCGTGTCGTAGGCCGTCAGGCCGCAGAATATCAACACGCCGATGTAGTTGAGGACTACAGCAAGCCCTTCGACTTTTAGGAAGTAGTTGGCCAGCGTGGCTACAATCAGGCCGATGAGTGCCATGAACAGGAAACGGCCGATGCGGGAGAGATCACGCTTGATGAAAAGGCCGGTCAGCGACATGACGCCGAATGTACCCGCCGTGACAAAGAAGGTCGTGGCTACACTGGTCTCCGTGTAGGCCAACAGAATGACCGACAGGGTGAAGCCGTTCAGAATGGAGTAGGCGGCAAACAAGACACCTGCCACGGGAAAGGATATGCTCATGATACCGGCTGATACGATGCCGACCAGTGCCAGCTCGGCAATCATCAGACCGAAAAACAGTACTCTGTTTGAAACGATGAGGTAGACCAAAGACTCGTTGCCGGCCACAATAAAGGCGGTCAGGCCGGTCATGACCAAGGCCATCATCATCCACAGATAGACTTTCGACATCAGTGCCGGAAAGGCGATGGAGCTGCTGCGCTCCTCCACCATGGGGTCATAGCCGTAGGGATTGTTCATAAGGAAAGGGTTTAAGGGTTAATAAATGGGCGAAACGGAAGGGCGGCTGGCCCTGCCGCCGTTACTTCAGGT
>JBJEAF010000042.1:0-20522 GCA_051868755.1 Alloprevotella sp.
GAGGTTATGAGGTTATAAGATTACTATTGGAGCGAACGATGCTTCTATTCTATCGTTCAATGGGTGACTTTATAACCCCCATAACCCCATAACCCCATAACCCCATAACCCCATAACCTCATAACCTAAGGTAGCAACTAATGCTTAGATAATGCTTCGCTGATGAGGCGGGCACAGAGGTTGGGGTCGGTCTTGCGTTCGCGGGCATAGCAGCGGGCCAGCTGCGAGAAGAAGGCATCGTCGCCCGACAGCTGCGCCAGGTTGCGGCAACCTTGTTCGATGCTGACCGCACTGCCGCACTTGATGCTGTTGGTGTCGACCAGCGCAAAGTGGTAGCGGTCGCCCACTTTGTCGTAGAGAATGTTGGAGGAGGCGAAGTCGCGATGCAGGAAACCTCCTTCGTGAAGGCGTGCCGCAAAGCGCGCAAAGTGTTCGGTCACTTCCTGCTGTTCGGCAGGCGATAACTCGGGCAGGCGGTCCATGCTGTGGCGGTAGGTCGAGAGGAGGCACACGTAGTAGGCGGTGGTGTGCCAGAGACCTTGGCGGTAGCGTACCCAAGCCACCGATTCGGGGCTCTCGAAGCCGCGTTCACGCAGCAGCATGGGACGCAGGAATGCCTTTTTCCCCTTCGATGTCTTGTAGACAAGCTGTTGCAGTTCGCGGCGCAGCGGGGCTTGGGCGAAACGCTTGACGCAGAGTGTGAGGCCGTGGGTCTGCAGGGTGCGTATAGAGTTGCGTCCTGAGTGGATTTCGTGCCCCTCGGTGTCGAAGTGCTCTCGGAGGCGGGTCATGTAGCCGCGCAGACATTCGTATTTGGGGTTCAGCAGTATTTTCATGGCAGTAGGTTGTTGGCGTTTGGGCGGCATCAGCTCAGGCCGATGATTTCGCCGTCAACGTATTCGATGTGGTTGGCCTGCGGGTCGCGGGGCAGTCCGGGCATACGCAGGATGTCGCCGGCGATGGCCACTATCATTTCGGCACCGGCGTTGATGACTGCATCCTTGATGAGCAGGTCGAAACCCGAGACGGCTCCGTAGCGTGTGGCATCGGCCGAGAAGGAGAATTGGGTCTTGGCTATACATACGGGGAAGTGTCCCATGCCGTGGCGCTCGGCCAGTGCGAGACGGTTCAGGGCGGGCTTGGCGAAGGTGACACTGGCTGCTCCATAGACGGTCTTGGCGACCTTTTCGATCTTCACGGTCAGCGGGTCATCGTCGTTGTAGGTGAAGTTGAGCTGGTGCTGCGACGGACGGTGCTCGATAGTGTCGACCACCAAGCGGGCCATGGCCTCGGCTCCCTTGCCGCCTTCGGCATAGGCGTGGTTCACCACGAAGGGCACGTCCAGCTGTTCCTGACAGTGCTTGCCGAGCAGTTCCATTTCGGCCTGTGTGTCGCCGGCAAAGTGGTTGAACACGACAATGACCGACTGGCCGAACCGCTGCAGGTTGCGCACGTGGCGGTCGAGATTGGCCAGTCCGGCGCGCAATCCTTCTTCGTTGGGCTCCTTGATTTGTTCGAGCGGCACGCCGCCGTGCATTTTCAGTCCTTGGGCTGTCGCCACGATGATGGTGGAATCGGGCACGAGGCCGCTCTTGCGGCAAAGAATGTTGTAGAACTTTTCGGCTCCGAGGTCGGCCCCGAATCCGGCTTCGGTAATGGTGTAGTCAGCGTGGCTCATGGCCATACGCGTGGCGAGCAGCGAGTTGCAGCCATGGGCGATGTTGGCAAACGGGCCTCCGTGGACTATGGCTGGCGTGTTTTCGGTGGTCTGCACCAGGTTGGGCTGAATGGCATCTTTGAGCAGCACCATGATGGAGCCTGCTACGCCGAGGTCGCGCACGGTGAAGGGCTGACCGCTGTAGGTGTAGCCCAGCACGATGTTTTCGATGCGCCGGCGCAGGTCCTTCTCGTCATTAGCCAAACACAGTATGGCCATCAGTTCGGAGGCAGGGGTGATGTCGAAGCCGGCCTGCCGAGTGATGCCATTGGTGGCGGGGCCAAGGCCGGTGACAATCGTGCGCAGCGAGCGGTCGTTCACGTCGAGCACGCGCCGCCACAGGACTTCCTTGAGGCCGAAGCCGTCCTTCTGGTGCTGGTAGAGGTAGTTGTCGAGTAGGGCGGCAATCATGTTGTGGGCCGAGGTGATGGCGTGGAAGTCGCCCGTGAAGTGCAGGTTGATGCGCTCCATGGGCAATACCTGCGCGTAGCCGCCGCCGGCAGCTCCGCCTTTCATGCCGAAGCAGGGGCCGAGGGAAGGTTCGCGCAGGGCCACGCAGGCCTTCTTGCCGATGGCGTTCAGTCCCAGTGCCAGCCCGATGCTGACGGTGGTCTTGCCGATACCGGCCCGCGTGGCGGTGATGGCTGTGACGAGTATGAGCTTGCCCTTCTTGTCGGGGCGGATCAGGCTCAGGGGCAGTTTGGCAATGTGCTTGCCGTAGTGTTCCAGATTATCGGAGTCGATGCCCAGCTGGGCTGCCACATCGTCAATGCGCTTCAGCGGCGTGCTGTGGGCAATTTCAATGTCTTTCTTCATGAACTGGATTTTTTCGTTCAGAATTCTACATTCAAAGCTTTCAACCCAAAACTTTAAACCTTGAACTTCGAACTGTCATATATCATAGTACGGGGCAAATGTATATAAAATCTGCGAGATGGGGTCTTGGAAGGATGAAGAACTCGTTTCCTGCTGGGAAAAGAGTGTAGGTCGGATAACTGGCCATGCAGCGTTTCACCCCATTTGTGGTATATCAGCCTGAAGTTTTCTCCCTGACAGACAGCGGTGATTTCTCTCTAAAAATGCTCTAAACGTCTCCGGGAGCAGAAGCTGGGTGTTGGCGGGTGCGTGTCGTGTTATACTTTTGCACCCCATGGAATGGAAACAACTACTGACAACTTGGGCCGGGCGCGTGGCAGGCATCGGCATCGTGGGGTTGCTGGCAGGCTGCGACCTGATAGACTATCACCCCTACGATGCGCGCACCAGCGGCCCGCACCACCTCAATGCGGCCAACATGGCCCTCATCGAACAGCGCTGCTCGGGGCGCGACTCGGTGAGGTTCGTGTTGATCAGCGACACGCAGCGGTGGTACGACGAAACGCTCGATGCGGTGAAGCACATTAACCAGACTCCGGGCGTGGACTTCGTGATACACTGCGGCGACATCAGCGACTTTGGCGTGACCAAGGAGTTTGAGCTGCAGCGCGACATACTGGAGAAACTCACAGTGCCCTACGTGGTGCTACTGGGCAACCATGACTGTCTGGGAACGGGGGCCGACACCTACCGCTGGATATTTGGCGACCCCAACTTCAGCTTCAATGCGGGCGACACCCACTTCGTGTGTATCAACACGAACGCTTTCGAGTATGACTATTCGACCGCAGTGCCCGACTTCGACTTCCTGCGTGCCGACCGCGATTCGCTGTCCTCAGACATCCGGCGCACGGTGGTGGCCATGCACGCCCAGCCCACCTCCGAACAGTTTAACAACAACGTGTCGTCGGTGTTTGAGTGGGAAATCAACAAGTACCCTGGCCTGGCTTTCTGCCTGTGCGGGCACGGACATCGCACCCAGGTGAACGACCTGTTCGGCGACGGCGTGCTCTACTACGAATGTGGCGCGGCCAAGAAGCGGGAGTATGTATTGTTTACCCTACATGCAGAAGGAGGCTACAGCTATGAGGTGGTGTGCTATTGATTTGCTCCGACAGGCTGCGGTTCGCGCCGCCGGTCTGTTGTGTCTGTGGCTGACAGCTGCCTTCCAGGCCGGCGCACAGCAGGCGGGGGAGGCCGACGTGCAGTACGCCTTGCCTGTGGCAGCCGATACCCTCGGGCCAGCCGAATGCGCCTTGCCCCAGCTCCCTGACAGTGTGGTGCGCGTGCTTGCCCGCCGGCTCGGCATGGTAGACAGTCTGGAAGTTTTGCCCCGCCCGGCCGATTCGCTCGCGCACGAAAAGAGCCGTTATGATCGCCACCGCGAGCGGGCTGTGGCGGCTTGGACGCGGCTTGTTCCCAACCAGAGCACCTTGCAGTATGCCGGCAGTATCGGCATGTTCAACGTAGGCCTGGGCTGGCATTATGGCCGCGGCGAACACTGGGAGACCGAGCTGCTGGTGGGCTTCGTGCCGCGCTTCCACTCGGGCAAGGCCCACACCTCGTTCACCCTGAAGCAGCGCTATGTGCCTTGGCACTGTCCGCTGAGCCGTCACCGCTGGGTGCTGGAGCCCCTCACGGCTGGTCTGTTCTTCAATACCATTTCGGGCGATGACTTCTGGGCCAGACAGCCCGACCGCTATCCCAAGAAGTACTATGGATTCTCGACCAAGGTGCGCACACACATCTATCTGGGTCAGCGGCTGCGGTTCAACATTCCCACGCGCCACCGCCGTTCACACAAGGCTGTGTCGTTCTACTACGAAATCAGCTCGTGCGACCTCTACATCGTGTCGAAAGCGACCAACAAGGAGTTCCCCTGGAGCGAAACGCTCTCGCTCGCTTTGGGGCTGCGCTGGGAAATGTAGGGATGAAGTAGGGGTGAAGCGGCGGGAGAGGTGAAAAAAGTTCATAAATAATTTGGATAGAAATAAAAGGTGTGCGTATCTTTGCGGCAAGAATGAGTGAGGGGCTTTCGAAAAGTTCCTCACTTCTCTTTTTAAGAACAAACAAACAGAATGATTAGCAAACAAACAGTAGAGCAGCTGGTCAACCAGTGGCTCGACGGGAAGGACTATTTCCTGACAGACATTTCTGTGAGCAGTGACGACCGCATCGTGGTTGAGATTGACCACGAAGAGGGCGTCTGGATTGAGGACTGCGTGGAGCTGAGCCGCTTCATCGAGAGTCACCTTGACCGTGAGCAGGAGGACTTCGAGCTTGAAGTGGGCAGTGCCGGCATCGGCCAGCCCTTCAAGGTGCTCCGGCAGTACGAGATTCATCAGGGCGACAACGTGGAGGTGTTGCTCACCGATGGGCGCAAGCTGAAGGGCGAGCTGGGCCATGTTACCGCGCAGGGCTTCACCCTGACCTTCGAGGAGAAGGTGCGCGAAGAGGGCGCCAAGCGCCCCAAGATGGTGACCCGCGAACTGCCGGTCAGCTTTGCCGAGGTGAAGTGGACCAAGTATCTCATTGACTTCAAATAAAAGGCATCACCCCATCCGCGTAATCCGTGTGTCGCTCCAATGAAGGCCGCGGGTTGGGCGGATAAGTGTTGGCATGCCCCTCCCCCAACCGATAATAATCACTCCTATATAATATATGGCCAAAAAGAAAACTGAGACGGCGAGTCTCATTGAAACCTTTGCGGAGTTTAAGGAAGACAAAAACATCGACATCACCACCATGATGGGTGTGCTCGAAGAGAGCTTCCGCAGTGTCATAGCCAAGCTGTTCGGCTCTGACGAAAACTTCGACGTGATTGTGAACCCCGAAAAGGGCGACTGCGAAATCTATCGCAACCGTACGGTAGTGGCCGACGGTGAAGTGACCGATTCGAACAAGCAGATTGCGCTGAGTGCAGCGCGCGAGATTGCACCCGACTATGAGGTGGGCGAAGACGTGGCCGAGGAAATCCACTTTGCCGACTTCGGACGGCGTGCCATCCTTACCCTGCGCCAGACGCTGGCCAGCAAAATCCTGGAGTTGGAGCACGACGCGCTTTACAACAAGTACAAGGACCGCGTCGGGCAGCTCATCAGTGCCGAGGTCTATCAGACCTGGAAGTCGGAGACCCTCCTCATGGACGACGACAAGAATGAGCTCTATCTCCCCAAGTCGCAGCAGATTCCCCGCGACTTCTTCCACAAGGGCGACACCGTGATGGCCGTCATTGACCGTGTGGACAATACCAACGGCAATCCCAAAATCTATCTGTCACGCACGGCGCCCGCTTTCCTGCAGCGTCTGCTCGAAAACGAAATCCCCGAAGTGGGCGAGGGTCTCATCCGCATTTGCCGCATTGCCCGCATTCCCGGCGAGCGTGCCAAGATAGCCGTAGAGAGCTACGACGACCGCGTTGACCCTGTAGGCGCGTGCGTCGGAGTCAAGGGCAGCCGCATACACGGTGTGGTTCGCGAGCTGCACAACGAGAATATCGACGTTATCAATTTCACCAACAACACTGCGCTCTTCATCCAGCGCGCCCTGAACCCCGCCCAGGTGTCGAACATCGTGCTCCACGAAGAGGAGCGCAAGGCTGAGGTATACCTGCGCCCCGAGGAGGTGAGTCTGGCTATCGGCAAGGGTGGCATGAACATCAAACTCGCTTCGATGCTCACCGAATACACCATCGACGTGTTCCGCGAAGTGGAGGGTGAAGAAGAAACCGAAGACATCTATCTCGACGAGTTCAGCGACGAAATCGACCAGTGGGTCATCGATGCCATCAAGGGTCTGGGCCTCGAAACGGCCAAGGACGTGCTCAACGCACCCCGCGAAATGCTTATCGAGAAGGCCGACCTGGAGGAGGACACCGTCGACGAATTGCTGCGCGTGTTGCGTGCCGAGTTTGATGCCGAGGACCAGCCTGCCCCTGCCGAGGCAGAACTGCCAGCTGAACCGGCTGCCGAAGCCGCTCCCGCAGAGCAGAGTTAGGGATGTGACCCAAACTGATCCGAGTTACAAGTACATTCCCTGATTCAACCGAAAAACCCATTCCATCGCATGAGTATCAGATTAAATAAAGCCATCAAAGAATTCGGTGTAGGACTCCAAACGTTGACCGACTTCTTGAACAAACAGGGCACCCCCGTTTCGGGCGACCCCAACCAGAAGCTCGACGAAAGGCAGTATGAACTGCTGAAGCAGGAGTTCGGCGCAGACAAGGATTTGCGCAGCAAGGCCGAGGAAATGCTGCAGAGCAGGCAGGAAAAGAAGCGTCCGGCACCTGCGCCCAAGACCGAACCCGAAATGGTGGAAACAGTAGTGCCCGAAGAGCTGCGTCCGAAGATCAAGGAGCTGGGACGCATCGACCTGAATGCCGACCGTGCGCCTAAGGCTGCCGAGGCCGAGGTGAGGTTCGAGGATGCAGCGCCTGCTGTGACCGAACCCGCATCTGCCGCTGCGCCAGCCCGGCAGGCCAGCCAGACTGGCGGCGAGGCTGCCGTGCGTCAGCCCCAGCGCGCCAAGCCTTCAGTCGAGGAGCGCGCCAAGGCCATTGGCGAAGAGGAGGACGGCGTGTTCAAACTGCGCAACAAGCCCGAAATCGCCGGGCCGAAGGTGCTTGGCACCATTGACCTCAGCGCCATCAATCCCACCACGCGGCCCAAGAAAAAGTCGAAGGAGGAACGCCGCCGCGACCGCAAGGCCGCTGCGCAGGGTGGCGGTGCCGCTGCAGGTTCGCAGACCGCACAGCCTGCCGCACAGCGTAAGAAGCGCACCCGCATCGGCAACGAGCGTGTCGATGTGAACAACGCTGCCAACCAGCCTAAGGGCAAAGGCAATAATAACGGCAACAAACGCAAGGCCGACAACCAGCAGCCCAACGCTCAGAACCGTGCTGTTGCCGCCAAGGAACAGGCTTCGTCGAAGCGCGCTGCCAAGGACCGCAACCGTCGCGCCAAGGAGGTGAAGGTCGAAGTGAGCGAGGAAGACGTAGCCAAGCAGGTGAAGGAAACGCTCGCACGCCTCACCAACAAGCAGAAGGGCGGCAAGGGAGCCAAGTACCGCAAGGAAAAGCGCGAACAGCAGCAAGCCCGTGCCGAGGAGGAACGCCGCGAAGCCAAGGCCGAAAGCAAGATTCTGAAGCTCACCGAGTTCGTTACGGCCAACGAGCTGGCGCAGATGATGGATGTGCCTGTTACCAAGGTCATCGCCACCTGCATGAGCATCGGTATCATGGTGAGCATCAACCAGCGCATGGATGCCGAGACTATCGACCTCGTGGCCGAAGAGTTCGGCTTCAAGACGGAATACGTATCGGCCGACGTGCAGGAAGCCATTGCCGAAGAGGCCGACAATCCCGAGGATCTCGAACCGCGCGCGCCCATCGTTACTGTCATGGGTCATGTTGACCACGGTAAGACCTCACTGCTCGACCATATTCGCAAGACCAATGTCATTGCAGGTGAGGCCGGCGGCATCACCCAGCACATCGGTGCCTACAACGTGCGGCTCGAAAACGGCCGGCGCATTACCTTCCTCGACACACCGGGTCACGAGGCGTTCACCGCCATGCGTGCCCGCGGTGCCCAGGTAACTGACATTGCCATCATCATCATTGCAGCCGACGATGACATCATGCCTCAGACCAAGGAGGCCATCAGCCATGCCGTGGCCGCCAATGTACCCATTGTGTTCGCTATCAACAAGGTGGACAAGCCTCATGCCAATCCCGATAAGATCAAGGAAGGACTGGCAGCCATGAACTTTCTGGTCGAAGAGTGGGGCGGCAAGTACCAGAGCCAGGACATTTCGGCCAAGAAGGGCATCGGCGTGGATGACCTGCTCGAAAAGGTGTTGCTCGAAGCCGACATGCTCGAACTCAAGGCCAACCCCAACCGCAAGGCCGTGGGCACGGTCATCGAGTCGTCGCTCGACAAGGGACGTGGCTATGTGGCCACCGTGCTGGTGTCGAACGGCACACTCAAGCAGGGCGATGTCGTGCTGGCAGGCACCAACTATGGCCGCGTCAAGGCCCTCTTCAACGAGCGCGGCCAGCGCATTCAGGAGGTCGGCCCCTCTATGGCTGCCACCCTGCTGGGCTTCAACGGTGCGCCCCAGGCAGGCGACCAGTTCCATGTGATGGACACTGAGCAGGAAGCCCGCGACATAGCCAACCGCCGCGAACAGTTGCAGCGCGAACAGGACCTCCGTACCCGCGAGGTGCTCACCCTCGAAAAGATTGGCAAGCGACTCAAGATGGGTTCCTACCACGAGCTCAACATCATTGTCAAGGCCGATGTCGATGGTTCGGTCGAAGCCTTGGCCGACAGCTTTATCAAGCTCTCTACCGAGAACATCGTGGTCAAGGTCATCTACAAGGGCGTGGGCCAGATATCCGAGAACGATGTCACACTGGCCGCCGCCTCCGAAGCCATTATCGTCGGCTTTCAGGTGCGTCCTTCGCAGCAGGCCCGCAAGCTGGCCGAGCGCGATGGTGTCGAAATCCGCCAGTACTCCGTCATCTACGATGCCATCGAAGATGTTAAGGAAGCCATGGAAGGCATGCTCGAACCCGTTATCAAGGAGGAGATTACTGCCAACATCGAGGTGCGTCAGGTCTACCACATTTCGAAGGTGGGCTACGTGGCCGGTGCCTACGTCATCGACGGCAAGGTGAAGCGTTCCGACAAGGCGCGCCTCATTCGCGACGGTATCGTCATCTTCACGGGCGAGATCAATGCCCTCAAGCGTTTCAAGGACGATGTGAAGGAGGTGAACACCAACTTCGAGTGCGGTATCTCGCTGACCAACTGCAACGACATCAAGGAGGGCGACATCATCGAAACCTTCCAGGAAGTCGAGGTGAAGCAGAAGCTCTGACAGTCGCTGCATAGCATCCATACAGGGCAGCCTCCAAGTCGCAAGTCAACTTGGAGGCTGCCCTGTATATATAATAAGGAGTGGAACGTGCGGGCGAGGGCGAGAGAAACCAGTTTCCGTTGGGGCGGGCGCGGCCGAACGGATGCAAAATTTACGTTCGGGTGATAGTTTCGGGGGTTACTTCCGCTCTATTCCTACATAAAGCTATAGGAAAGCGCGAAGTCGCGTAGCGCATCATCCAGATAAAGGGAAAGCAATGTGCCCCTTCGGTTTGGGAAGTGCAATGCCTCACAGAACTATAAACCCCGCACCGTCCCGCCCCATTCATCCTGCCAGGGCAGGCTTTCCACCTTCTCAGCTTGCCGTCCGCCGTCCCGGTGGGCGGCAAGCTTTCGTTGTACCTCCGTCATGCAACCGCTGTGGTGATACAGCTGGGTGCGGAAGCGTCAGCACCGTACGGGATTGGGCAGATAGTACATGGCATGCAGCGACTGCTGTAGCCGCATAGGCGTGTTATAGGCCGTGCGCCTGATCAGCATCCTTCCAGTAGCTTCTTATCGCATAGAGCGGCACATTGTCCATCCATTCTTCTTGTCGGTAGTCCGCCATGGAGGTTCTGACACATCTCACGTCGGGGTGCTCGTTGTGGAAGGACTTGAGCGATTTCGACTGGAGGTTTTCTTCCGCTTTGACTTCAATGGCTACAATCTCAGTGTCATGTTGTACGATGAAGTCAACCTTTTGCGTGCTGTTTTCCTTACTGTAGTAGAATACGGGTAGGTTCCGACAGGTTTGCAGCTGTGAACACACGAAGTTTTCCGTAAAGCTGCCTTTGCTCTCTTCCATTCTGTTTGGGAGCAGCATCAAGGAGGGAGGCATGTCGTTCATTGCGCCCAGTAGCCCGCAGTCGAGCATATAGAGCTTGAATGATGCGAAATCAGCGTAGCAGCCTAAGGGCATGCCCGGCTTGCTGACACGGTCAACCTTGTAGGCCAAGCCGGCATCAAGCAGCCACTGTATGGCAATTTCAAAGTCCTTTGCCCTCGCTCCCTTCCTTACAGCTCCGTAGATGAACTTGCGGTTCTCCTTGGCCAGCTGTGCGGGTATGGATTTCCACACTTGGTTTATTCTTACCGCCTCGTTGGTAGGTGCATGTTTGGAGATGTCTTTGTCGTAAGCTAACAGGATTTCTTTCTGCACCTCCCTCACCTGTACCGTGTCGTTGGTTTCAAGATGTTTTTTGACGGCTTCGGGCATTCCACCTGTAAAGTAATATTCTCTGAGCGACTGAACGTACATACTTCGGGTACTTGCCATGACATCCCATTGCCTGCTTGTCAGCATATTACACATTTGGTGCTGCCCTTTGGCCACGAGAAACTCCTCGTAGGTCATCGGATGAATATACAGCGTGTTGACTTTTCCGACAGGAAAGGATTCACCCTGATGCAGGGTGATGCCGAGCAATGAGCCGGCTACGGCCACATGGTATTCAGGCGCATTCTCACAGAAGTACTTCAAGGCGTTCAGCCCGCGTTTCAGTTCCTGTATCTCATCAAGGATAATGAGAGTTTTTCCGGGCTGGATGCTGACCCCCGTTATCGAACCAATTGCGAGGAGAATGCGCTTGGTGTCATAATCGGGCAAGAACAGTTCTTGGACCAACTCGTTGTTATCGCAGTTTATGTATGCCGTATGCTCGTAATGCCTTTTCCCAAATTCCTTGAGTATGTAGGTTTTTCCAACCTGACGTGCGCCAAGCAGGATGAGTGGCTTGCGGTCGTTCTTGTTCCTCCAATTAATGAGGTCTCTCATGATAGATCTTTCCATGCGGCAGTTGATATTTTTCGGTGCAAAAGTACATAAGAATCAGCTTCGGACGCAATGATTCCACACTTTTATGAGGGACTTTTGCGCTGGATACTACATTTTTATGAGGGACTTTGGTGGCCGACACCACACTTTTATGAGGGACTTTGGGTGTTGCTGCCGCACGGAAGTGCCGCTCGCTTGTGCCTGCATGAAGCCCTGTCGCAAACTTTTATGCGGTTGTCGGCGCAAACGGTCACGGTTTTTGTATACATTTGCATACATTTTCAGCTGAAAGCACCAAGTCTGCAACCACGCGCCACTGCGTTTGGAGTGGCGGGCTTCGACAAATCATACCATACCATGAGCGACGAAACGAAAAAAACATCCGACTGCGAGGCACGCGACATGCAGGAAGAAACTGCCGCACACTCTGACTACCAGCCTCAGGAAGTGCGCGACGGTGAGGGGAACCTGCAACTCACGGGCATGTACCAAAACTGGTTCCTGGACTATGCCTCCTACGTTATCCTGGAGCGCGCCGTGCCCCATTTGGGCGACGGTCTCAAACCCGTGCAACGGCGCATACTGCACTCGATGAAGCGGCTCGACGACGGACGCTACAACAAGGTGGCCAACATCGTGGGCCACACCATGCAGTTTCACCCCCACGGTGACGCTTCGATCGGCGACGCGCTCGTGCAGCTGGGACAAAAGAACCTGCTGGTCGACTGTCAGGGCAACTGGGGAAATATCCTTACAGGCGACGGAGCCGCTGCGCCCCGTTACATCGAAGCCCGCCTGTCTAAGTTCGCCCTCGACGTGCTGTTCAATCCCAAGACAACCGAATGGAAACTGTCGTACGACGGCCGCAACAAGGAACCGGTGTCTTTGCCCGTAAAGTTTCCGTTGCTGCTGGCACAGGGTGCCGAAGGCATCGCCGTGGGCCTGTCGGCCAAGATTCTGCCGCACAATTTCGGCGAACTCTGCGACGCGGCCATCCACTATCTGCTGGGTGAGCCTTTCAGCCTCTACCCCGACTTTCAGACAGGCGGCGCTATCGACGTGTCGCGCTACAACGACGGCTTGCGCGGCGGGGCGGTGAAGGTGCGCGCCAAGATTGAGAAGATAGACAGCAAGACGCTGGCTGTCCGCGAAATACCCTACGGCAAAACCACCTCGACGCTCATCGACTCTATCCTGAAGGCCAACGAAAAGGGGAAAATCAAGATACGCAAGGTAGACGACAACACGGCGGCCGATGTGGAAATCCTGGTGCATCTCACGCCCGGCACCTCGCCCGACAAGGCCATCGACGCCCTCTATGCCTTCACCGACTGCGAAATCTCTATCTCGCCCAACTGCTGCGTGATCGATGAGAAGAAGCCCAAGTTCCTCACGGTGAGCGACGTGCTGCGCCGGTCAGTCGATACCACGCGCGCGCTGCTCGAGAAGGAGCTGCGCATTCGTCGGGGCGAGCTGATGGAGAGCCTCCACTTCGCCTCGCTCGAACGCATCTTCATCGAAGAGCGTATCTACAAGGACCGCCCCTTCGAACAGGCGCGCAACATGGATGCCGCCGTGGCCCACATCGACCTGCGCCTCGAACCGTTCAAGCAGTACTTCTACCGCGAAATCACGCGCGACGACATCCTGCGCCTCATGGAAATCAAGATGGGCCGCATCCTGAAGTTCAACAAGGACAAGGCCGACGAGCTGATTGCCCGTATGCGCGAAGAGGTGGCACGCATCGACCGCGACCTGCAGAATATGGTTGAGGTCACAGCCAATTGGTTCCGCCTCATCCGCGACAAGTATGCCGCCGAACATCCCCGCCGCACGGAGCTGCGCTCGTTCGACAACATCGAGGCCACCAAGGTCATCGAGGCCACCGAAAAGCTCTTCATCGACCGTGAGAACGGCTTTATGGGCACCTCGCTGAAGAAGGACGAATTTGTCCAGAACTGTTCGCCCATCGACGACGTCATCATCTTCTACCGTGACGGCACCTACAAGGTGACCCGCGTGCAGGAGAAGGTGTTTGTGGGCGAAACCGAGCGCAGCAGGCAGGAGCGCAAGAAGAAGGTCGAAATCATCCACATAGCTATCTTCAAGAAGGGCGACACCCGCACCATCTACAACGTGGTCTACCGCGACGGAGCCACCAACTCCTGCTTCATCAAACGCTTCAACGTCACCGCCATCACCCACGACCGGGAGTACGACCTGACCACCGGCACGCCGGGCAGCCGTGTAGTCTACTTCACGGCCAATCCCAACGGCGAGGCCGAAACGGTGAAGGTCACTTTCCGGCCCAACCCGAAGCTCAAACGCATCAGCTTCGACAAGGATTTTGGCGAGATTCTGGTGAAGGGGCGGCAGAGCCGGGGCAACCTGCTCACACGGCTTGATGTACACAAAATCACGCTGAAGGCCCACGGTGCCTCCACGTTGGGTGGACGCAAGGTCTGGTTTGACCACGACGTGTGTCGCCTGAACTACGACGGGCGCGGGCAGCTTCTGGGCGAGTTCCACAGCGGCGACCTCGTGCTGGTGGTGCTCGACGACGGACGCTTCTACACCACCAACTTCGATGCCAACAACCACTACGAGCCGTCGGGCATCCTGCGCATCGAGAAGTTCAACGAGCAGAAAGTCTGGAGCGCGGTGCTCTTCGATGCCGACCAGCAGGGCTTCCCCTACGTGAAGCGGTTCACGCTCGAACGCGCTCCGCAGCAGCGGCCGTTGAGCTTTATGGGAGAGAATGCGGCCTCGCGCTTCGTGTTGCTCACCGATGCGGTCTATCCGCGCCTGCGCATCGTCTTTGGCGGGGCCGACAGCTTCCGCGACCCGCAAGAGGTCGAAGTGGCCGACTTCATAGGCTGCAAGAGCTTCAAGGCCAAGGGCAAACGCCTCACCACGTGTGCCGTCGGGCAGATTGAGGAGCTGGAGCCGTTGCGCCAGCCCGAACCTGAGCCCGAAGAACCGCAGGAGGCAGAGGAAGGAACCGAAGAGGCAGCTGCCGGAGAGCAGCCCGCCGAACCGTCGCTCTTCACCGATATGTAAGACACCTCCTACACAGAACGGCTGCGCCCTTCGCAAGGCACTGGGAGAGCAGGCAAAGGCCTGCTATGTGCTTCGCGAAGGGCGCAGCCGTTGGTATTGCTTCGGGGCTCAGCAGCCGATGAGTGACATCAGCACGATGAGGACCACGGTCACTATGCAGCTCGACACGTTCGGGTTGGCAGCCGGCTGTGGCGGGAGCGCATGTAAAGGCCCGCTGTGCCTGTGTCCCTCCGTGCCTTCCTCGCAGCCGTCATCATACCCCTCCTCGTAGCCGTCTTCATAGCCTTCCTCGTAGGGTTCGGCCGTTTCGGGGTCATGGTCATACAGATAGGGATCCTGCTCATCGTGCAGGTCATCGTCGTACAGGTTGCTCATGGTTTCGGAGTGTCGGATAGCAGCTCTTCATTGACAAAGTCCACCGCGCGGTTGATGTAGTCGATGAAGGGCTTTGTTGTTTTCATCTTTTCGGCCACCCGCCGCGCCAGGTTGGGGCGGGTGACAAAGTCGTCGTCGGCGGTCGCCACGAGGCAGTAGCTCTTCAGGCGCATCCAGTCGGCATAGGGCGCATTCGCATCGAAACCCTGCGGCACGCGTTTCAGCGCATCGTCCATGTCGGGCCTGAAGTCAGGTGCGGCCTGCGCCAGTATGGTGGTCTGGAACTCCTGCCAGCCGTCGCTGATGTCCTCGCGCAGCAGCTTCACCGCCCGTTTGTCGTAACAGTAGTTGCCGGCGGCCAGCATGTGGGCGTGGGGGTAGCCGGCCGCGCGTCCCGTGCCGAGGTGAAAGTAGTAGCCGGCGTGCATCGACTTCTTGCCCCCTTTGGCCAGAAACACGCCGAAGTGGGTCTTGTAGGGCGACTTGTCCTTGCTGAAGCGCGTGTCGCGGTATATGCGGTAGGTACAGTCGCGCAGGGTGAGCTTGGCCACGTCGGCATCGTAGGCGCCGACTTCGCCGATCAGTTCTTCGCAGAAGGCGTTCCACCGCTGTTGCACCCGCATGTAGCGCAGCTTGTTGGCGTTGAACCATTCGCGGTTGTTGTTTTGTTCCAGGTCGCGCAGGAACAGGAGCAGTTCGGTCATAGGTTGGGGCTTTCTTATGAAACAAGAGTTGAGGGGAGAAGTCTGGTGTTGTGAAGGGAAAGGGGCATGAGGCCGTAACCCGGGCAGTGCCCCGTGCGCTCCACACGGTATCCCCACAGATTCACACGGGCGAAGGTACGCATTTTCTGTTTGGCAGGGCTGCATATAGGCGTATTTTCTAAGGATGAAGGGCCGCAGGGCGGGTCTCCGGACGGCACGATGGTGGGCCATAATACCCGAAAGTGGGTAGTGTGGGAGCGGGGCGGAGACCGTAATTTTGCAGCCGTAAACGCGTAGTGTCCAATCACGTAAGTCCAGTTTCGACTTCCTGACTGAACGCTATTTTTTTGCGCCCTGCCGGGCAGCCCTGCGGTGCTTGCGCGTAGCGGCGCTCATCTGCCAACACACAAACCCAACCCGATGGAAACGACAAAGACACTAAGTTGCAAACAGAAACTGCCCCTCGCCCTGCTGCTGTGGCTCCTGTTGCTGCCCCTGCCGTCCCTGGCCCAGCAAGCCGTGCTGACAGGCAGGGTGTGGGCCGACGGTGCCGGGGCCGTGCCCTTTGCCTCGCTGCGGCTGAAAGGCACGAAGTGGCGCGCCACGGCCAACGAACGAGGCACCTACCGTCTGCCGGCTGCGCCGGGCAAGTACACACTGGTAGTCCATGCCCTCGGCTACCAACCGGCCGAACTGGCCGTGCGCCTGCAGGCCGCCGACAGCCTCCACCTCGACGTGAAGCTCTCCACCCGCCAGCAACAGCTCGATGAGGCCCTGGTCACTGCCAGCGGAGTGGGTCGCGTGAACCGCTCGGCCTACAACGCCGTGGCCATCGGCACCGACGGGCTGAAAGGCTCTACCCGCAATCTCAGCGATGCCCTGGCCAAGGCTCCGGGACTGAAGCTGCGCGAATCGGGTGGGGTAGGCTCCGACCTTTCGGTCACGCTCGACGGCTTCACGGGCAAGCACGTCAAGGTGTTTGTCGACGGTGTGCCCCAAGAGGGCGTGGGCGAGGCTTTCGGACTGAACAACATACCCGTGGGCTACGCCGAGCGCATCGAAGTATACAAGGGCGTAGTCCCCGTGGGCTTCGGCACCGATGCCCTGGGCGGCGTGGTCAACATCGTGACCGGTCGTCCGGCAGAAGGTTGGTCGGCCGGGGCATCTTACTCTTTCGGCTCGTTCAACACCCACAAGTCGAACGCCGATTTCTCGCTGAACACGCGTGGCGGCTGGCTGCTGAGCGTCAATGCCTTCCAGAACTATTCCGACAACGACTACTGGGTCGATACCCCCGTTGAGCACTTCAATCCCGACGGTACCACGGTGCTCGACACTTCGGTGAAGGAGCGCGTGCGCCGCTTCAACGACACCTATCACAGCGAGACGGTGGCGGCCAAGCTGGGCGTGACCCGCCGGCCCTGGGCCGACCGCCTGCTGCTGGGGCTGAACTACTCCCATATATATAAGGAGATACAGACGGGCGTGGTCCAGAAGGTCGTGTTCGGCCAGAAGCACCGCCGCGGCTATTCGCTCATGCCCTCGTTAGAGTATGCCAAGCGCGACTTCCTGGCCCGCGGGCTCGACCTGAACCTGACGGCCAACTACAACCACAACGTGGCGCGCAACGTCGATACGGCTTCGGTGCGCTACAACTGGCTGGGCGAAAGCAAGTACCAGAACGGGACGCTCGGCGAACAGTCTTACCAGGACCGCCGTTCCGACAACGACAACTGGAATGCCACGCTCACGCTGAAGTACCGCATCGGCGACCGCCACACGCTGGTGTTCAACCAGGTGGTCAACTCCTTCCATCGCGCCAACAACTCCACCGCCGGCACCGCGTCTTCGCAGGCCGACAACTTTGCGAAGCTCACCCGCAAGAGCGTGAGCGGCCTGGCCTATACCTACCTGCCCGGCGAACGCTGGAACCTGTCCGTGTTTGGCAAATACTACGACCAGTACAATGCTGGCCCGGTCTCAACCTCGGCCGGCGGCTCCACCGACTATGTACTGCTGGCCAATTCCACCCACACGCTGGGCTACGGCGCGGCAGGTTCGTGGTTCGTGGTGCGCGGCGTGCAGGCCAAGCTGTCGTATGAGCGAGCCTGCCGCCTGCCGACAGGCGATGAGCTGTTTGGCGACGAGGACCTGGAGCTGGGCAGCATCGGCCTGAAGCCCGAGCGGAGCGACAACGTGAACCTCAACCTTAACTATACCGGGCAGTGGCGGCTCCACCGGCTCTATGCCGAGGGCAGCCTGATCTGTCGCAACACGGCCGACTACATCCAGCGGCGCATAGGCACCTATACGGGCAACAAGACCTATGCCTCCTACCAGAACCACGGCAAGGTGCTGACCAAGGGCTACACGCTGGCGGCACGTTACAGCTACGGGCCGTGGCTGAGCCTGGGTGGCAACTTTTCTCACTTGGACGTGCGCGACAATGTGAAGACGCTGAACAGCGGTTCGCAGCAGCCCAACCTCACCTACCGCAACCGGCTGGCCAACCAGCCTTACCTCTTTGCCAACACCGACCTGACGCTGGCCTGGCCCGGCCTGGGCGGGCGCGGAAGCAAGCTGAGCCTGACCTACGACAACTTCTACCAGCACAGCTTCCCCCTCTACTCCGAGAGTCTCGGCGCGAAGGACAGCAAGGAACGCGTGCCCACGCAGTTCGCCCACAACCTGCGTCTGTCCTACAGCTTGGCGCAGGGCCGCTACAACCTCTCGGTCGAGTGTCGCAACCTGACCGATGCCAGGCTCTACGACAACTACAGCCTCCAGAAGGCGGGTCGCGCCTTCTACGCCACCCTGCGTGTGCAGTTCGGGCGATGAGGCCCTTTTCCGGGTAGAATCTCCTTCGCTACCGCCCGTTGCGCCACCTCTTCGTGCGGGGCAGCCGGTGCGGCCCACAAACGGGATGCCGCTCAGGAAAACCTAAGTGCCGAGTCGTTTTTCCTAAGTGCCGAGTTGGAAAACCTAAGTGCCGAGTTGTTTTTCCTAAGTGCCGTGGCGGTTTCCTGCCATGCCGTGGCGGTTTTCTGCCATGCCGTGGCAGTTTCCTGCCATGCCGATTGGTGATAACCGGAAGGACTTGTCCAAAGTAACAGATTATGGAATGGAATGAAGCGCAGCCCCAAAATAACAATAACCGCGGCTAAGAAGCGACGGTGCACTGGGAGGGCGTGGCAAAGGCCCGCCCGTTGTCAAGCTGACCTGAGGCGACGGTGCACTGGGAGGCCGTGGCAAAGGCCCGCCTGTTGTCATACCCGCCCTCCCCTCCCGTTCCCAATCCGAGGAACCCGTATAATCCCAAAGTCTATTCATCAAACCCATCATACAATCAAACAATGACGACAAACAACAACCTGATGCGGGGCCTTGCCGCCCTCAGCCTGTGCGCGGCCTTTGCCGCCTGTTCTGACGACGAAACCGTTACACCTGCCGTGCCCGATTCGGGTGCTACGCAGTCGGCTTATGTCATAGCCGGTCAGACAGCCGGTGCTACCGGCACGGCTGCCTACTTGGTGACAGCCGCCTCGCTCGACAGCGGGAAGGTATCGACCGTAGGCAACGGCCTCGAAACCGACTACACCTCGGCCACCACGTGGATCTTCTTCGGTCAGGATTATCTCTACCGGCTGGCCTACAACTACGGTTCGGCCGGCACCACTGCGGCCTACTGTCTGGCTGCCGACGGCAAGCTGCGCCAGCGCCCCAAGGAGTACAACATCCTGAACTTCACCACCTACGGCACGTACGGGCGCAAGATTATTGCCGCCGATGCCTCCTCGCCCACCGACACGCAGGATGCCGGGGGCCGTGCTGCCTATGGCGTACACTTCTCCGTCATCGACGTGGACGCTGAAACCACCTCCACCCGTACGCTCGTCACCGAAGACTTCCTCGGCAACAAGGAGCGCGTCATGTTCTCAGGCCTGCTGGAAGCCAACGGGAAGATCTATACAGCCGTGGTGCCGCTGGGTCTCTCGCCCTACGGTGTGGCAGCAGGCGGCGTGCTGCCTGGCAACGAAGACCTCGTCAACACGACCAGCGGCGGCTCGGGCGGCGGCTCCTATGAGGCCGGCACGTTGACCAACACGCAGTACCCCGATGAGTGTTGGGTGGCCGTGTTCGACGACGACACCTTCAGCCGGCCCACCCTCATCAAGACCGACCGGCTGAGCTGGGCCGCAGGCCGTATGCGCTCGGCCTATTACCAGACTATCTGGGCTGCCGACAACGGCGATGTCTATGTGTTCTCGCCCTCCTATGCCAAGAGCAACAACGACCCGCGCCAGCAAACGCGCCACAACTCGGGTGTGATGCGCATCAAGGCCGGAGCCACGGGCTTCGATGCCGCTTATCCCATGTTCGACATAGAGGCGGCTTCGGGCGGCCATGCGCTCTACCGCTGCTGGCACGTGACGGGCGACTGCTTCCTCCTGCAGATGTACACCCAGGGACTGAACGTTCAGGGCAAGGGCACGACCCGCTTGGCCCTGTTCGACGGTGAGAGCCGCCGCTTCCGCTATGTGACGGGCCTGCCCGATGCCGACGTGATTTCGTCGTTCAGCAAGTCGCCCTACACCGAGGGCGGCCTGTGCTACATGACGGTGGTCACTACCGACGGCGCGCTGCCCACCATCTACGCCATCGACCCCGTCACTGCGACTGCCACCCCAGGCCTGACGGTTGAGGCCGACGAGATCGGGGCTGTGGGCAAGCTCGTTTGCCCCTGATTCTTTCACGAGGCACGTATGCCGAAGCGGACCGTACGTGTCTTATCCTTCCATTAAAAATTCAAGTTTCGCAGGTCGCTTCCGTTAGTTGACAAGCGTTCAAGGCACGGGCTGAAAGCCCAACAAGCACTTAGCCCAGGGCATCGCCCTGGGTAGGCTAACCGCCGTGAATGCGCCCTGAAAGGGCAAAAGCGTCTGATGACAAGTGTTGCGAATATACGCTTTTGCCCTTGCAGGGCGCACTTGCGGTGGTCTACATACCCAGGGCGATGCCCTGGGCTATGCGCTCATTACATAAGATTGGCTGCGTTCGGCATAGCTCAAGCAAGCTTGGCTCTGCGCTCA
>JBJEAF010000043.1:0-14690 GCA_051868755.1 Alloprevotella sp.
GGCGTGCCTTGAACGTATGTAATCTTTCATCGATAACTTGCGAAACTCGTTTTTTTTCTTCATCTTCCGGCTACTGAAACTATTCGCCTAATAATTTAACACTTTATCCTCTCGTTTTTATAAATGCACCGGGATTTCGGCTTGAGCCCAATTACGCGGAGAAATATGGTTATGAGGGATAAGGTTATGAGGTTATAAAATTACTGTTGGAACGATTGAATGGCACAAATCAAATAGTAATGTTATAACCTCATAACCTTTTCTCTCATAAACTTAGCAATAACCACATAACCTCACCCGCACAACCTGTTCACTATATCCTTATCCCGCACCACCTAAGGAAGCTTCCCTGCCGCCATCCGAATCAGCTTCAAGGTTGACAAGTCTGTGTTGAACACCGAATACCAGCCCTGCGGCTCGTGCGGCGGGTCACACAGATAGTCGGCACCTGGTTCCCACACTTCGGCCGAAGGCCTGCCCATTCCGCCCCAACCCCAAAAGTTGCAGCCTGCCAGCGCGCCCTTATCGTCGCGGCTCTGCCGGCATTGGGCGAACACGAAGCTATAGAAGGCATCACGCGCTTGGGTGGATGAACCGGGCGTAAGGAAATTGCCGTCGCGCGGATAGCCAAATTCTTCTACCACATAAGGTTTGTCGAGCTGCCGCGCCAAGCGGTCATGCTGATCCAGATAATGGCCGCATTTCTCATAGACACGCGGCAAGGACTCCAGCAAGGCCCCACGAGAAGCCCAGCCCCACATGGTGGGCCACAGGTGGACAGTGATGTAATCGATGTCGGCACAGGCATGGACACGACGGCACAAGACCTCGTCCATCAGGCAGCCCACTACGCCTTCACTGCCCGTCGACACCAAGTGGTGCGGGTCGAGCTGCTTGATGAGTGCAGCCGTCTGGCGCACCCATGTCACGAAGGCTTCGGCATTGTCGGCTGCAAAAGGACGCGGCTCGTTACACAACTGCCAGGCCATAATGGTCGGATCGTCGGCATAGGCTACGCCCGTCAGCGAATTGATGCGGCTCACCACACGCTTCACAAAGTCGGCAAACAGAGCACGGGCCGCCTCGTCGCGGAAGAACTGGGCCGCATAGTCCACATAATCGTTGTAGCCCTCTCCGTGTGCATCGGGCGAAGGGCCGTGTCCTGTGGCCTGAAGGTAGAAGCCATATCCCCCACTCCAGTCCCATGAATTGGTCAGGTAGATGACGGCCAGCATATCACGCCGCTTCATCTCGGCCAACATGAAGTCGAGACCTACCAGCAACGAATCGTTGAGCTGTCCCGGCACCGGTTGCAGACAAGGCGTGACGGTGCGCGTCATGCAGCTACCCCCATCGGCCCCTACAAGAATGCGCAGGTTGTCTACTCCCAAAGCCTGCAAGGAATCCAATTCCTCACATAGCCTATGGCGATTGCCCCCAGTTCCCAAACTGCCCAGAATCGGGCCGTACCACATATTCGTTCCTACAAAATAGTAAGGCTCCGACTGGCCCGCACGATAGAAGTGCGTGCCACGCACCCGTACGAAACCAGCAGCCGCCTGCTTCTCCTGCAAACGGTCAGCTTGCAAGCCGGCCGGCATCAACCAGCCTGCCGCCAGCAGCAATCCACACAACAGGCAGACTGCAAGCCCTTGGGTCATGAACTTCATACTCATGGTGAAAAACATGTTGAATATCTGTCGGAACAAGGAGAGGTTTCCCCGTTCAGGCAGACAGTCCGATGATATTGTCCCCACGCGCCGCTGTCAGAACGCCACCTTCTTGGCACGGTCAATTTCGCGGCGGTCTTGTTTCTCCTTCAGCGAAGCTCGTTTGTCATACTCCTTCTTACCCCGGCACAGCGCAAGCACCACCTTAGCCAGTCCCTTTTCGTCAAGATAGATGCGCAAGGGCACTAACGTGAAACCCGGCGTGCGCGTTTCGTTCTGCAAGTTGCGTATTTCCTTGCGGTTCAACAGCAGCTTCCGGTCGCGCCGGGCTGCATGATTGTTGTAAGAGCCAAATTCATACGGCGCGATGTAGGCATTCTTCATCCACACCTCACCGTCATGTATGAAGCAGAAGGTATCGACCAAGCTGGCCTTGCCTGCACGTATGCTCTTGATTTCAGTGCCACACAGGACGATGCCAGCCGTATATTTGTCGATAATCAGGAAATCGTGTTCCGCCCGCTTGTTCTTGATGTTGATGCGCGAAGCGGGCAATATTTTTGGTTTGTTCATAAGCTTGAAAAGTTGAAACATTCAAAAATGCGGCGTAAAAGTACTGCTTTCCGCGCACAGGAGCGCAGTTTGTCTGCCACAAAGTATGCCCAACAGGCCGTTTGTGGGCGGTTACTGGATGACATACCTTATTATATATAACGACCCGACACTGTTTTTTACAACTCGACATGTCGGACAAACAACTCGGCACGTAGAATTTCCTAAGCGTCACTTAGGTGAAACAACTCGGCACGCAGGAAAGGCTAAGTGCCCCATTCTGTCAGGCAAAAGAAGTTTGGACATTAAAAGGAAAGGCACGCCCCAGTTGGAACGTGCCTTTGAGATGTACAGTTTCGAACCCCATGCCTTCGAAACCTATATGCTATGATAGTGGCGCAACGCAGTCGCCGACAAACCGCACTGCCACTTCATTGTTCAGATGCTGACCGCTGCGGCCTCAGCCTAATGCCGCGCGCGAAGCCGAAGCTGAGTTTTGCAGTTTTTCCAACTCTCGCATCAGTCGCTGGCACATGGTTCCGTTGCCCATGGCCTTGTACCGCTCAATACGGTAAGTGATAGATTCGAACAAATTCTTCTTTTCCATGTTCAGTTTCGTCTTTATGTCACCCCTATCTTCTTTTCATCAGATTGGCTGCACGCAACCACTTGCAGGGGCAACCAGTTAAACATAGTTTTTTGTGTCTCTTAAATCCGATGCAAAGATAGCACCAGCGCAACCTCCCTGCCAATAAAAGCTCAAAAAATTGCCAGCCTTCGCAAAAATTTATCATTTAGAAAGTGCATCCGCCACATCAGCATGACAAATCAGCCCCACATTACCTCTCACCGATCAACCTGCTGGTGTTTTATATCCCAAAGTCCCCTACGCACAGGCATAACAAAACTATGGCCGTAACTCCCTTTTGTTCGGGAGTTACGGCCCTAAGGGTGGACCAGGAGGGGTTCGAACCCTCGTCCAAACGAGGAAGCAATAGGCTTTCTACACGCTTATCATCGCTTCGGTTTTCGAGTGCAGGCAAGACCGATGCTACCAACCTACACCTTATCCTCTAAGAAGTTTCGCTGTCGACGCGAGGCCGCCGGCAACTATCTCCGGTTTATCCGCACCACCTGATCAAGACGCTCCGGAGCACATAGCTCTTGGGTGATGTCTCGTTCCAGCACCTTGTGCCGGAATAAAGCTAATCTACTGTACTTCGATTAAGCAGCGAGAGCAAAGTTGTTTTCGCCAGTTAAATTGTTGAAAGCCGAGATTTAAGTGCCCACTTTCAGGCGCACTGCGTGCTTACATACCACTCCGACCCGCTGTCAAATCCAGTCTGGCCCGTATGCGCTGCAAAGTTATACATTTTGCGAGAAACTCACTGGGCGTGCCACAAAAAGTATGCAAAAATAGGGCAATATGGTCCAACGGGAGCATGGAGGGCTTCGAAAAAGCCATGAAAACAGGGTGTACAGTCCAGATGGTGCGCATGACAGCGAAATAAAATCTCACGGCCTTCTACACCTTATTCGATGATTATATGTACATTTGCCCATCGAAAAAGAACCTTAACAATGATGAAACCTATATTTATTGCTGGTCCTTGCGTCATTGAGTCGGCTGAACTGCTCGACACGGTGGCGCAAGAGCTGGTGCGCATTAAGCAACTTACAGGGGCCGAAGTCTACTTTAAAGCCTCCTTCGACAAGGCCAACCGTACCTCACTGCGTTCCTTCCGCGGTCCGGGACTGGAAAAGGGTCTGCAGATGCTTGCCGACATCAAGAGCAAATATGGCCTGCCGCTGCTCACCGACATACATGAAAGTTATCAGGCAGAAGCCGCCGGACAAGTGGTTGACGTGCTTCAAATCCCCGCATTCCTGTGTCGCCAGACCGACCTGCTGGTACAGGCAGCCCGCACGGGGCGCACGGTGAACATCAAGAAGGCACAGTTCCTGTCGGGCGAGGACATGCAGTTTCCGGCCGAAAAGTGCCGTGAATCGGGCGCCAAGGAGGTTTGGCTGACCGAACGCGGCAACATCTACGGCTACAACAATCTGGTGGTGGACTTCCGCAACCTGCCCCTCATGAAACCCTTTGCCGACCGCGTCATCATGGATTGTACGCATTCCGTGCAGCGTCCTGGCGGTGCCGGAGGCAGTACAGGCGGCGACCGCCGCTTTGTGCCGCAAATGGCCTTGGCAGCCAAGGCATTTGGTGCCGACGGTTACTTTGTCGAAACGCACCCCAATCCTACCAAGGCCCTGAGCGACGGACCAAACATGCTGTATCTCAGCGACCTGGAACACCTTATTACAAGTCTGCTTTAACCCCACGGCATCCAACCCACAAACACTTATGCAACCATGAGTCAGCGCACTGAAACTGCCATCAAATGCCTTCGCGACGAAGCCCAGGCACTGCTCGAACTGATTCCCAACATAGACGACGACTTCGACAAAGCTGTCGACACCATCCTGAGCTGTCAGGGCAAGCTGATTGTGACCGGCGTAGGCAAGAGCGGCCACATCGGTGCAAAAATTGCTGCCACGCTCTCATCGACCGGCACGCCCAGCTTCTTCATCAATCCGCTCGACGTCTTCCACGGTGACCTCGGTGTCATCCAGCCGCACGATGTGGTGCTGGCCATTTCCAACTCTGGCCAGACCGATGAGCTGCTGCGCTTCCTGCCCTACCTCACCGCCCATAAGGTGCCGGTCATTGCCATGACGGGCAACCCGCAGTCGCTGCTGGCGCAAAACGCCACGGCGCATCTCAACGCCTCGGTGCAGCGCGAAGCCTGTCCGCTCAATCTGGCTCCCACCTCCTCTACCACAGCGGCCTTAGCTCTGGGCGATGCCCTGGCCTGCGCGCTGATGGAGGCCCGCCATTTCCAGGCTTCGGACTTTGCGGAGTTCCATCCCGGCGGTTCGTTAGGCAAACGCCTGCTCACCAAGGCACGCGACGTGATGCGCACCGATGACCTGCCCGTTATCGACCCGCAAACCAAACTCGGCGAAGCTGTCATCCACATGAGCAACGGGAGGCTGGGCCTCTGTGTGGCCATGCAACAGGACCGGGTGGCAGGATTGATCACCGATGGTGACATACGCCGAGCCATGGAAAACTCACAAGACAGCTTCTTCAGCCTCTGCGTGGCTGACATCATGACCCCCCGGCCAAAAATGGTGTCGCCCGACACCAAAATCACCGAAATTGAAAGCATTCTGCACCGCAACAAGATTCACTCTGTGCTGGTGGTCGATGCCGAACAACACCTGCTGGGCATAGTCGACTCGTTCCGCACCGTGCTCTGACCCTCCCCCCTCGCCCATTATCATGGGCTATATGATTATCTCAGAGGGTGAGGATGCCCATTCAAACACAATGACTCGAAACGCGCTACTTATCACACTATTGAGCTACCTATTCTACCTGCCAGCTCTCGCTTCGGGCTGCAAGGCCACCAAGCAGAGCGATGCCGACATCGTAAACTACCTGCAACAGCAGTTCGGCGTACAGTTCACGTCGAACAACCGCGTGGTGGTGTTCAAGACGGGAAAGGAGAAGTTCGACGACCTTTTCCCGGCCATCCGTGCGGCTACCGAAAGCATACACCTTGAATACTTCAACTTCCGCAACGACTCCATCTCGAAGGAGCTGTTCACCCTGTTGGTGCAAAAGGCGGCCGAAGGGGTCAAGGTGCGTGCGCTGTTCGATGGTTTCGGCAACAGCTCAAACAACCGTCCGCTGCGTGCCCAGCATCTCGACAGCCTGCGCGAGCGGGGCATCGAAATCTATGAGTACGACCCCATACGCTTTCCGTGGGTGAACCACGTGATGCACCGCGACCACCGCAAGATAGTAGTCATCGACGGGCTTGTGGCCTATACGGGCGGCATGAACGTGGCTGACTACTACATCACGGGAAAGCCGGAGTTCGGCGAATGGCGTGACCTGCACACGCGCATCGAAGGCGATGCCGTAGGAGAACTTCAAAAGGTCTTCCTCGACTTTTGGAACAAGGTGACGAAGCAGAATGTCCAAGGCGACTCATACTATCCCGGCCTGCGCAATGCCAGCCAGCAGTTCGGCATGCTCAAGCCCGACCTTTCCGACACAGCGGGCCACAAAACGGTTGGAGTGGTCAACCGCGACCCGGGCAGCTCGCCGCGCATCATCCACGACACCTTTGTCCACGCCATCGACCATGCCACCGAGCGCATCCTCATCATCAATCCCTACTTCACACTATGCCGCCACATCAAGCGGGCCTTGAAGCGGGCTGCCCGCCGGGGCGTTGACGTACAGGTCATGGTATCGGCCAAGAGTGACATCCCCATTACCCCGCGCATCGTGGAGTATAACGTACACAAGCTCATGAAGCGCGGCGTGAAGGTCTACTTCTTCGAAGGCGGATTCCACCACAGCAAAATCATGATGGTCGACAACAGTTACTCCTTCATCGGCTCAGCCAACCTCAACAGCCGCAGCCTCTCGTTCGACTATGAGTGCAACATACTGGTGGCTGACACCTGCACCACAGCCGAACTGCAAGACATCTTCTTCACCGACCGCGACACACGCTGTTTCGAACTCACACCCGAGATATGGAAACAGTGGGGCCGCTGGAAGAAGTTCAAGGGCTGGTTCTTCCATTTCCTCATGCCTTTTGTCCAATGTGACAAACACGACATGCAGGCTCCCGACTTTGATGAGTTTACTACGCAGCCCGCTCCAACCGACCCACAAGTCTGACATTTTACCGCCTTTTCAGAGAAGATATACTTACTTGGCCAGAGAATATATACTTACTTGGCGATAGAAGTATATCTTCTCTGGCGAAGAAGATATACTTCATTTTTCAGGCCATAGAACACGGTGCGCGTCCAAGCCTCCGAACGAATGGCAACGAGGCTGTTTCCACAGGAAAGAATGCCAGTTCCAACGCGCGGCGAAAATACTCCTATATATAATAGGTGTAGGTTCGCCGCGCGTTGGTATTTTTTCACCTTGGTTAGCACCGCCTATCTCTAATTTTATATCTACCTTTGCCTGCCATGCCAACCTACTGCTGAAGCAGGCTGGTCGGCGGTGCGGCGCGCAAGCCGCAAACAACATCCACGAACCGGCAAGCGGAGGGACTGTAATCCTGTGTCCCTATACCATACTCCTCAAACATATCCATTCAACTATGCACGACAGCAAATACTCCATACTCACAGCCCTGGCCCTCATGCTGGTGGTTCTCTCACAGGCCGGCATCAGCGGCTGGCCGGCCCAAATCCTGTCCATGTTTCACGTGCCGGCCTTCTTTCTGTGTGCCGGCTACCTGTTCAACACCCACAGCCTGAACGATGAGCGCACCTTTGTCGTACAGCGCATCAAGCGGCTCTACCTGCCCTTCGTGCGCTGGAGCGTCGTGTTCCTGCTGCTGCACAACCTGCTGATGGCCTGCGGCCTGCTAAGCAGCCACTATGGCAGTGTGACAGGCGAAGTGAGCCATTCCTACACGCTCCACGAAACAGCCCAACAATTGTGGAGTATCGTGTTCAACATGTCGGGCTACTCCCCCTTCTTGGGCGAAATGTTCTGGCTGTTCCGTGCCCTGCTGCTGTCAGGCATCGGTTTTCTCATCGTGTTCAAGTTGCTGCGCCGCTCCCCGCGCTTTGCCCCCGACAAGCAGGCCGGCTGGGCACTTTTGGTCATCGGACTGCTGCTCACCACCTGGAAGGTTGCCGACGGCATGACGGTAACGGGCGTGGCCCAAGGAGGCTACAGGGAACTGATGGGCTTCACGCTGATGGCGGCCGGTTTCCTGCTCCGGCAATACCGCTTGGACGAAGTGCTGACCTGGCGTATAGCTGCCCCGGCTGCCGCCGTATTGCTCGGTGCTTCGCTGTGGTGTCCGTCAAGCATGGTGTGGAACCCCAGCTTCTCACAGTTTGCAGCCCTGCCGCTACCCGCCGTGTCTGGATTCGTGTTGCTGCTTTATGCCTCAGTCTGGATCGACCGGATGCTGCCCCGCGTGAAGAAGACCCTTATGTATGTGGGCGAACGCATGCTGCATGTGCTGGCCTTCCACCTGCTGTCGTTCAAGGTGGTCAGTGCCATAGCCGTGGCCTGTCTGGGCCTGCCGTGGGAGGCCGTGGGCGGTCACCCCGTAGTGCAGGAATGCACGGGCCAGGTGGTTTGGGTGCTCCTCTACCTGCTGGCCGGGCTGTCCCTGCCCCTGTTGGGGCTGGCTGGCTTCCAACGCATAGCAGCCCGCGTACACATCTCACAAGAACAGGTGTGTGACTGCTGCGTAGTGGCGGCCCAGCGCACAGGCCGTTTCCTGTATGTCTTGGCACGCGGCATCGTGCGTTGCGCCAAACTGGCCTGCCTGACCTTCTGGAAGGGGGTGAAGGAAATCATTGCCGCCTCAAGCCCCAAGGACGAATGAACCTGCCCGCACCCGGAATCTTCCTGCACGCAACAGCATGACCCGCAGCTCCAGGCCATGCACCAAAATCACTTATCTTACGCCCCATGAATGCTGATTCAATATACTACAACGACTACGTGGAACTGCACATCGCAGGACTGACACGCGGACGCGAGCTGCACAATGCCTTCATCATGGTGCTGCAAGAAGAGCAAAGCGGACGCATCCTGCCCGTACTGATTGAACAGGAGGAGTACCGCATGCTCTTGGCTGCACTTCGCGACCACGACTTCACCCCTTCGAAACTGATGAACCAGCTGGCTCACCGGGTGGGCATGGTGCCTGTCGGTGTGCGCATACAGCGGCCCAAACAGGGACGGACACAGGCCCTCATCGACTTTGCCTTGGTCAACGAAATGGTGTCGATGGCCGTTCCCGTGGCCGAAGCCACTGTAGCGGCACTCGAGACCCACACCTCTCTCTGGATGCTGCGCGAGTCCTTCGAACGGCAAATAGCCACGCCTGCCCCGAAAGATGCAGTGGCACTGCCGCTGTCGGCCATGACTGGCAAACTGTTGGAAGAGGCCCTGCAGGCTGCGGTCGAAGAGGACAATTTCGAACTGGCCCGCGCACTGCGCGACGAACTGCTCAAGCGCACTGACGCGCCATAAAGCCCCTGTAATCTTCCGTCCCCAACCTTCAACTGAGCCTTCACCTTCCCAACGAGAATCAACCATGAAAGAATCCCATCTGTTCTATACGCCCGACCTGCCCGACGGGATGTTCGAACTGCCAGCCGAAGAAGCAGGCCATGCCGTCAGGGTACTGCGAATGCGTGAGGGTGACCCCCTGACACTGACCGACGGACAGGGCACCTTCAGCGAAGCACGCATCACGCTGGCCTCGGCCAAGCACTGCCGCTTCGAAGTGGTGCGGCAATGGAAGGACCGCAAGCTCTGGCAGGGAGGCATACACTTGGCTGTTGCACCCACCAAGAACATGGACCGTATGGAGTGGCTCACCGAAAAGGCTACCGAAATCGGCATGGACCGCCTCACGCTGCTGCACTGCGACAACTCGGAACGGCACATTGTCAAGACGGAACGGCTCGAAAAGATTGCCGTTTCGGCCATGAAGCAAAGCCACAAGGCATTCAAGCCCGTCATCGACCCGCTCACACCCTTCAACGACTTCATCCACCAGCCCCTTGAAGGGCAAAAGTTCATTGCGCACTGCTACGAACCAGCCGAGGCTGAAGGGGACAGCCATGCCGTACAACATCTGTCGGGCAGGAACTTTCTGGGCGACCTGCTACAGGCCGGCACCGACAGTGTGGTGCTGATTGGGCCAGAAGGTGATTTCAGCATCAACGAGGTGCAAGAGGCTATCCATGCAGGGTGGACTCCTATCAGTCTGGGCGAAAGCCGACTGCGTACCGAAACGGCTGCCTTGGTGGCCGTTCACCTGATGTATCTGGCCAAACGGGAAGGCCATTGAAGGTTGTCAGATTATTTTCTCAGGTTATGAGGGATTAGGTTATGAGGTTAGAACATTACTATTAGAGCGTATGGCAACTCATCCATTCAAAGTGTAACTTGATAACCTCATCCCTCCCAACCTAACCAAAAGCCATTCATTACAAATTGGAAACAATCACCCTAAACCACGTGTTGCCGCAGGTGTTTGCCACTTGCACCGACCTGAAGAGTGAGGTGTGGCAGCAGCAGGTGCAACTGAAGAAAGGCCGGATCTATTTGGTCGAGGCACAGTCGGGCACGGGCAAGTCCACCCTGTGCAGCTACCTGCTGGGCTATCGGCATGACTACGAGGGGACCATCTGCTTCGACCATGCCGACATTCGCAGCTTCACCACGAAACAGTGGGTTGACTTCCGACGGCGGCATGTGAGTGAGCTGTTTCAGGAACTGAGACTCTTCGGCGAACTCACCGCATTAGAGAACGTGTACATCAAGAACAGCCTGACCCACTTCAAGACGAACGAAGAAATCAAGGAATGGTTTGAACGACTGGGCATAGCCGACAAGATGCATGTACCCGTAGGCCGCATGAGTTTCGGACAGCAACAGCGCGTGGCCCTGATGAGAGCCTTGGTGCAGCCCTTCGACTTTCTGCTGGCCGACGAACCCATCAGCCACTTGGACGACAAGCACGCCGGCCTCATGGCCGAACTGCTGCTGGCCGAAGCACGGAAACAAGAAGCCGCCGTGCTGGTGACAAGTATCGGCAAGCGCCTCGACCTGCCCTACGACCACACGCTGAAACTCTGAAGGCCGACATACCCATCCCTAACTTAACCGGCAAGCACCGCGTCTATGCACATTCATCCTTTGCTTGCCCTTCTGCACACCATGAAACGACTGCTCAACCTGTATAAGGAATGGTGCGGAAAAGCACCTCTCAAAGCCGAAACACTGGCAAAGGCCGGCAGCAACCGGCAATATGTGAGGCTTTACCAAGCCGACGGCACTTCGGTGGTCGGCGTGATAGGTCCGTCCGTTCCCGAGAACCATTGCTTTGTTTACTTAGCCAGCCACTTTGCTGCCAAAGGGCTGCCCATGCCGCGCATTTACGCCTTTAGCGACGACGAAAGCTGCTATCTGCAGCAGGATCTGGGCCGGCTGTCGCTCTACGATGCACTGGCACCTGCCCGCCATAACAACTACACCTATGGCGAAGCTGAAATACAACTGCTTTCGCGCACCATACGCCTGCTCCCCCACATTCAAGTGCGCGGGGCGGAAGGGCTGGACTTCAACCAATGTCTCGAACCGGTACGCTTTGACCAGCGCGCCGCCATGTTCGACCTCAACTACTTTAAATACAGTTTTCTGAAAACCACTGACCTGCCCTTCGACGAAATCAGGCTGGAGGACGACTTGCAGCAACTGGCAGCCGACCTGGTAGGCCAGGCCGACGAAGGACACTACTTCCTCTACCGCGACTTTCAGGCCCGCAACGTGATGCTGACCGACGACGGCCAGCCCTACTTCATTGACTTCCAGGGCGGCATGCAGGGGCCGCTCCACTACGACATTGCCTCTTTCCTGTGGCAGGCTTCGGCCCGCTATCCGCAAACACTGCGTGACGCACTCATCAACGAGTATATCGACGAGGTGCGCGGCCTGCTGCCGTCGTTCAACGAGTCTGCCTTCAGACAGCGTCTCAACCTCTTCGTGCTGTTCCGCATTCTGCAAGTGCTGGGAGCCTACGGGCTGCGGGGCTATGTGGAACGCAAGAAGTATTTCCTCGACAGCATTCCGCTGGCCATCCAAAACCTTCGCCGCCAGCTCATCGACGGAGTGGTATCGCCCTATCCCTACCTCAACCAGGTGTTGCAGCAAATGACCAACATGCCGCAGTTCAATGTCATGCCCGCCAAACGCTGTCAAACAACCGACAGCAACGCTTCCCGGCAGTTGGTAGTACGGGTGTTCAGCTTCAGCTATAAGAAAGGGATTCCCGATGATGCCTCGGGCAATGGAGGCGGCTATGTGTTTGACTGCCGCAGCACACACAACCCGGGACGCTATGAACCTTACAAACAGCTCACGGGACTCGATGAGCCGGTCATCCGCTTTCTGGAAGACGACGGCGAGATTCTCGCCTTTCTCGATTCGGTGTACAAACTGGCCGACACCCACACTGCCCGCTATTTAGAACGAGGCTTTACCGACCTCATGTTCTCGTTTGGCTGTACAGGCGGACAGCACCGCAGCGTGTACTCTGCCCAACATCTGGCCGAACACCTGAACCGCAAGTTCGGCGTTGAGGTACATCTCTGTCACCGCGAACAAGGCATCACCCAAGTGCTGAAGCCCAGTGACTCCACGGCTGTCAACGACAAGCAAGCAACTGCAATGACAGCTCGAAGTTGAAAGCTCACAAGCATACAGGCAATGCGGCTGAACCGTCCGCTCTGAGTCTGCCAATACAACTTCTTCCACACATTTTCACCCCTCCTACAGCCGTCCGAATCTTAACATTCACTAAAAAGCCACATTTACTATCCGCGTATTGCATTAAACCGTATCTTTGCCTTACCAAGACGGGATCAAACCGAAACTTCCGGCCTTCTACGCACACCGTGCTTGCCGGGATTCCGGGATGCTACCTACCGTGTACGACCTGCCTTGCCAAACCAAAATGACATGAACAGTCCTTCATCCTTCCAACTCATACAGCAGGCACTCGAAGCCAACAATCTGGCCGAAGCACACCGGCTCATCGACACAGCCCGGCAGGAATGGGGCGACCACCCGGCCCTGTTATGCCTGCAAGGCAAAGCCTATCTGAAAATGTCGCATTGGGCCAAAGCGCAAAGCTGCTTCATGAAAGCCCAGGAGCTGGAACCCGACGGACCTGCCCGGCAGTACAACGAAATGCTGGCCGACATCATGAACTTCTACCACAAAGATCTATACAATCCCTGATGTGCGCTGGCTGTACCGGCGCCATTCACAATGTCGTCCTACACAAGCCAACCGCACACTTGCAACATCAACAAAACAGTTTACGGCAATGAGCAAAATCAAAGGAGCCTTGGTCATCGACACCGACCGGTGCAAGGGTTGCGGACTCTGCATCGTGGCCTGTCCGACTAAAACACTTGCTCTTACTACCAATGAGGTAAACCACAAAGGATATGCCTTCTGTCAGGAGGTGAACGACACCTGCATCGGCTGCGCCTCGTGCGCCATCGTTTGTCCTGATGGCTGCATCAGTGTTTACCGCAAAAAAGTTGAATAATACCGCACATGGCTTAATTACACATCCATGAAAGAAGAAAACGAAATTCTGCTTCTCAAAGGTAACGAGGCGATCGCCCGGGCTGCCATCCGCTGCGGATGTGATGGTTACTTCGGATACCCCATTACCCCACAAAGCGAAGTGCTCGAAACGCTGGCAGAACTCAAGCCCTGGGAAACCACGGGCATGGTGGTCGTGCAAGCCGAAAGCGAGGTCGCTTCAATCAATATGCTCTATGGCGGAGGCGGCACGGGCAAACGTGTCATGACTTCGTCGGCATCGCCGGGCATAGCCCTGATGCAAGAGGGAATCAGCTACATGGCCGGCGCCGAAGTGCCCGGACTGATTGTCAACGTACAGCGTGGCGGCCCAGGACTGGGCACCATACAGCCTTCACAAAGCGACTACAACCAGGCTACACGCGGTGGCGGCAACGGCGACTACAATGTGATTGTGCTGGCTCCCGCTTCGGTACAGGAAATGGCTGACTTTGTCGACCTGGCCTTCACGCTGGCCTTCAAATACCGCAACCCGGCCATGATTCTGTCAGACGGCGTGATTGGCCAGATGATGGAGAAGGTGGTACTGCCGCCTGCCAAGCCCCGGCGCACCGAAGAGGAAATTGCCCGCGAATGCCCCTGGGCTGCCAACGGCCACGGACTGAAACAGCGCAAGCCGCAGGTCATCACCTCACTCGAACTGCAACCCGACATCATGGAGGTGCGCAACCGGCACCTGCAGGCCAAATACAAGCAGATTCAGGAGAACGAAGTGCGCTATGAAACGCACCACACCGACGATGCCGACTATGCCATTGTGGCCTTCGGTTCGGCAGCACGCATTTCACAAAAGGCCATTGAGATTGCCCGCGAGAAGGGGCTGAAGGTGGGGCTTTTCCGCCCTATCACGCTCTGGCCCTTCCCCGAACAGGAAATACGCGAACTGTCGCACCGCGTCAAGGGCATTCTGGTGGTCGAAATCAATGCCGGCCAGATGGTGTTCGACGTGCGCCTCTCTGCCGAAGGACGCATCCCTGTCAACCAATACGGCCGTCTGGGTGGCATCGTGCCTTCGCCCGACGAAATCGTTGACGAATTGTTCAAGCTTGCTGAACAGGCCGAAGCATAACGCGGCAACGGCGGCCAAGAGCTGTCTGAGACAGCTTTAGTGAGCTATAGAAATCTATAAAGAACTATAGAGAGCTATAGCCAACTATAGAAAACCACAGCCGTCGCCCCCTCCCGCAACTGAACCCTCTTCCTTCCCG